>NZ_VFNX01000007.1 GCF_006715785.1 Streptomyces puniciscabiei
ATCCACAACGAACGGCGCCGCCTGCTCCCACACCGCCGCGTGCAGCGCGCTCAGCGCCGTGATGACGCCCGGCCCCGAGAACTGCACCGCCCCGGCCCCGGAGTCCTCCGGGTCCACCGGCAGCAGCGCGGCCCTGTCGTCGAACAGCACCATGCGGATCGGCAGCACGGGCGCGGTCCGCACCTGTCCACCCGACTCGGTCAGCCACTGGGCGTACCGGAAGGTGTCCTGGTCGTTGCGCACCGAGTCCTGGTACAGCGTGCGCATCTCCACCCCGCGTGCCAGCAGCGCGGCATCCAGCGGCCGGGACGCCGCGAGCTGGGCCGCCGGCTGGGCGCCACCCGGGTGGAAGGACAGCAGCCGCCGGATGCACGTACGGGCCAGCCGCTCCAGCCGGTCCTGCACCTGCTCGATCGAGGACAGCTCCTCGTAGCGGTGCCCGGTGCCGGCCGCCGCGGCCTCGGCCTCCAGGATCTGCAGCGCGGCCGCCTGTCCGGCGGCGAACTCCTCCTGGGCGCGACGGACCTCCTCCTCGCGGCGGGCCAGCAGGATTTGGACGCCGACATCGAGCCCCACCGGCCGCAGCACCGACGCATCGGAGAACCTGGGACGCAGCAGCCCCAGTTCGGTCAGCCGGTCCAGTGCCGCGTGCACCTGCGAGTCCGTCCCGGCCACCTGAGCGGCGATCTCAGCCACGCCCCAGTCCGGCTGATCGAGAAGGGCGCGGTAGACGGCCTCGGCCGTGACGTCGATACCAAGCGCGGACAGCACAGAATCCCCCATCTGTGGTGTACGTCGCGCCCATCAGTGATCTTTTCACACCGTGCAGGTTGCTGCCCAGCCGATTCCTGCCAGGCGATGCCTCTACAGCCCGGTGGCAAAGGGGGACAGGGTGGCCGCTATGCGCATTCCCGTGGTCACCATCACCGACACGGACCGGGCCGGGGCGCCGCCGCTGGGCCTAACGGACATCCTGTGGGCCTCGGCCCGCCCCAGGGACGGCATCGAGCACATCCATGTCTCCCCCGGCCCCGGAAACGCGGTGATCACCTACTTTCTACGGGCCGCCGACGACCGTTCGGCTGTCACCACGGCCCACCAGGTGACGGACCGGGCGCTCGGTCAGGCTCCGGCACTGCGGGGCTGGCGGCGGGAGCCGGGGCGTTGACACCGGAGGCGCCGGGCGAGGCTCAGTGGCGGGAGAAGCCACCGTCGACGCAGGGGGCAAGCCCTGCGCGCACTCGCCGTCGCCTCCTACGACCCCCACCAGGCCGACGACGAAATCGACCTGGCCACCAGCTCCTCGCCAACCTTGACCTGCGCGCCACCACGATCAACGCGGCCATCGCGCTCTGATCCGCGACGCCGGCACTCCCGCGCTCGACGACCGCATTCACACCCTGCGCACCGAGCTCGACATCGCCGGCCTCACCTCCATGACCCCCACCCTCGAACGCGCCGCGGCGTTCCACCAGGCCGTCCTCGACGACCACGACGCACTCGCCGCCACCCTTTCCCGGTTGCGCGAACAGACCCAGAACGGGGACTACGCCTACTACATCGACATCGTCTCCTTCATGGCCGGCCTCCCCCTCCCCGCCGACCACACGACGCTGCAATGGCTGGACAGCGAACAAGCCACCCGCACCCGATGGCGCACCCTCGTCACCAGCCCGCCCTCCAGCCTGCGGAGGCGCAGCTCGCCTCCACACGGTCGCGACGAACTCCCTGGTCATGGGCGATCTGGTGGTGCCAGCTTGAAGCCCGCAGCCATACGCCATCCTCACACCGAGCCAACCGACGCCTGCGATCACAGTACGGGACGGGTCAGGGGGTTTCTTGGCATCGGCCTTTATGGAAACTTTACCCGGTTGGACTGTCTAGTATGTGACGCTCGGTGAGTATTTGACACACGTGAGCCCGAACAAAGGGTTCCGCTTGCGTCTGAAGATCCCTTTTGTAATTCATTGACGCGCACCTGATGCAGTGCCGTAGGGTCTGCTCGCTGATCATTGGCAGCACAGGGGGAGGGAAAAGTGTTCCGTGTCGTTTTTGTGCAGTGCTGGGCAATTCACACGTCGGCGCTGCGACGGGATCTGCTCAACTGGCCGTCAGATCTGGAACTGGGCTCAGTCTGCTGCTGAGTTTGAAGCCCGTACAGGCATCGGCACTTCGCGTTCATACATGAAGCGAGACGTGTCAGGAATTGCAGCCTGACCAGCGATCGGCGCGGACAGCTAAATTCTGATTCCGCGAGGCGGGAAGCAATCCTCAGTGTCTGGTGGAGAACCCCGTGTCTCGTTGCAAGGGCTTGCTCGGAGCAAGGCTGTTCTGGTTAATCGCACTGGTAAAACGATGTGCTGCGGTGGCCGCAGCCGCGTCGCTGCGTGAATAAGTAAGGGACAAGAGTGATCAGTAAGGGAATGTACCGCTCGACTGCCGTGCTTGCGCTGGGTGTTGTGCTTTTGACCACGGTCAGCGGCTGTGGTTCGCCCGCCACTTCGGAGCAGCGCCCAGGAGATAACCTGGCGGCACCCCATGTATCACCTAGTGTCATTCCCTCTCTTTCTTCAACAGCGTCGATTTCGCTGCCCATCGAGGACTACCTACTGAAGAACGACGAGCATTCGCAGATTCTCTACGCGTCAAAACTTCTCGTGCGGCAATGTATGGCACGTTTTGGTTTCGATTACGCTGTCGGCACGTCGTGGAAATCGCCCGCAGACCCCAAGGGTGACGCAGCAAACATGATCCGTCGTTATGGGGTATCCGAAAGCGAAACTGCTGCACGCTACGGTTATCATCCCGCCGCCGGTACGATACCGGCGGCACCCGCAAACACGCAGCCGATGAGCGATGCCGAATCGAACGTGTTCCTTGGCGACACGTCGCGGCCCGGTAGCAGCGGTCCGGCTCCGAAAAGCTACAAGGGGCAGGAGATCCCCCCTCATGGGTGTTCCGGAGAGGCGGAGCGGAAACTTGGCAAGGGATTGCAGGAACGGCTTCCCGAGAATATCAATGACGCCAGTTTCCAGCAGTCCATGTCCACGCCCCAGGTGACCGCGGCGTTCCATTCCTGGTCCACCTGCATGAAGAAGCATGGCTACAGCTTTCAGACTCCTTTGGAGCCGCTCAGGGGCCGGTTGGCCGACTCACCTTCGGCCGCTGAGATCCAGATGGCGAAGACCGACGTGGCGTGCAAGCAGAAGACGAACCTCATCGGCACCTGGGTCGCGGTGGAGTCGGCCATCCAGAAAGAGTTGATTGAGAAGAACCAGGAAGCCCTCACTCAGATGCGTGCCACCGCGCAGAAAACCCTCGACCGATCCGCAAAGGTCATCGCCGGGAGCTCGGTCTCGTGAAGCGCTCACGGACGCATTCCCGCGAGTCGGCGGACGAGTTGGCTGAGGTGACTGGCGGCTCTCGGCTGGACCGTCATCGCCGCTGGACTGTGGTGACCGCCTGTTGCGCGGCTGTGCTGTCGGCCGGCGGCATGTTTGCGGCTCAGTGGGTCCAGTCACCTGCGGAAGCTGCCGCGCGTACCCAGGCGCCCAGACCCAGCGTCATCACCGCCCCTGTCGTGCGCCAGGTCCTGCAGAACACCGTGGTTTTCCGCGGAACCTTCTCCAACGGACGGACCATTTCTGTCACGCCCACGAGTGTCGCCGCCACTGGAAACGGATCGCAGCCTACCGCGCTGCTGGTGACCGGGGTCTTCGTCCACAGTGGCCAGAGCATCAAGGCGGGAAGGCCGCTCGTGGAGTACGACGAGCGGCCTGTCTTCGCACTGCCGGGGACGCTGCCGATGTACCGCGATCTGACCATCGGTGAGAAGGGGAAGGACGTTGCCCAGTTGCAGAAGGGACTTCGTTCTCTTGGCTGGCCGACGGGCTCCGACCCGTCCGGCACCTTCGGGTCCGGCACGGCAGCCGCGGTGCGGCACATGTATACCGCCATGGGCTACTCGGTGCCGCTGACCACCTCCGCCAACACCAGCACTGCCGACTCCACTTCCGGCGCATCCGGCACTGCCGATGCCGACGCGGCCGCGGTGCAGCCCAGTGGTGACATCCGGAAGAGCCGCTCATCGGACGCGCCCCGCCCCACCGTGCCGGAGCCGACGGTGATGCTGCCCGCTTCGGAAGCCGTCTTCGTGCCCTCCCTGCCGGCCAGGGTCGTCTCCGTACCCGTGCAAGTGGGTGACACGGTCAAGGGCCCAGTGATCACGCTGGCCCGCGGAGACATGACACTCACTGGCTTCCTCGACCCCTCCGAACGGCGCCTGATCGGAACCGGCATGAAGGCGGACGTCTTGGCTGAGGCGACCGGTGTCCAGGCCACGGGCGTTGTTGATTCCGTGGGCGCCGTCGTGGTTCCCGGATCCGGGGCCGATAAGACGATGCCCGACAGCGGCACCACGACTCCGCAGAACGGCAGCGCGTACGTACCGGTGAGGATCAAAAGCAGCGGAAGGTGGGACAAGAAGTTCGCCGACCAGGATGTCCGAATCACCATCACGGCTGCAGCGACGTCCGGCGCTGTGACCGCGGTGCCGGAGGCTGCGGTCTCGGCAGGGGCAGACGCTCGCACCACCGTGACGGTGGTAACCGCGTCGGGCACGCAGCTCGTGGTGCCGGTGACCGTGGGAGTCTCAGCTGACGGACTGGTGCAGGTCACACCCGTTGGCGGCCATACGCTCCGTGCTGGAGATCGTGTGGTGGTGGGAAGATGACCTCCCCGCCGCCGGTTCCTGTCCTGGAGCTGCAGGGCGTCTCCAAGACATATCCCGGCTCGCCGCCCGTCACCGCCCTACTTCCGGCTGATCTACGTGTCGACAGCGGTGAGTTCTTGGCTGTGGTGGGCCCATCCGGGTCCGGCAAGTCGACCCTCCTCAACATCCTCGGAATGCTGGACCATCCCACCAGCGGCAACTACCAGCTCTCCGGGATCGACGTGGCGTCCCTGACCGAGCGCGAGCGTGCTGCCCTGCGCGGGCGCAGGGTGGGATTTGTCTTCCAGGCCTTCCACTTGCTGCCCCACCGCACAGCGTTGGAGAACGTCGCTCTCGCTCAGCTCTACGTCACCGGGCACGGCGAACCGCGTCGCGCGAACGCGGCGCGCGCCTTGCGCCGCGTAGGACTGGGCCATCGGCTGGACGTCATGCCGTCCCGCCTGTCGGGCGGCGAGAGGCAGCGGGTGGCCATCGCGCGTGCCGTCGTCAACTCGCCAGACATACTGCTGTGCGATGAGCCCACGGGGAACCTGGACTCGGCGACAGCCCGCTCCGTGATGGACCTCCTGGCGGAGCTCAATAGGGCCGGCGCCACCATCGTCATCATCACTCACGACCCCGCGGTGGCAGAGCGGGCTCGGCGCCAGGTCACCATCCGAGACGGCCACCTGAGTGAGCTGGCGCCGGCCGGCGGGTCGGCGCCGGGAGCCGCGGGAGGCCTCTGGTGAGCCGGCGCTCACCCCGCGAGGTGGCTCCCACCCGGTTCACCTGGCGTGACCTCGCCGCAGAGGCTCTGGCGGGAATTGTGCAACGGCCGGTGCGCTCTGTGCTGACCATGCTCGGAACCGTCCTGGGCGTCGGTTCCTTCGTAGCTGTCCTGGGACTGACCTCCACCGCCGCCGGCCAGATCGGTGCCTCCTTCAGCATGCTGCAGAACACCACGGTGACTGTCGATGACACCGGACCCGGCACGGCCAGCTCCGGAACGCAGCAGGACCCCGTCATGGACTTCCCGCTCGACACCGACGTTCGCCTGAAGCGACTCAACGGCGTCGTGGACGGCGGAGTGTGGTGGAACGTTCCGCTGCGTAACCCGACCGTGTCCGCGCGCCCGGACGTCACGGCCTCCTCGTCCGAAGCCGCAGACGGAGCCCGCAGCGGCCTGCACGTCCTCGCGGCCTCCCCTGGGGCGCTCCATGCCATGCAGCCGACGCTGTCTTCGGGAGTACTGTTCAACGACTTCCACCAGCAGCGTAAGGAACGCGTCTGTCTGCTCGGAAGCAGCGTTGCCCGACTGCTGAGGGTCACTCAGGTCGAGAACCGGCCGGCCGTGTTCATCAACGGAGCCGCGTACACCGTGCTGGGCGTGGTCGCTGACACGCAGCGTCTGCCCCAGAGCCTGCTCTCGGTCATCATCCCCGCGGACACGGCACTGGACGCCTACGGCGCTCCGGTGGACGACCCGGCCCAGGCACTCATCCGTACCCGGACCGGGGCGGCCGCGCTCATCGCCAAGCAGGCCCCCCTCGCCCTGCGGCCCGACCATCCCGGACTGCTCCGCGCCGTCCCGCCCGTCGATCCCCACGCACTACGCGACCAGGTCTCCACGGACATGTCCGGGCTCTTTCTGATCCTGGCCGCGATCTGCCTGGTCGTAGGGGCGGTCGGCATCGCCAACACCACACTCGTGGCTGTGCTGGAACGCACGGGAGAGATCGGTCTACGCAGGGCGCTGGGGGCCCGTCGCCGGCACATCACCGCCCAGTTCATCACCGAGTCCACCGCATTGGGTGCGCTCGGCGGGCTGACGGGCACGGTGACTGGCGTCGCGGTCGTCGTCGGCACGTCTCTCGCCCGCAACTGGACGGCTGTCCTGGAGCCGTACACCGTCTTGCCCGCACCGCTCATCGGTGTGGTCATCGGGTTCCTCGCCGGTCTCTATCCCGCCCTGCGAGCCGCACGGATCGAACCACTTGAGGCTCTCCGCCACTGAGCCGCCAGCACGCCACACCAGCCAACGACGAACACGGCAAGCGGGGGAGACATGGGGAAGCTACTTACCAGCCAGGCCCAGGTTGGCGCCGTCCCGCAGATCATCCAGCCCCTGGGCGATGACGGCCGCCGGGGCAAGGCACGCGTGACGGGTGCCCGCCGCGGTGGGACCGGTCGCACATCCCAGTTGGTCATATTGCTGAGCCGCCGTTTGAAGTCTTCGTGCGGTCGAAGTCAGGGTCGCAAAACCGGCGCGCCCGTCGATTTCACGCAGAGCCAGGCCTGCGGCACCGGACGTGGCGTCGGCCGCCGCCTGGCACTTGGCAGTGAACAGCTTGGACGACGACGTCGAGCAAGGGGAGTGCACACCGGACCCGAACTCCTCCTCCACCGCCGATATGCGGCGCTCGACGGCGCTCTTGACCTCCTCGGCAGCCAACGCCTTGGGGGATTGAGCCGGAACGGACTCCCGCGACGACGTGGGCGAGGTGACCGAGGGGCGCGGAGAGGACCCGCCATCGGAATTATCACACCCCGTAATAATTGCTGTCGCAATGCCCATTACGGCAACCAGGCGCAGCGCGTCCCATTTCATGTTCGCCTCCGTCTCGAAGAGCCAGCTCACCAATGCCGAACTGTAACGCATCGTCGTTGCAGTGCCGAAAATCCGACCGGCACTCTCATTGTGCCGGACGAAAACTCTTGACGTGCACATGCAAGTATGCCATTTTGTGTGCGTCGAGTGGACATGGAACGGAAAACCACGGAAAGGAATGCCTTGCGTACTCGAATTGCCTTCAGCGCGGTTGTCTTGGCCGCGTTTGCACTGCTTGGCGGAGCGCCATCAGCGCAGGCCCGGGGGAACGGGGACACGACAACGTGCGCTCACTACGACGGCACACTCTGCCTTTTCTATAACTCGAACCTGGGAGGGTCTCGCATTGGGATCTATGGCCAGGTTCCGAATTATGCAGTATGGGAACCCGCGTGCAGTTCGCAGGGGTGTCCGCAGTACTACTTTCTGACCAGCGGAAACGGCGAGTCGAAGCCCATGAAGAACGACGCCGCTTCTGTCTACAACGAGGCCAGCTGGGTGTACTGGGTGTACTACAACAGCGGCTACAGCGGCCCGCGCGATCAGTGGGACCCAGAAGGATACGGGACGTTCTTCGGGAACTTGAGCGCGACGTACAACCAAAACGCCTCACAGCTGGCGAACGCAGACCTGTGACTTTCTGCGTGAATTAACAGTAGCGAATCGTGAGGGTCGGATTCGCCGCTGTTGCTGACGTGAGCCAGCTCCGGCCGCGGCTGATATGCGCCCACCCATGATGCGACCTGCGCACAGCGGAAGAGGCACCTGCAGCGGTGCCGTCCATGTCTATTCCCATTCCGCAGGCGCCGCAGATCGGCATCGGCCGGCTGGTATCCCCCGAAAGGACAAAACAACACATCATGCGCTATCGGTCACGGCAGAGACGGAGGAGACGGTCATCCGCTGTGGTTGTCGCCGCAGCAACCGCGTTGATCGCTTCTACCTTCGCCACCAGCGCCGCAGAGGCGGCTATACCGAAACCGCCCAAGAATTCGGCACCACATGAGAACACCGCACACAAGAAGAAGCCCACGTCTTCGGCTGTCCCGCTGAAGGACCGTGACACGGTTCTCGGGAAGGGATGGAAGGCCTCCGCTGACCGGGCGGTGACTACGGCCGCCGACAGCGACGGATTCCATCTCCTTGTCGCCGACAGTACAACTGGCTACGCCTGGAAGACAGTTACGGTGCTGAGCGAACCTCAGCTTCCGGCCGACACATGGATCGGCAACAGCTGCGTCATGGATGACCACCACGCGGCCGTCGCCTACGCTCCCCGCACCTTCACCAACAAGCCGGACCTGATGATGGGCGGCGGGTTTACGGCGATCGTGAACCTGGACGACGGCAGCGTCACCAAACTGCCGTTCACCGCGTCGCTGGCGTACTTCGACCCGACGTGCAACCCGGCCACGCACACCGCTGTCTTCACCGCGCTCCGCGACACCAAGACGCGTCTGGTCACGGTGAGCACGAAGGGCGCCACTGTCGCGGACACCACGGCGAAGGGCGAGATCACCTCTGCCGTGCCCACCAAGGACGGTGTGGTCGCCGCCGCCGGAAACCGGCTCGTCCACGTCGACCGCAAGGGCAGGACGGCCAAGCTCACCGCCACGAAGCATGCTCCGTACGGCATCCGTGTGACAGGTGACGGCACGATCAGCTATGTCGACCGGACCGGTGACACCGACGCAAACGTACAGACGTACGCGCACGGCAAGAAGATGACCGTGGCGAGCGGCAGGCTCACCGCGATGAACCTGCGCCAGGGCACGGACGGTACGGTCTACCTCACCGGCAAGGCCAGCCACGGCAAGGGCTTCGCGGCCAGCGGCATCAAGGCGCTGGACGTCTCACCCGACGCGGATGTCTCCACCCGCGGACGCCTGGCCGTCGACCCGGTCGTCTCCCCGGCCGTGCAGGCAGGTGTCGCCCGCATCGAAAACGCTGGGCGTGGCTTCACCAAGTCCACGAGCAAGGAACCGGCAGCCGAGGTGACGCCCGGCCGCACCAGCCATGCGCTGACCATCACCAGCATGGTGCCGGGCACGGGCAAGCAAACGAAGCAGACGGCCGCCGAGCCCGGCAGCACCGCAGGCGGCAAGCCGTCGCCGGCGCTCACTGGCTCCTCGAAGCCACAGATGTCGACGATGAGCATGCTGACCACGTCCACCGACGATCCGCGGGCTCACGATCCGGTCGACACGGACGCCTGGTGCTCCGTTCCTCGTAACGACGTCGGCACCCAGGCCCTCCAGCCGACCCCGAACCAGGTCGAATGGGCCGTGGACATGGCCGTCAAGGGCAACCTGCGCTCCGGCTACCTCACCCAGGGCGGCTGGCGCTCGCAGACCGGGCTCGGCACCATCGACCCGCAGGGCCTGTTCAAGAAGCCCGACCTGATCACCGGCGGAAACATCCCGGCGCAGATCGAGTTGGGCATCCTGGCCCAGGAATCCAACCTGTGGCAGGCCGAATCCGGCTCCATCCCCGGGCAGATGGGCAGCCCGCTCGCGGCCGTCGACGGCTACTACGGACACCAGAGCGGCGGCACGCTCGCCGACTACTGGACCATCAACTGGAACAAGTCGGACTGCGGCTACGGTGTCGGCCAGGTCACCGACGGTATGCGCAAGGCCGGATACGAGAAGCCGGGCGAAACGTCCCTCCCGGTCAGCACGCAGCGCGCGATCGCTATCGACTACGCCACCAACATCGCCGCCTCGCTCTACATCCTCGCCGACAAGTGGAACGAGGTCCACCAGGCCGACCAGACGATCACGGTGAATAACGACAACCCGGCGAAGCCCGAGAACTGGTTCACCGCCGTGTGGAACTACAACCTCGGCTTCAACAAGAAGGCGGACGCGGGAACCAACGGCAACTGGGGCCTTGGCTGGTACAACAACCCCGCCAACCCCGTCTATCCCGCCTCCCGCAACGCGTTCATGAACACCGACATCGACCCGCTCGCCGCCAAGGACGCTGCCAAGCCTCAGCAGTGGCCGTACGAGGAGAAGGTGATGGGCTGGTCCGCCTGGTCCATCGACACCGGCTTCTCCTACGCCACCTCCGGCCGGCAGGACTGGCCGGGCGAGTCCGGTTTCTCCTCCGCCGGCTTCCGCCCCGCCTACTGGAACGGAGCGGACCTGCCCTATTACGTTCAAGGCAGCGCGCGCTACAACCGGGCCCACGTCTCGCCGCCGCTCGACACGTTCTGCAACACGAAGAACAACTGCGACACGGCCAACCCGCCCCACTGCCCCGACGCCGGCTGCTACGCCCAGTACTGGTGGCACGAGTCCAACGCCACCTGGAAGTCCGACTGTGCCACCACCTGCGGCTTCGAGAACATCAAGTACCAGAGCCTGATCAACGAGCCTGGCCGCGGCTACCGGCTCCAGCACGGCACACCCGTCTGCTCCGGTGCACCCTCAGGTGCGAAGGTCGTCCCTTCCGTCCCGGCAGGCACCAACACCTGGAGCGACTGCGGCACCACCACATCAGACGGCTCGTTCCAGTTCACCTTCTACCCCGACCCGTACGCGACCGGCCCGGGCCTGGGACAGTACGACGCCAAGGCGGACCTGCACCAGATCGGCGGCGGCTACCAGGGACACTTCTGGTACACCCACGAACGCGACGCCGACCACCTGGGCGGCGACGGCGGGCGCATGACCATCCTCGGTGACTGGAAGCTGAACTCGGCCATCCCCGGCAGCCAAGCCAAGGTCTACGTGCACATCCCCGACACTGGCGCGCAGACCTCCGACGCCACGTACACGGTCATTACACCGTTCGGCCCCAAGACCGAGATCATCGACCAGAACTCCCAGAGCAACAGCTGGGTTCTCCTCGGCGCCTACAACTTCAAGGACCAAGCGCCGGAGGTGCAGCTGTCAAACTCCGGTCCTCCCCCGAACGGTGCCGACAAGGACGTGGCCTACGACGCTGTCGCGTTCGTTCCCGGCGACTACAGCGGTATGCCAACCGACCTGACCTTCCACGATCCCGACCTCAACGCCGCGCAGCCCCCGGACGTCACCACCCCCACCGACCTCAGCATGAGCGTCATCAACGGAACCGGACCGGCCGGACCCTCCGCCACCTCCGCCGCCTCGGTCAAGGCGATCTCCACGGAACGACCGGACGGCTTCGTCTCCTGGTGCAACGACGAGCCCTTCAACCTCAAGCAACAGTGGATCAATCGAACGGAAGCCTGCCTCAAGGACCACGTCACTGTACTCATCGTCAATCAGGACCAGGCCATCATCGGCACCATGGAGTTCGACCTGCAGGCCGAAATCAAGGCCTACTACAACTCCGCGATATCAAACGCCCTGCTGAAACTCGTTCCTACGGCCGCCACCGGGGTGGGCGCCACAGCACCCGTCACCATCACCTCGTCCGGCACATGCTCCATCGACTGCACCACCACCAAGCAGATCTGGAACACGCCCGCGACCTGGGACTGGGCAGCGGGAGATCGACACGTCGGAGAAATCCAGATGGGTCTGACCTGGGGACAGTCCCGTTCAGTGGACGTCCTCGGCATGGCATGGGACCTCGGAGCCCTCGTTGCCGACGTTCCCTCCGACAACGCCGTCGCCATCAGCACCGACGGGTACTCCGAACTGCGCTGCGACACCACAGTCAGGACCACACCCGGCTGTATCTTCGACCACTACAAGCCGACGTACGTCATGAATTCCCAGAAGTTTCCGGCGGCAGCAGCTCATGCATGGCTGGTCCAGCACATGCTTCCTGACCACTTCGGGCTCAAGGGTCAAGGTGATCCGCTGACCTATCTCGGCGACGACGTGATGTCTCCGGTGAGGCCGGATATGACACAGAGCGATTACAATCGAGATGTCATAATGTGTCCGACCTCCTTCGAGCGTAACCAGGACGCCACGCTTTCACCCGAACTCGCCTCCAGCGGGACCGATACATCGAGCTGTGACGAGTTCGCCTTTGCCAAGACGTACCAGAGTGCCGGCACGCCCCCGTCTCTGGGCGGCACCAATCCTGTCGGCTCCGGTGACGAATGCCTTCAGACCTACGCAAAGAAGGACGATGACGGTCTGTGGCGACTCCATGTCGACCTGCGCTACCCCCTCCCAACGTGGAAGGAACACTGCGGTCGCTCCAGCATGTCCAACAATCAGAACACCCAGTCCATGGCCTTGTTCCCTGACTTCCGACTGAAGAACCGGATCATTGACCATGACGACTACTGGCTTGATGTAGCCAAGCCGAACTGATCCTGACAGCGAAGAGATCCGGTGAGGCCGCATTCCGCC
Organism: Streptomyces puniciscabiei; assembly: GCF_006715785.1. Taxonomy (NCBI): domain Bacteria; kingdom Bacillati; phylum Actinomycetota; class Actinomycetes; order Kitasatosporales; family Streptomycetaceae; genus Streptomyces; species Streptomyces puniciscabiei. Next base: position 12,623 of record NZ_VFNX01000007.1, read on the forward strand.
TCACCGGATCTATCCTGTCGACCGTCAACTCGACCAGGCAATCCGTCCATCGGCGACGAAGAATCGCTTGTACTCCATGGACGTACCGGGAGCCTCACCCCTCTCCAGCAAATCAGCAAAGGGACGGAGAAAATCAGTGAGCGACGGCAAGTAAGAGCTCGGGTAGTCGCCCTCTCTGAACTTCAGGAGAGGTGACGGATCATAAGAGGTCTGCGCATCCAAGATGATTCCGTAAGGCCCGTCACTTTTCGCCGCAACGGGGATCCACCACGGCTTCCAGTAGTCGTCATCCTGGATATCTCCAGCGATATGCAGGTAATCAGCATACTGATCAGCTATTTCCTGACAGCCAAGGAACCTCATTCCGTCGGGGAAGATCACGGAGTCGCGGTGAGGACGGAGGGCGATTCCCCCGCCGGGAAGGGACTCCCGTACATCCTTTGCGGTGCTTCCGTTGTTCACACGTAGCCACGCCTCAAGAGCTTGCGGGATTTCGCATCTCAGACGCCGCTTCAGGGTCGCGATCTCCTCGTCCGAAGCCCCTGGCTGAAGCGCCTCCGCGCTGACCGGAGCGTGCTCCCGCAGCCACCCTGCGATGCGCCGCCACGCCGAAACGACTTCGTTCACTTCTGACATAGCATCGAACTCCTTTCTGCTGCATTTTGCCGAAAACACCTATTCTGTCGGGTGAAGCTTCGGCGCAGGAACTCTACGAGATTATTCGCAGCTTCGAATGTTCTACCACGAACCTTCCGCGTTCGCGGTTCCAACCTCATGGCGACCCTCCACAAAGGACTGCCGGCCGAGCCTTGACGTGTCGTCCGCACAGCGGAGAAGCCGGAAAGCCACCTCGGGTGCTGGGTCCGTCGCCCCGTTCACGGAGCAGCCGAGTCCGGCCCGCGGTCATCCGCAGACGCCGGCACAGCCGGGCGGCCGGACGTCCGCCGAGCTCGATCGCGATCGACCGCAGCCAGCCCGGTGCTGGAGCGGCAGTGCCGCTCGGACAGGCCCGGAACCTGCTCAACGAACGTCTTGCGGGCACAGCTCTTCCGGTCGCAGACGTACCGGCGCACCCGCAGCCGGACTACGACCTGGCGAGGACCCAACGGCCGCTCGTCCAGGATGCGTTGGTACGTACTGTGTACGCGCCTCGCCTGCTTCCGGCAGTCCGGGCACCGGCCTCCACCGATTCCGGCACTGCGGATCTTGTCGGGAGCCATGGGGATGGCGATGTCCGCGAAGATCTGCGACAGGTGCTTCGCGGTCCGATGTCGGTGCTCCTGCGCGTCCCCTTCGGCGGCGGCCCACGCTTTCTCCGCGCTGTCAGCCCCCTGGGACGACGCCACCGCCTTCTTCTCCAGTTCGGCGATCTGAACGAGTTCCTGGCGCCGTGCCTTGACCGCTTCCAGCCTCGCCCGCGCCTCACTTTCGGCCGCACGGGCATGAGCTTGCGCTGCCTCGCGCGGAGCGATCTCCTGTGCCCTGTACGCGGAGGCCCGGCCGGCCAGCCGCTGCGCGTCCTGCTCGGCCTTGCGTCTGGCGTCGACCGCCTTCTGCGCGATGCGCTGGGCATCGCGCAGCTCTGAGTCCGCCGCCGTTGCGGCCTGACCACCACGCCCCTGTATGAGATCGAGCCCAGCGAGGGCGACGACGGCACCATGCACCCAGTCGAACAGCTGTGGACGCCCTGCGCCGATGGCGCGGCCGATGACGGGTTCATCGCCCACCGCGGCGCTGGGCCACGCTCGCCGGCGAGAACTGGTCCGAGTCCTTGTCATCGCTGACGTGACCGGACTGAGGCTCGGCGCCGTCGGGGCTACCGGGGTCGCAGGGCGTGGAGATCCGGCAGATGGCGTTCGCCGACGTGGGGCAGGGTGGTCTTCCGTCCTTGGCTATCGCACAGACGTACGCGCTGCCTCGGTGGGGACGAGTCCGTCTCCACGACGATGTCCTGGATGTCGGGCCAGACCCACTTCCGCACCCCGGGTGGTCTACTTGGCGGCCCAGCAGCCCAAATTGTTCCGGTTCCTCTCCGCCGCCCGGCGCGGCGCGTCCGGCGATCCCAGCAGACCGTACGGCAGATACCCGGACCGGACGCCGAGTTCCCACCCATGGACCTGGACGGCGAGGCAGGCCAGGGCGAGGGTGCCGAGGGGGAGGAGGGACCGGGGCGCGGGATCACTCGTATCGGCCTCGACGCTCTCCCGGTACGCGACCAGCCGGGCGACGAGGGCGTCCTCGAAGGCGTGCTGGTCGTCGTCGAGGAGTACGCGGAGCAGCCGCTGGTCCGCGCTCAGCGCGTCGCCGACCTCGTCGAGCCGCCGGGCGGCCTCCGTGCGCTCCCCGGCGTCCGGCTTGCGCAGCGGAACCGTAGGCCAGTCGCGGGGCAGATGCCCGGCCTCCTCGGTGAGATAGGGGCACAGGGCGTCCATGGCGGCGAGGTCGGCGGGGTCGGAGACGGAGGTGTACCGGTTGTAGGGCACGCCGTCACGGATGGCGGGCGCGTAGTCGCCGCGCAGCAGCAGCCCGGTGACCCGCTCCCAGTCCCACACATGCCCGCTGACGACACACATCTCGAACATGTCGAGCCAGGTCCGCGCGGTGGGCGCTTCCTTGACGACGTCCCGGAAGGTGATGGGCCCGTCCCCGAACTCGTCGTCGTCCGGGTCCGTGCTGATCCGCTCCCCGATGAGGGGGAACCGGAGTTCCTGGTCCCCGTTCGGGAAGCACATGATGCTCAGCACTCCGTGCACACACTCCGCGGCAGTGACCGCGACCGTGCCGGTCGCAGCGTCGAGCCCCGGCTCCGTCACCGTTCGCGCGGCGAGATGGTCGAGCAGTTCGTCCGCCATGGCCCGGATCAGCGTCGGCGAGATGCTGCCGTACCGCAGCGAGTGCCACCGTCTGTAGGCCCGCCCGTCGATGTCGTCGAGCGCCTCGGCCAACCGCTGCTCGCCGACCTGATGGCATGTCACAGTCCGCACGTACCCCGCCCCTTCATGAACCCCATGACTGGACGAAGCACGTTATCAACGGGCACTGACAGCACTACTGGGGCCTCGGCGATCCCAAGCTGCTCGACGAGGTAGCCGGCGCTCGCGTGCATTGTTGAGGAACGCCGGCTACGGCATGCCCCCTGCGAGTGACGGTGCCGATCACCGCTGCCACCTGGGCTTCTGTCTCTGCCACCGTCATGAACGAGCGGGGCGGCGGCGCGCCAACCAGGCCGGCGTACCCGGCGGGGGCACCGCTGCTCGAGTGGTTCTCCTTTGCGGCGCCCGGCCGCAAGGTGTCGCCCGCGCGGGACCGTCCCGGGCGACCTCGTCCTCCGCGTCCACCAGCGGCCGTCAAGCCCAGGAATGGCGCAGGCCTGGAATGCTGCCCCTTCACCAGTGCCCGCACCGAGCCCGGCGCCGTACCGGTCACCGCGCTGCGACACCCCGCCGCACCGACGACTGCTGCTGCTGGTATCCCCAGCCCCGACGAAGGCGCTGCCGCGACCTGGGTGGCTCGACCCTCGCGCCGGTACATGCGATGGCCGGTGCCCCTGTGGGGGCACCGCACGAGGTTTGCCCGGCGCTTCAACTGAGTCGTGCCTCAGCGAAAAGCGGCGATGCTCCGGGCGACCCAGTCGTTGAAGGAGCGCGGGGCGCGGCCGACGACTCGTTCCACGTCCGGGCTGATCCGCAGTTCGGCGGGGTTCGGGGCGGCGATGATGTCCAGGGTGTCGTCGGCGAGCTCCGGCGGCACGAACTGGGTCATTGCGGCCTTGGCCTCCTCGCGGGTGAGTTCGTGGAACCGCACCGGCGAGCCGAGCGCGGCGGCGATGGCTTCCGTCTGCTGACGCGGCGTGATCACGTCGGGCCCGGTCAGCTCGAAGACTCCGCCGGTGTGCCGGTCGTCCAGCAGGCAGGCCGCCGCGACCTCGGCGATGTCCGCCGGGTCGACGATCGGAACCCCGACGTCGCCGAAGGGTGCGGCGACCGTCCCTTGCGTACGGACCGACTCCGCCCAGGCCAAGGCGTTGGAGGCGAAGCCGCCCGGTCGCAGGACGGCCCAGTCCAGGCCGGACTCCCTCAACGCTTCCTCCACCGCACGCATCGCGATCCGCGACGGGCCGAGCGGCCTGGTCGCCACGCCCTGCGAAGAGAGCAGGACGGCCCGGCGGACTCCGCTGGCCGCGGCCAGCTCGATGATGTCGGTCGGCCTGGCTTCAGGGGCGTGCAGGTCGCCGGACAGCAGAAGGAACAGCGCCTTCGCCCCGTCCAACGCGGGGGTGAGGCTCTGCGGCTCGGCCAGGTCAGCCGACACGTGCCGGACCCCGTCCGGCACCGCCGCCGCGTGCCGAGACACCGCTGTCACGTGCTCGCCCGCTTCGGCCAGGGCCTGTGTCAAAGGCCGGCCCACATTCCCGGTAGCCCCGGTCACCACGATCATGTTCAGCTCCTAGTCCCGTGTGCGCTGTGGCAGTTGACGCTAGGAGTCGGGCTTACTTTCCGTAAGAACATACCCAGAGGTAAGCTCCTGACATGACGGAAGGCGCGCAGCCGACGCAGGTCGAGGCGAGCAAACCGTATGAGGTGTTTCACACCGACTGCCCTGCGCGCGACGTGGTCGACCACGTGACCAGCAGGTGGGGAATCTGGGTACTGATCTCCTTGCGGAGCAACGACCTTCGGTTTTACGAGCTGCGCGACAGCATCCGGGGCATCAGCGAGAAGATGCTCGCTCAGACACTGCGCGCACTGGTCCAGGACGGCCTGGTCTGGCGGGAGGTCGAGCCCACGACGCCGCCCCAAGTCACCTATGGGCTGACCGAGTTCGGTCAGGACGTCGGCAAGCCGCTGACGGACTTGTTCGACCGGATCACACAGCGGCTTCCACCCAGCGGAACGTCCGCCGAGGAGCGGCTGAGCGCAACAGGTCGAGCGAGCAGCTGACCACCCCAGGCTCTCAACGCCTTCGGAGATCGACGGCGCGCTCGCCCTCATGGACACCATGACCGTGGACAAGCTGGAGGGCCCCGAGTTCCGAGACCGCGGCGAAGAAGACGACCGCGAGGAAGACGACGGGCCGCTCACCGCGCAGCGCCTGACAGCGTGTCCGGTGGATCGGTTCCTTGCCCACCGGACACGCCCCGGCACTGCGGAGCCGGACGTGGTCCGGCTTGGCCGCCCCTTTGTCCGGCCTGTGTCCTGCATCCCCCGGCGGGCGGCCCCCGCCACGCCGGGAGGGCCCGCCGCGAGGCTACTCGGGGCGGTTTCGCGTCAGTCGTTGACGCAGACGTTGCCGAACGTCGGGTTCAGCAGGCCGACGATGTCGATGCTGTTGCCGCACGCGTTGATCGGCACATGGACCGGCACCTGGATCACATTGCCGGAGACGACGCCGGGCGAGCCCACCGCTGCGCCTTCGGCGCCGGAGTCGGCGAAGGCGGCCCCGGAGCCCCCGAGGATGGCTGCCGCAGCCAGGGTGCAGGCGGCGACGGTGGTACGGATACGCATGTTCCCTCCCATGGATGGTGGTCTCGAACCGGCGGTGCCAGTCGGCAGGACTGCCAAGGAGCGCCGGCCGCAGGGAAGAAGATCTCCGGGTCCGTCCCGTACAAACGGTTCAGGCACCTGGTTCCACCGAACCGGTGATGACCTCGACTCATGCTGTACAAAGGCTGTACGGCAACGCGGCCGATCACCCCGATCGGGTACGCCGGTATCCGTCGGACATGACGGATGCGGAGTGGGCGGCGATCCGGCTGTTGCTGCCGGTGCCGGCCCTCCCAGGGGCGGGGCGGGCAGCCCGAGGGCCACTGCCACCGCCAGATGCTGGACGCGATCCGCTACCTGGTCGCATCAAGCGGACACAAGTCGTCGGCATGCCTCCCTCATCCCAGGCGAAACCATGCCTGACCAGCGGAGAGCAAGGGATCACGTTCGGTTGGACTACGGCTTCTGAGCTTGGTCATGTGCTGCCGGATGAAGATGCGGGAGGAGAGCATCGGTTCCTTTCCGCAGCTTCGCCTCCGCCGTCGAGACCGGCGCACCTTCTACCGGGCGCGGTGACCGGGGGCCACGTGCGGTGGCAGGCGCCGTCACCGTGCCCCTTCCTTGCGAACCATCGCCCTGGCCCGCGGCATTGGTCAGGAGCTTGCCCAGTGCCGTGAGCTCGTGCCGGACCGCACGGCCGTCACGCACCGTGTCGATCAGTCCGGCTTCGCGGAGGGCAGCCGCGTGGGTAGAGGCCGCGCCCGGGCTGACTGCAAGGTTGGCGGCCAGCTCGCTGGTGCTCAGTGGATCGCTCAGCAGGCGCAGTGTGCGCGCTCGGGTGCTGCCCAGGACCGGAGCGAGCGCGTCCTCACCCAGAGCGGCGGGCAGGAATGGTGTGCCCGGACCGGCCGGATAGACCACCAGCAGTGGCTGATCCTCGTTGTCGCCGACCAGAGTCGCACCGGTCCAATGGAACGTGGGCAGTAGAACCAGGCCACGACCGGCTGCCGCCACGTGCCGCGAATAGGGCGCGTCGACCTCCCAGCAACCGTCGACCAGCCGGGAGCCTGGACACAGTGTGGCCAGCGCGCCGACGACCCCGCGCTCGGCCGCGTCGAGAGCGTAGCGAGCGAGCTCGGCCTTGTGGCCAGCCGTCACTTGGGGCCAGGTCGCGCCGAACGCAGCGTCAAAGGCATCGTTCAGGCCCAGGCACAACCGCTCTCGGGAGGTGACGTCACCGTGGACCAGATCCCTCAGCCAAGGGGGCATGGGGCCCCTCCGCCTGGCCCAAGCTTGTTCGACACCTGCCCGCACCAGGGTGATGGGGGCGGCCCGGACCGCGTCCAGGCCGGTCGCCAGGTCCGTGCTCAGCGGGTCGAGGAATGCCGGACCCATGTATGCGGAGATCAGGTCCCACAGCGGGCGGGTGGTGCCGGGCAGGCGCTGGCGTAATCCGCGCCGCCACCGCCCGAACACCTGCTCCGAATCCGGGCGCAGCAGCATCATCAGTGCGAGCTTGAGCTCGACGAGCGGCGCCGGCTGCGGTGCGAACCGGATCCGAGCCAGGTCTTGTGTCGTCAACTCAATGCGCAACACGCCCAATTCCCCCTGTTTGCAAGCCTTTTAGTGAGAAGAGAAGACATGGCCGACGGGCTACGGACGCGCCATGGTGAGTGCGCGCCGTCATGGCGCACCACTGACACCGCACCGTGAGGAGCACCCGCATGAGGATCAGATTCGGACGTCGCACCGCGACTCTCGCGGCGGCCGCAGCCGTGAGCGCCTGCGCGCTCATCACGTCAGCGGGGAGCGCCTCCGCCGACGACATCGTCCCGATCAACGTCGGCCACTGGGTCGGTCTCTACAACAACCCCAACACCACGGGCGGCAAGATCGGGTGGTCGGATGTCCCTCCGGGCGGCTCGGTCTACGCCCAGTGCTGGACCGTCGGCCAGAGCATCGGCAACTACGGCAACACCTGGTACCGGGTGAACGAGGTCAACTACAACGACGGCAGCGGGTGGTACTGGACCGGCAACGCCTACGTCTTCGCCGGATACGCCGACGGCAATGCCCGCTCCGTCAACCGGGACGCCAATATTCCTCGCTGCTGATCCGTCACGCCGGGCCGGCCGGCAAACAGCGTCTGCCCCAGCGGAGCGACTCCGCAGGCGTCCACGGACATCCGCGAGGTGCTGGCAGGTGTGCCCCGCCGGGAAGGACAGCGGGGCAGCCTGTGGAGGGCGTCGAGTCGGTGCCGTCGGGGGACCGAGGCCGATCGGGCCGTCGCATTCCTGCTCCACCGGTCAGCGGCATGGGGCGACTGCACCGAGCCCATGGACATGACGCGGGTGGGCAGGGGAAATGCCGCAGCGGCGGCCTTGACTCTGTTACTGATCACCATGTCGGTTCTCCTACCGGAGCAGGGGCCCGGGGCGCTTTGCATCACGGCCTGGGCGCGTCAACGCACCGTGCAGAGTGGCTAGTTGCACTGCTGGCAGAAGGCGACGGGTGCCGGGATGGTCCCTGTTCTCGCCCTTGCGTTGCACCACATCCTCGATGCCCCGGAACGGCACCTCCATGACGGCAGGTTGACGTTCGCCTGTCGTTCGGACCCGGGCGAGTACGGCTATGACGGGTCCACTCAGCCTGGACGCTGAGCGAGCGGGAGGCCCCGGTCGGACAAACCATGCCTCCGGGTTGGAAGAGGCCGTCCGGTGCTGAAGTCAGCATCGGCCTGGACTCCCCCGTCCGGCTGCTGCTCGCCGGACGCCGCCTACGCCGCGGCCCTCTCAGGATGGTCTTTCCGATCGCCCACGCGACATCGTAGTCAGGGGATTCGATCGCGTCGGCGTGCTGGTGGACCACTGCGGCGGCCCGGCCTCGGCTGCCGGAGAGGGATGGGTCCGCAGGGCGGAGAGCCAGTCAGCGGTGTCTGCGGCGGAGGGTGAGCCGAGCCGGCGGTAGAGGGCGACGGCGTCCTCCAGGTCGGCCAGGGCGGCGGCGCGGTCGCCGAGAGCGAGGGCGCAGCGGGCGGCGCCTTCCAGGGCGTGTGCCTCGTGCAACAGCCTGCGGGTGTCGCGGGCGAGTGCCAGGGCCTGCTGGTGGAGCGTCAGCGCCGAGCGTGGGTCCGCCGTCCGCTCGGTCAGGGCGGCGAGGTCGAGCAGGGCGCTGGTCTCGCCGAGACGGCTGCCGATCTCCCGGTAGAGCGCCAGCGCCTGCTGGTACAGCGCGACGGCGTCGCGATCCTCACCCAGCGCGTCGCGAGCCCGGCCCAGGCCGAGCAGCGAGTCGGCCTCTCCGTGGCGGCTGCCCGCCTCCCGGCAGGCGTCCAGGGAGCGCTGGTGCAGCTCGGCTGCGCCGCGGTGGTCGCCGACGGCGTGCCGGACGCGGCCGAGCCCGCGCAGGGTGTTGGCCACGCCTTGCACGCTGTTGAGATCCTCGTAGATCGTCAGCGCCTCCTGGTAGAACTCCCCGGCGCTGTTCCGGTCGCCCGTCTCGTCCAGGATGTAGGCCAGGTCGTGCAGGGCGGCGGCCTCACCGCGGCGGTCTCCCATGGTCCGGTAGAGGGTGAGCACCTGCGAGGTCAGCTCGATCGCGGCGGGGGAGTCGCCGGAGGAGTGCCGGGCCCGGCCCAGGTCGCACAGCGCGCGGGCCTCGCCGAGCCGGTCACCGAGGGCCCGGAAGGCTGCCAGGGCCCGTTCGTGCAGCCAGGCGGCCTCCCGGATCTCCCCGGTCAGCAGCCGGATGCGGCCGAGTTCGTGGAGGTCGTTGGCCTCGCCGTGCCGGTCGCCCAGCTCCTGGTGGATCGCGAGAGCCCTCTCGTACAGCTCCGCGGCGGCCCGGTAGTCGCCCGTCGCGTGCCGGGCTCGGCCCAGGTCGCACAGGGCGTCCGCCTCGCCGCGGCGGTCGCCGGCGGTTGCCGCCGCGGTCACTGCGGACTGGTGCAACGCGGCGGCTTGGCTCCAGCGCCCCTCCAGCAGAAGGAAGGCAGCCAGGTCAGCCGAGACCGACACGGTGAACGAGGGGAGGGCCGCGAGGGCGGGGTGACCGAGGAGTGCGAGCAGGTTCCGGTGCTCGCTGCGCATCCAGGCCAGGGCCTCGGCCCGGTCCGTCAGCGCGGGGAGGGCAGCCGGTGCCGCCGACTCGAGGCGCCGGCCGGGGCGGGTACGGCGTGCCAGGTGTTCGTTGGCCCGCGCGGCGGCGTGCTGGTAGTACCCGGCCAGCCTGGCCAGCGGGGCGTCGCGGTCCGTCTCCCCGGTCTGGTCCTCGGCCATCGACCGGGCGTAGAGCCCGACGAGGTCGTGGAAGAGGTAGCGCCCTGGGGTGCGCTGGACCAGCAGGTTGTGGTGGAGCAGGGATTCCAGCAGCCGTTCCGCTGTGCGGTGGTCGGTGCCGGCCAGGGCGGCGACGGCACAGGTGTCGACGTCGTAGCCGGGGAAGCGGCCCAGCAGCCGCAACAGGTCCTGTTCCTCGGGGGCGAGGGAGGCGAAGGAGGTTGCGAAGACGGCGGTCAGGCTGCGGTCCTCGTCCGTCAGATGGGCCAGGCGCTGGTGCTCGTCGCGGAGCCTGTCCACCAGGTCCTGAAGGCCCAGGCCGCGGTGGTGGCGCAGCCGCGCAGCGGCGATGCGGATCGCCAGCGGCAGGTGGCCGCAGAGCCGGACGAGCTCGGCGGCCGCCGGATGGCCGGCGGGGACGCGACCGTGGCCCGCGCCCTCTCGCAGCAGCGCCACCGCGTCAGTGTCCGGGAGAAGGTCGACGGCCAGGCTGTGTGCGTCGTCGAGGCCGGTCAGCCGCTTGCGGCTGGTGATCAGGACCAGGCAGCCGGGAGTGCCTGGCAGGAGCGGGCGCACCTGCGCGCTGCTGGCAGCGTTGTCGAGGACGATCAGGGTGCGTGTGTCGGCGAGCCGTTCCCGGTACAGGGCGGCGCGGGTGCTCAGTTCCTCGGGTATCTGCTGCGGCGCCACGCCCAGCGAACGCAGCAGCCAGTCCAGGGCGTCGGCGGGGGTGACCGGGGCGGTCCCGGCCGTGTGGCCGTGGAGGTCCACGAAGAGCTGCCCGTCAGGGAACTGCGCACGCACCCGGTGCCCGGCGCGAATGGCCAGCGCGGACTTGCCCACACCGCCCATGCCGTCGATCGCCGAGATCACCACCATGCCAGAGGCGCTGCCCGCGGGCGCCGACCTGGCCAGCGCCAGCAGTTGATCGAGCTCCCGGGCCCGGCCAGTGAACAGCCGGGTGTCGTAGGGGAGCTGGCAGGGCGCCCCCGGGCGCGGCCGCCCCGTTTCGGAGGCGACGGCCGCGCGGGCCGGGGCGGAGACGGTGCGCGCCGCCGCGAGCAACTCTTCCCGGCGGCGCGGATCGAGTGCGAGGGCCTCGGCGAGCCGGCTCACCGAGGAGAGCCGCGGCTGGCGCCGCCCCGCCTCCAACACACTGATCGAGTGGGCCGACACCCCTGACCGGTCGGCTAATTCGTCCTGCGTCCAGCCGGCCGAGAGCCGACAGTCACGCAGAAGCTCCCCAAAGGCACTACCGCCCACTTCCCCCCCAAGAAACGGTCAGCCGCCGAAACGACACAGGCCGGTCGGGCCATTCTCGGTCAGCGAGCTGGACGCGTTCAACTGCCGTTTTGGCCTTTGGGGAGGGCAGGTCGACCCGCGCATCCACGTCCGGCGCCATGAAAGCGCGCCATGAAAGCACCGGCAGCGCTCACCGTCCGGCAGTCACGGGACTGACGGGACCAAAAGACCAGCATCCGATTCCGCCGGAGCCGGGATGCTCCTTCGGCCGTGTGATGGCCGGTACGTGTACACGAGGCCCTCGATGACCTGGCGCGCCGGGCCGCGCCGGGCGGCCTGAGGGCGTCGGCGTGGTCGCGTCGGCTCAGGCAGGTGTGGCGGAGCGGACGAACCGGTCCACGAGGGCGGTGAGCCGCTCCTCCTGCAGCCCGGGCCGCAACCGCTCGCCCCGGGTGAGACTCGCCAGGCCGTGGCAGGCGCTCCAGACGACCTCGGTGTGGAGCTCGGCGTCCTGGTCCGCGACGAGGGGGCGCACCACCGACATGAGCTCCGTGAAGGCGTCGATCATCTCCTGCGGGGTCTGCTCCGTGGCGAACTCCAGGCCCGCCGAGAGCGTGAACATCGCCTGGTAGAGCATGGGATTGGCGGCGGCGAAGCCCAGGTAGGCGCGGGCGGCCAGCCGCAGGGCCACCACCGGGTCCTCGCCCCCTTCGAGCCGCGCCCGGCGCAGTGCGTCAGCCAGCTCTGCGAAGCCTTCGAGAGCCACCGCGTGGACGATGGCGTCCTTGTTCTTGAAGTGCTGGTAGAGGACGGGCTGGCTGTACTCGATCTGATCGGCGAGCCGTCGGGTGGTCACCGCGTCCCACCCCTCGGCCTCGGCGAGTTCCCGTGCCGTGGAGAGGATCAGCTGCCGGCGTTCGGCCAGTTCACGCAAGCGACGCTCTCGAGGAGTCATGAATCGACGCTAGCACGTCTTTCGTTGATTGACTTTCTAGCAATGACTGACTCAAGGGAGGCTCGACCGCCCGCTGCTTCGATGAACGAAATTGCCGATGCTCCCGAAAGGGACGCTCATGCCGGTCACCCATGCCGCTGTCAATGACCGAATATCTAGCATCGATTGCAAAACGAGTGCTGATAACCTCCTTGTGTGCACGGGGCCTTGGCGGCCGAACCGATCTCTTTGGGGTGACTAGGACATGGGAACCGTCGGACTGGCACGCACCCAGTTCGCCTTAACGGTGGGGGTCCACTACCTGCTGGTCGCACTGACCCTCGGGCTCGTGGTCATGGTGGCGATCTGCCACACCCGCTGGGTCCGCACGGGCGACCCGGCGCTCCGGCAGGCGACGAAGTACTGGGGCACGCTCTACGTCATCAACTACGCGGTCGGCATCGGCGCGGGCATCGCCATGGAGTACCAGCTCAGCGCCAACTGGTCGGGCCTGGAGAACATGGGCGCCGGAGTGTTCGGCGCGCCGCTCGCCGTGGAGACCGTGGTCGCGTTCTTCGTGGAGTCGACCTTTCTCGCGCTGTGGATCTTCGGCTGGCAGCGACTGCCCGCGAAGGTGCATCTGGCCTGCATCTGGATCGTCGCCGCGGCCGCGTACCTCTCCGTCGTCTGGGCCCTGCTGGCCAACGGCTTCATGAACAACCCCGTGGCGTACGAGATGCGCAACGGCACCCTCCAGCTGACCGACCCGCTCGCGCTGTTCACCAACCCCAACGCGTGGATCGCCATCCTGCACATCACCGGCGGGGCCGCCGCGGTCGGCGGATTCTTCATGCTCGGTGTCTCGGTGCTGCTGCGCGGGCGCGGCCGGGCCGACGACGCGTTCGTACGGCACTCGATGCGCATGGGCGCTCACGCGGGCTTCTGGGGCGCCTGGCTGGTCGGCCTCAGCGGTGCGGTGCAGATCGACCGGATCGGCGCGCAGCAGCCGATCAAGCAGGCGCTGCTGGACGGCGACAGTGACCGGATCGCCGGGTTCCAGCGGGCGCTGGCGGAGCGTTTCGGGGACGCCGGGCTGCCGCCGGGGCCACTGGTGCAGTACAGCGCGTACGCGATGATGGCCGTCGGGTTCGTGCTGCTGATCGTCTCCACGTGGACGCTGATCGCACTGCGCGGCGACCGGATGCTCACGTCGAAGCCGCTGCACCGAGTGCTGCGGATCGCCATGGTGCTGCCCTTCGTGGCGAACATCGCCGGCTGGCTGCTACGCGAGATCGGCCGGCAGCCGTTCGTCATCGACGACATCCTCACCACCCGGCAGGCCCTCACTCCCTCGCTCACCGCCACCCAGCTGACCGTCTCCCTGGTGGTGTTGGGCGGGATCGTCACGACCCTGCTGGTCCTCGACTGGTGGCTGCTCGGCAAAGCGGCGATGCGCGGCCCCGCGCAGGCCGATCTGTGGGCACAGGAGTCCGGCTCCGGCGAACGCCCCGATCCCGGCGGCACACTCGACGACGAGCGCGACAGCGTCCTGCTCTAGGGCCTGTCCGGCGGATCGGGTCGCACCATGGCGGCCCGCGTCTTGCGACCGCGCTGGAGCTGTACCGCCTGCTGCCGCGTCCGCCCGCCCTGGAGCCCCTGGAGGAGGAGCCCCGGCGCGCCCCCGGCCCGGCCGGCGCTCGCCGACTCGTCCCGGCTCGTCCCGTCCCGCATCTCACGCTGCAAAAGGAGCACACCGGCCATGAGTTACCCGACCTTGTGGACCATCGGGTTCATCGCCTTGTTCGCCGGCTATCTGACGCTCGCCGGAACCAACTACGGAGTGGGCTCGACCCTGTTGTTCACGGCTCGTGGCGACCGGGAGCGCCGTCAGGTGCTCGGCGGCCTCGGCCCGTTCCTGCTCGTCAACGAGTCCTGGCTGCTGGTCTCCCTCGGCATCCTGGTGGGCACCGTGCCGGGCCTGGAGAGCCAACTCCTGGTCGGTGCCGCGCCGTTCGCCCTGCTGGCCATGACCGGCTCACTGGTCCTCATCAGCGCCGTGATGCTCCGCAGCCGGCACCCCGAGACCGGCGTGCGCAGGCGGTGGGACGGCGTGATCTGCGCGGCCGGCGTGGCGGCGGCGTTCGGCTGGGGAGCGTTCCTGGTCGCCGTCGCGGGGTCGCTCGACCTCGACGGCAGCGGCCATGTCCTGGGCAGCGGCGCCGCGTTCACCCCGTACGCCCTGCTCGGCGGGGTGAGTGCCGTCGCGCTGCTCGGTGCGCACGGCTGCGCCTTCACCGCCGCCCGCACCACCGGGGCGGTCGCCGCCCGCGCCACCGTGCTCGCCCGGCGGCTGTGCGGCGTCGGCTGCCTGCTCGTCGTCCTGACCGGCCTCGCCTCCTGGGCCGGCGGGCACACCGGCGGGGCGGCGCTGCACCGGCCGGCCCTCGCGCTGCTGCTGCTCGCCCTCGCCGTGCTCGCCCTGCCGACGGCCGTCCGCGCGCTGTCCGCCGGACAGCCCTGGCGGGCGTACGCGGCCACGGCCGTCGCGGTGGGGCTCGCGCCGGTCGCCGTGTTCGCGGCCAAGTACCCGTATCTGGCGACCCCCGCGCGGTCCGGAGTGCGCGCCGTCGCGGTCCAGGACCTCGCCGCGGACAGCACCGCACTGGCACTGATCACATGGACCGCGGGCCCGGTCCTGGTGCTGGTGATCGCCGTACAACTGCGGATGTGGTGGCTGCTGCGCGCTCCCGCGGCCCGGTCCACGGCACCTGCCTTCCACTGACGCCCCGGGGGACGCATGAAGCACGGACCGCTCGACCCCGAACTGGTGCGGATCCATCCACGCGTGAAGGTGTTCCTGCTGGTGTGTACGGTCGGTGCGGCGCTCGGCGGCGCGCTGGTCGTCGCCCAGGCGCTGCTGCTCGCCCAGGTACTCGCCGCCCTCTTCCACGGCAGCTCCCGCGAGGCCTTCGCCACGGTGTCGATGCCCCTGATCGCCGGGGTCGTCGCGGCCCGGTGCGGGCTGGTCTGGTGGGAGCGCTGGTATCCGGCGCGGGAGGCGACGCGGGTGCAGCAGGCGTTGCGCGGAGAGCTGGTCGAGGCCGCGGGCCGGGGCCGGATCCGGGGCGCGGGGCCGCCGCCCGCCGCCGTGGTGGCCGTGCTGACGCGCGGCGCGGACGCGCTGGAGGGCTACGTCTCGGGCGCCGTGGCCGTGCTGCCGCACGCCGTCGTGGTGCCGCCCGCCGTCGTGTGCGCGCTGCTGTTCCTCGATGTGCCCTCCGGGCTCACCGTGCTGGTCACCCTCCCCTTCGTCCCGCTGGTGCTCGCCGTCGTCGGCCTGCACACCAAGGCGCGTACCGAACGGCACTGGAAGGTACTGCTGCGCCTGGGCGAGCGCTTCCGTCAGGCGGTCAGCGGACTCACCACCCTGCGGGTGTTCGGGCGGCAGGACGACGCGGCCCGGCGGATCCGCGCGGCCTGTACCGAGCACCGGGTGGTCACGATGGCCACCCTGCGGCAGGCGTTCCTGTCGTCCTTCGTCCTGGAGACCATGACCACCCTGGCCGTCGCCCTGATCGCGGTGCCGGTCGGCTTCCGGCTGCTCGCCGGGGACATGTCGCTCACCGCGGGCCTCGCCGTGCTGCTGCTCACACCGGAGGCGTACCGCCCGCTGCGCTCCCTGGCGCTGCGCTTCCATGCGAGCCAGGAGGGCCGGGCCGTACTCGACCAGGCCCGCCGGATCAGGGCGGCCGCCCCCGCCCCGATGCGGCCCGCCGCGTCGGGGCCGCACCCGGTGACCGTGCCCAGCCCGGCCCGGACCCCTGTCGTCCTGGACCGGCTGACGGTCGGCTTCCCGGGCGGCCCTCCCGCGCTGACCGAGGTGTCGCTGACGCTCGAACCCGGCCGCTGCCATGCGCTGACCGGGCCCAGCGGCGCGGGCAAGAGCACGCTGCTGCGCACCCTCGCCGGCCAGCTCCCACCGCTCGGCGGCGAGATCCGCATCGGGTCCCGGACGCTGCCGTACGTCCCCGGCGCCGCTTGGACCGACGCGCTCGGGGTGGTGCCGCAGCGGCCGCACCTGTTCGCCATGTCCCTCGCGGACAACGTCCGCCTCGGCCGCCCCGACGCCGGCCCCGAGGAGGTGTGGCAGGCGCTGGCCGCGGCGGGGGCCGCCGACTTCGTGGCGGCACTGCCCGACGGCCCGGCGACCCCGCTCGGCGACGGCGGCGCCGTGCTCAGCGCCGGTGAACGGCAACGGATCGCGCTGGCCCGCGCCCTGCTGCGCAAGCCGGCGCTGCTGCTGCTCGACGAGCCGACCGCGCGTCTCGACGGGGAGACGGAGCAGCGGGTGCTCGACGCCCTGCGCGCCCTGACCGGGGACGAGCGCACCACCGTGCTGGTGGTCACCCATCGCCCCCGGGTCATGGAACACGCGGACACGGTGTTCCACGCCGCTCACGGCTCGGTCGACGTCCAGCCGCGCCTGCTGGAAGGACAGCCGACATGGTGAGGCGTTCAGCCCCCGCACTGCTACGGACCCGCCTGGTCCTCGCGGCCCTCGCGACGGCACTGTGCGAGGTGTCGGCGGTGGCCCTGACCGCCACCGCTGCCTGGCTCATCTGCCGGGCCTTCGAGCAACCCCCGCTCGCCGCCCTGTCGTTGGCGGTGGTCGCGGTCCGCGCCCTGGCGATCGTGCGCGGCACGCTGCGCTACGGCGAGCGGCTGGCCGGGCATGACGCGGCGCTGCGGATCATGGAGCGGGTGCGCGGCCGGTTCTTCGGCGCGCTGGAGCCGCTGGCCCCGTCCGGGCAGCCCGCGTTCCGCCGTGGCGACCTGCTCACCCGGCTGCTCGCGGACGTGGAGGCGGTGCAGGACCTGGTGATCCGGGTGATACTGCCCGGACTCGCGGCGCTCACGGTCGGCGTCGGTGTCACCGCCTGGGTCTGGCTGCAACTGCCCGCGGCCGGTGCCGCGTTGGGCGGCGGCCTGCTGGTGGGCTCGGTGCTGCTGCCGGTGGCGTCGGCTGTCGCCCTGGACCAGGCGCGGGTACGCCTGGTGCGGGCCCGCGGCACGCTGGCGGTGCGCAGCGTGGACATCATCGAGGGGGCCGAGGACCTCGCGGTCTGCGGGGCGTCGGCCGCCGCCACCGAGCGCGAGCGTGCCGCCGCGCGGACCGTCGCCCGGCTGGAACGCTCCGTGGCGCTGCGCGGGGCCACCGCCGGCGCCGCGGGGCTCCTGGTCCGGCTGGTGACGACCGGCGCGGTGGCGGTGCTCGCCGCGAGGGCCCAGGACGCCGGGCGGCTCGGCCCGGTCACCGTCGCCGTCCTCACCCTGACCGCGCTCGCCGCCGTGGAGACGAGCGCTCCCGTGCAGGCTGCGGCGGAGCGGTTCGGTGAGCTGGGCCATGGGCTGCGGCGGTTGCGGGAAGTACTGCGCGCCCGCCCGCCCGTGCCCGAACCCGCGCACCCGCTCCCGGTGCCCGCGGGTCCTCTCACCCTGGAGTTCGACGATGTCACCGTGGTGCCCCCGGGAGCGTCCCGGGCGGCGCTGAGCGGATTCGGCCTGTCACTGCCCCCGGGGCGCAAGGTCGCCCTGGTCGGGCCGAGCGGCGCGGGCAAGAGCACCGTGCTCGCCGCCGCGCTGGGGTTCGTCCGCCCCAGCGCGGGACAGGTGACGCTGAACGGTGTGCCGGTCGAGCGGACAGCGGGCCGGCAGCTGCGGCCCCGTCTCGTGTGCGGGCTCACACAGGAGCACTACGTCTTCGCCGGCACGGTCCGCTCCGTGCTCAGGATCGGCCGACCGGACGCCGGGGACGCGGAGCTGTGGTCCGCCCTCGAGCAGGCGGGTGCCGCCGCGTGGGTCCGTGGCCTGCCGGGTGGCCTGGACACCGAAGTACGGGACGACGCGGCGGAGTTGGCGGGTGGCCAGCGTCAGCGGCTGGCGCTCGCGGCGGCCCTGCTCGCCGATCCCCGCGTCCTCGTTCTGGACGAACCCACCGAGTCCGTCGATCCCCGGGCGGCCGACGCCCTGCTCCGTGACGCCCTGGCCGCGGCGGGCGACCGGTCCCTCCTCCTGGTCAGCCACCGCCTGTGCGGCCTCGAGTCCGCAGACGAGATCGTGGTGCTGCGCGCGGGGCACGTCGTCCAGCGCGGCAGCCACGCCGAACTCCTCGCTCAGGAGGGCTACTACCGCGACCAGTACACCGCGGAACGCGAGGCCGAGCAGCGCTCGGTGCCCGGGCTCACCGTGCGGTGAGCCCGCGGCGCCTCTCAGCCCGTGTCGGTGAGGCGCGGGGGATTCTACGCATCTCCTGCCGGACCGCCGCTCTAGCCCGCTTCTAGGCCGAGCTGGTCAACTTGGGGCAATGCATGGGAGGAACGAGGACCGGTTCCCTTCGCGGTAAGAGCAAAAACCGGCAGAAGCCTCACGCTGATCCAGGAGACGAATTCGACCTACCGTCGCATCGGTACTGATAGTCCAGTTCCAATTAATTCACACAGGCGAGAGTCGGGCGATGTGTCGGATATTTGGTCACTTTAATGGCGTGGTGACTCCACGTGAACTGCAGACGGTCGGCGCACTTCAGCGGCACGGTGGCCCCGATGGCCAAGGCAGCGTGCACGACGCGATGTGGTCCATCGGGAACAACCGGTTGGCCATTGTGGATCTGGACGGCGGCCAGCAGCCGTACGAGCTTCTGGACGGTCGAATAAAAATCGTCTTCAACGGAGAGATTTACAACCACGAGGAGCTTCGACAGCGGCTGCGCGCGCGGGGTTACACCTTTCCCGACCGCTGCGACGGCTCGATCCTCCCGGCGCTGTACGACGTGTACGGCGACGGCTTCACCGAGCACCTGGACGGCATGTACGCGATCGCCGTTCTCGACCAGCGGGCCGAGCCACGGCTCGTGCTCGCCACCGATCACGTCGGCATGAAGCCGTTGTACTACCGGTGGGATCCGGCATCGGGAGCGCTTCATTTCTCCTCGGAGATCCCCGCCCTGCTCGCGTTCGACGCGGTGTCGGGCACCGCCTGGACGCCGGGTCTGGAGGCATACCTCGCGACCAAGACGCCCTTCGGCGAGCAGACGATGTTCGCCGACATCAAGGTGCTGCCGCCGGCGACCACCGCGGTCTGCGACCGGGCCTCGGGGTTGCGTATGTTGCGCCGGAACCCGCCCCGGCCCGGCCCGTTGCCCGGCGACGACACACCCGGCCGGCTGCGCGCGATGCTTCGCACAGAGGTGCGCCGGCTGCGGATGGCCGACGTCCCGCTCGCCTCGATCACCTCCGGCGGGCTCGACTCCGGCCTGGTCACGGCATTCGCCGCAGAGGACGGCCGCGATCTTCACACCTTCAATCTCTCCTACAAGGGCTCCTGGCCCGGGGACGAGCGGCGGTACGCGCGCCAGATCGCGGAGCGGACCGGGGCGGTCTACCACCAAGTGGAAATCGATCCGGCCACCTTCCCCGACCTGGTGGCGGACGTCGTGTGGCACCTGGGCCAGCCGAACGCCGACCCGATCACGCTCAGCACCTACGCCCTGTTCCGCGCCGTACGGGACGCCGGCTTCAAGGTCGCGCTGACCGGCGACGGCGCGGACGAGGTCTTCGGCGGCTACGACCGGATGCGCGCGGCGGCACAGGCCCCCGGTCCGTGGCGTGCGGCGTACGCGGATGCCCTCGCCGTCGCCCCCGCGCGGCTGAGAGGCCTGCTCTACACCAAGGACTACGCCGCCGAGATGGGCCTGGCGGCACCGCTTCCCGAGAGGGCGAGCCGTCTCCTTCGCGACGACGGCGCCGACCGGTTGGGACGGATCACCGCATTCGAGATGGAATACCGCCTGCCCGCGTATCACCTGCGCCGCGTGGATCACCTGAGCATGGCGCACTCGGTCGAGGTGCGGCTGCCGTACTGCCAACGCGACATCGTCGCCTTCGGGCGGGCGCTGCCCGACCACATGCGCATCAGCGGCGGGCGGGTCAAGCGGGCGCTGTACGCCGCCGCCTCCGGACTGCTGCCCAAGGACGTCCTCAACCGCCCGAAGCAGCCCTTCACCCTGCCTCTCACCGCGATGCTCGCCCCTGGGCAGCCGCTGTGGGACTTCGCCCAGGACATGCTCGGCGCGAGCCGGCTGCGCTCTGCGGGCCAGATCGAGCCCGGCGCCGTACGGAATCTCTTCCAAGCCCAGGCCGACCGTCCGGACGACACCGCGGCGCTGACGATATGGGCCCTGCTGGTGCACGAAGTCTGGCGGGAGCAGTTCCGGCCGGGCGCACGGGCGGGAGCCGCGATGGGAGCGATGGTCGCGTGATCGGTCACATCGCTTATGCGTCCGGGAGTCCCTGCCCCACACTCGTCCTGGACGCGCGGCAGTTTCCGAGCGAGAGGGGGCCGCTCCTCGAGGCCCTCACCGAGGTCCGCCGGCGGCTGGTTCTGGCCGGCGGGGCGCACATACTCAAGATCGCGCTGATCGAGCCTTCGTCGCATCCGCTGTTCGATCTCGACTACCGCTTCATCCAGGCGCTGCCGGACGGTGTGGCGCGGTTCGATCTGCGTGGCTCGTGCGGGCACTCCGTGCTGTGCTCCGTGATGGCGGCCGGGCGGTCGGGGATGCTTCCCCGGCAGGGCCCCGGGGACCGGGTGCGGGTGCACGTCCTCAACAACGGCGATCACCTCGTGTGCGAGACCGAGGAGGCCGACCGAGAGACCGCCAGATGCACGATGTACTTCCTGCACACGCCCCCGGTCCCGGTGACAGGTCTGCTGCTGCGGGACGAGCCGCAGACGACTCTCGACCTGCAGGACGAGAAGGTGACCGTCTCCATGGTCTCCTCCGGCAACCCGTACGTCTTCGTCGGGGCGCGGGAGGCCGGGGTGGCCGACGCCGCGGAACTGTTCGCCGGGGGGCCCGCCCTGTTCGACCGGCTGGAACGGATTCGCGGGGCGGCGGCCCGGTTGCTCGACTGGTCGCCCGACGGCGCCTTCCCCAAGATCGCCGTTGTCGTCCCCGACGGAGCCGGCCGGATAGCGGCTCGGGCCGTGACCGTGCCCGGCTGGCATCCCACGCTGGCGCTGACCGGCGCGGTCTGCCTGGGGGCGGCGAGTTGCATTCCGGAGACGATTCCCTGGCTCGCGGCCCGGGACGTGGGATGTCTCGGCGGGCAGGTGGACATCCGGACCACCGGCGGAAGCACGGCGGTCACCGCCACCACCCGGACCGGCGATGGCCGGACCGAACTCGCCTGGGTCGCCGTGGGCAACAAGACCGTCCGGTACCACGGCCCGTTCTTCCCCGAGCCGCTCGCCCGTTTCCAACCCAGGGAGTTCGGAGAATGTCTGTCGCTTCCCGCCTGATTCGCACAGAGGACGTCGTCCGCACGGTCGGGCCGACCCTCGCGCCGCCGACCCTGGACATGTTGCGCGAGTCCGATGCGCACACCGCCGTCACCGGCAAGCCCGACACGTCGGTGCTGTCGAGACTGCGGGCTTCGGGACTGCTCGCGACCGCCGTCCCGGAGGCCTACGGAGGCGCCGGGGGTGACGCCGCGGCCGTCAACCGGGTGGTGGAGCAGGTGGCGACGGTGAACCCGTCCGTGGCGATCATCCTGTTCCAGCATTTCGCGGTGTGCGCGCGCATCGACGAATGGGGCACCGACGAGCAGAAGGCGAGGTACCTGCCGGCATTGGCCTCGGGCGAGTTCCTCGCCGCTTCGGCGTGGAGCGAGACAGGGGCGGGTGCCGCCAAGAAGCGGCTGGCTTCCACCGCCGAGCGGCTCCCGGGCGATCGATGGCTGCTGAGCGGCGCGAAGGCGTTCACCACCGGCGCCGGTGTCGCGGACCTCTACCTCGTGCTCGTGCAGACGTCACAGGCACAGGACGACCCGCGCAGCAGCTACGGCTCGGCCGGCCAGACCTTCTTCCTCGTGCGGGGCGACAACCCCGGGCTGATCCCCGACCTGAGCCTGGACCTGGTGGGCATGCGCGGATCCGCGACGGGCTTCGTCCAGCTCAGCAACTGCGAAGTCACCGACGACGATCGCTTGGGACCGCTCGGACACGCGACGGCCATCATTGCCGGCGTGCGGGAGAGCGGCGCGACGCTCGGCGCGGTGTCGATCGGCATCGCCCAGGCGGTGTACGACCTCGCCGCCCAGCACCGCGGCCGCCTCGACGGGGCACGGGCCCAGACCGTCCGGCACCAGATGGTCGCGCTCAGCACGCTGCTGGAGTCGGCGCGTGCCTTCGTCGTGCGCGCGGGCCACCGATCGTCGGACGATCCGGGCCGGACCACGCTGCAGGCCAAGCTGCACGCCTCCGCCGCCGCCGAGGAGATATGCCTCGAGGTCTCCCGCATGCTCGGGTCTGCCGGGTACGTCGTCGATCACCGGCTGAACCGGTTGATCGCCGATGCCCGGGCGGTCGCTCTGATGGGTCCGACCAATGAGCTGTGCCGAGAGTTGGTGGCGGAGTCATGGGAGAGCTGAGCCGGGAACGTGCCGATCTCGTGGTGACCGGGCGCCTCGTCACGCCAACGGGCGTGCGGCCGGGCGCGGTTGTTGTGTCCGCGGGCCGCATCGGCGCCATCACCGACATCGATGAGGCCCCCCCGGGAGTGCCACGGCTCGATGCCGGTGACGCCTACGTCCTGCCCGGGCTGATCGACTCACATGTGCATTTCCGCACGCCGGGCCTGGAGCACAAGGAGGACTGGGAGCACGCCGGCCGGGCCGCCGTGGCGGGCGGCGTCACCACTGTCATCGACATGCCGAACACGAGGCCTCCGGGCTTGACGCCGGACGCGATAGCGGCGAAGGCCGCGTTGGTGGCGGGGTCATCGCTGGTCGACTACCGGTTCCATCTGGGTGCCGACCCGGATCGACCCGAACTGCTCGCCGACCTCGACCCCGCGATCGCCACCAGCGCCAAGGTCTTCATGGCCGGGCATCAGACCGCGCCGACGGTCGTACGGGACCGGGACCAGCTGGAGAGGATCTTCGCCGCCGCCGCTGCCGGCGGCGTGCGGCTGGTGCTGCACGCCGAGCGGGACACCCTGTTCACGCTGCTCGACGACGCGCGCGGGCGGCTTCGGGACTACGCCGCCTACGAACGCTCACGGCCGCGCAGCGGTGGAATCGCGGCCGTGGCCGATGTCATCGGGCTTGTGCGCCGGTACGGAACGCAGGCGCACATCCTGCACGTGTCCAGCGCGGAGGAGGTCGACCTGCTCGCGGCCGCGCACGCCGACGGGCTGCCGCTCACCTTCGAGGTGACCGCGCACCACCTGTCGTTCACCGACCGCGACACGCTGCGGACCGGAGCGCGTACCCGTCTGGCGCCGGCCATCCGCTCCGCGGCCGACCAGGACCGGCTCTGGGCGGCCTTGCGCTGCGGTGAGGTCGCCACACTGGGCAGTGACCACGCCCCGCACACCATGGCGGAGAAGCTCCTGCCGATACCGGACGCTCCGCCCGGGATTCCCGGCGTGCAGGAACTCGCCGTCGCCGTCTGGACCGGGATGCGCCGACGGTGGCTCGACGAATCCTCCGACGTGGCGATCATGCGACTCGTTGATCACCTGGCGGCCAGGCCGGCAGAGCTTTTCCGCCTGCCGGGGAAGGGCCGCCTGGAGCCGGGCGCCGACGCGGACATGGCGATCTTCGGCCCGGATGATCAGTGGATGCTTTCCGCGCACGACGTACACGCCAAGTGCGGCTGGTCGGCATATGAGGGATGGACGATGGCCGGCAAGGTGCTGACCACGATCAGGGCGGGAGAGGTGGTCTGGAACGCGGGCGACCGGAGCTTCGGCAGCCCCACCGGACGCTGGCTTCCGGCCGGGATGTCGCGGCGACCGCTCACGACGGAGGGCGCGCGGCCGTGACGCGCACCGTCGAAACCTAGGACGCGGGTCGGCGGTGCGGGACGTGCCCTTGTCCAGGGGCGGGCTCGGGTGCGCCGCCAGCCCTCCTGCAGGCTGAGCCGGCAGGCCCCGACGGGATGAAGACGTGCCGGATTCCTGGACGGTGTTCCAGGCCGGCGCGGAGGGAAAGGCTGTTGCGGGCGGAGGCGGGCATGGTGATCTCCTGTCCGTCTCCCACCGGCAGCGCGCCGTGGCTCCAGGTCGTCTCCGGCGTCTTTCCCCGAACTCACGGTCGTTCGAGCGGGTCCAGGACCGGGTGCTCCGGCGGCGCACCCCTTCGGCCGGCAGCATCCTGCGGGACCTGGCTGCGGCCGGCTCCGATCCCAGCCGCTGTGCCTGAGCAGCCAGTGCGTCCAGGGCCCGCTGCGGCTGACTGGCAGACGACGGCCGTGAGCAGGGCGGCGGCGACGCGGCGGACGCGTCCGAACCGGCCGGTCGTCGCGCGAGGTCCCGGGGCACGACGGACCTGCCGGGGTGGCATCAGGACCGTCCGGGACGTGCCTGCGTATCCCACGCAGGTCATGGTCGCGCCGACACGGCGGTCGCGCACCTCGGTGGGCGGTCGCCTGCCGAGGGCGCGGGTCGGCGACGCACCCCCCGCGAGCGGCTCCTGGGCGGACTCATCCGCCGCGGCCGACTCGCCGTCCGCCTGCAGCGTGAGCCGGCCCGGTGGTGGCAGTTCGACCAGGCCGGCTGACCCCGGAGCGTTCGGCTTCGGCGATCCGACGCGTGCGGCCCTGCCGGCCCAGGTCCCCCAAGCCGGCCGGGCCCCAACGGTTGAACCGGTGGAGTCGGCGGCGGACCGTCTTGCGGCTGCGCCTCAGCTGATCCGCGACGGCAGGCACTCGGTGTCCGGGGTGACGGCAGAACCTGGTGCGGGGTGCGGGATTCCTCTTTCGCCGGGGTGATGTCCTGGTGGGGTGGGGGTGGTCCGGCTGCTCGGGGGCGGGTGCTGGCCGTGGTGTTGCGGGCACGGATGATCGAGCCGCTGCCGCCGACAGCAGTGCTCTGGGTGCCCCCGGCCGACGGCCGGGGAGGGAGTTCGACGACAGGGCCCGGGGTCGCGGGGTGTTCCTAGCAGGGGTCCGACGGGCCGGGGGCCGTCGTGGCGCGCAACAGGTCGCGTACGAGGGCGATCCGGTGGTCCGCTTCCTGCTCGGACGCGGCGTCGATCACGACATGGCCGTGCCGGCTTCCGGAGTTCCTGATCTCCGGGACCGTGTCGCCCGGCGTGAAGGGGAACTTCAGCTCGTGCACGAAGGGAAGCGCGCGGATGTCGTCCAGCCCCTCCACGGACACGAGGCGTCCGGGACGGAGCTGGAAGAAGGAGACGCACCCCACCCGGTGGGCGGTGTCGACCTGGACCGGTTTGCCGTTGAGCGCGCGGAAGATGGCCGCCTCGATGTCGAACCCGGAGGCGAGCGCGATGGCCCGATGGATCCGGTCGCCCGGGGCGCGGGTCTGCGACTCGACGATCCTTGGACCGTCCGGCGTCAGGATGACCTCCGTGTGTGCCGGGCCGAACCGGTAGCCGGTCTCGCCCAGGAACCGGATGACCAGGTCGGCGACCGCCGCCCGATCGGGTTCGGCCAGGGACGCGGGGTGCACGTGCCCGATCTCGGTGAAGCCGGGCGGCGGCGTCTTCCGCTTGGCCGTGACGCCCACGAGGTGGTGGGAACCCTGCACGGTCAGCGTCTCGACGCTGAACTCGGGCCCGCGCAGATACTCCTCGATCAGCACCGGACCCGTATAGCGCTGGCCGGCGAGCTGCTCCTCCCAGTCGTCCATGTCCGGCTCCTCGTGGATGAGCCGTACCCCGCGGCTGCCGGAGAGAAGGGCCGGCTTGGCCACGACGGGCAGCTCGAACGTCGGCAACAGCGCCCGGGCCTGCCGCGCCGATTCGGCCACGGTGGCCCGCACCGGCGAGAGACCGCGCTCGCGCAGCAGCTGCCGCATCGCCGTCTTGTCGTTGATGACGCGCAGCGCCTGCGGTGGGTTCGGGGCGAGCCCCAGCGCGTGCGCCTCCTCGCAGACGGGGAGCTGGGTGTCCTCGTTACCCAGGTGCAGGACATGCGAGACGCCCAGCCGCGTGGCCGTCTCGGCCACCAGCCGGCGCAGCCCGGCGACGTCCCGGAAGTCGGTGTACAGCAGTTCCTCGGAGTACCGCGCGACCTCGTCCCGGTGGTCCTGCGGGATGCGGTCCGGGTCCCAGATGGAGAAGACCCGAAAGCCCTCCTCGGTGGCCTTGCGCACGTACGCCCGCCACGGCATCACCATGAGGATCTTGTCTGTCATCGGTGCGCTCCCTTCACTCGTACGGCCTGCGGTGGTCCTCATGGCTGCTACGCGCTTTCCCGGGCGACGACGGCCTGCGGGGCGGCCGCTGCGCGCGCGTCGCGCTCGCGGAAGAGCGACCAGTACAGGGCCATCGCGCCGACTCCGAAGAGGCCGAACAGCACGCTCATCCCGACCGCCGGGACCAGTACGCCGACGGCCAGGCAGAGCGAGGCGACGATCATCCCCAGTTGTACGTTGATCTGGTACACGGCCATGTACCTGCTCCGGTCCTCGGCGGGCACCAGATCGGCCAGCAGGACCTGACGGATCGGCACCGACATGATCTCGCCGACGGTGAGCACCACCGCGGCCACGAGCAGGAGCCAGGGGGCGTTGCTCGCCCCCCACACCATGTAGCCGGCCGTGAAGAGTGCGATGCCGCCGAAGATGCGCTGCCGGTCGGACAGGCGGCCGAACAGCCACGCGGCGAACAGCGCCAGGCAGACCACGATGAGGGTGTTCGCCGCCCGCAGGATGCCCAGCATCTCGACGCCGTTGACGGTCGGCCGCCACGGGCCGGTGTCAAGCAGCTGTTGCCGCCCGAACTCCTTGCTGAGGCGCACGGCGATGTAGTACGAGATCTGGATCTCAACGCTGCGGATCAGGAGGGCGGACAGGACCAGCCGGGCGAGGACGCTGTCGCGCAGCGCCGTCATGTAGCCGCCCAGCAGTGTCTTCAGCCATCCACGGCCCTGCACCTCACCGGCGCGGCCGCGCGGCGCGGTCTCGCTGATCGCGACCAGGGTGACGAGTGCGATGAGGCTCGCCAGCACAGCGGCGCCGGCAAGGAGGTAGAAGAAGTACCCGCCGAAGGCGAAGCCGCCCGTGAGGGAACCCAGGAGGAACGCCACGTTGATCGACCAGTAGTTGATCGTGTAGATCTGCGCACGCGTCTCCGGGGTGGATATGTCCACCATCATCGCGTCGTTGGCGGGTACCGCGATGCCGAAGAGGCTGGTGCTGAGCAGATAGCAGCAGAAGGTCACGGTTCCCGAGTGCCACCATGGGGAGTTCGCCAGCGCGAGCAGCACGAGGGCCGCGGCGCTGCCGATCTCGCCGAGCAGGAGGGTGGGGCGCCGGCCGAGGGTGTCGGACATGTGGCCGCCGACGAACGCGCACCCGACGACGGCGACGGCGATCGCGAGGGTCATGAGTCCCGCCGTCGCCGCGCCGTACAGGTGCGAGAAGTGGATCACCATCAGCGGGGCGAGCATGATGTCCAGGAATTTCCGGACGAACCCGACTCCGATGCGCAGCTTCAAGTTCCGGTGTACGTCGGCGGTGATCATGTATGCCTCGAAATCCTGGGGGGACGGCGAAGGGAGCCGGCATCCGGCTCCGAGGTCGGCCGACCGGACATGCCGTTCAGCCGGCCTGGCCCGCGGCCGGACGGGGAGTGGGAAGCGCACGCAGATCCGGTAGCGCGAGCAGGATCGGGGGATCGGTCGGCCTGCTGGGCCGCAGGCGCATCGATACGCGAAGTGCCGTAGGGGCGCCGACCCTTACCGCATCGCGCCGGTCCACGAACAGCAGCCGGCGGGTGCGTTGGTCCAGGCCGGTGGCGCGCGCGGCCGCGACGGCGTGGATGAACCACGTGCCGTGCGGGACGTTCGGCAACACGCAGCGCAACGGGCGGTCGTCGGCCGCCTCGACAATCCTCGCGGCGACTGGCGGGCTCTGGAGGATGGGGGACGGGAAGATCCCCACGTACACCCGCAGGGCCGGGCACCCGCTGGGAAAGGAAATCGTCACGGCCGCCGTGCCGCGTGGCGAACGCGCGTTGTTCTTCGGCGGGGCGGGATTGAGTACGGCGCCCTCCCCGAGGTGACGGAACTGGCTCGGTGGCATGCCGACGCTCTGCGTGAAGTAATTCGTGAACGACCCCAGGCTCTGATATCCCACCGCGGATGAGATGTCCGTGATCGTCCTCGAGGTGTTGATCAGCAGACGTTTTGCCTGATGGATGCGTACCGCAGAAAGAAACCGGCCAGGAGTGATGCCGGTGACGTCCCGAAATGTTCGAGCGAAGTGGAAGCGGCTGAGCAGGGCGCACTTGGAGAGCTCGTCCAGCGAGACCGGCTCGCTGTACCTCTCCCAGATGTACTCGATGGCACGCTCTATGCATTCACGGGTGGCGCCGTCGTGGGCCTCGGGCACTGCTTGGCGTCCGTCTGCTGTCACGACCAGCATTCTGCGCGGCCGTCGTATCGCCCCGGTCGAGCACGGCTCGAGCAGCGCTCGAACCGGGGTGGAACGGCTGCCGCAATCCGGGGTCAGCAATATGGGATATGGCTTGGACTTTCCGCCCCGCGCATGCTGTGAACCAATGCGAGGGCCCGTCATCCCCGCTAGCGGAAGCTGCCAGCGTGAACGAGACGGCGGAGAGGAATTCCAATGGACGAGGTCCGGAAGATTTTGGCTCCGGTGGTGGATCAACTGCTGAAGCCTTTCAGCCATGTCGCCGAAGCCGAGCTGCCGAGCGTGACCGCCATCCATGAACGGTATCCGGGGCTGGCCAGATTTCGTGAGCGTCTCGGGGATACGCCGCTCATCGAGGTCCCGTCGAAGCCCGGCGGCGCGACCATTCTCGCGAAGTGCGAATGGGGAAACCCGGCGGGCTCGGTCAAGGACCGCGTAGCCTACGCGCTGGTGTGCGAGGCCATCAGACGCCACGGGAACCGGCCGGCGGAGGATCTTCGGCTGGTCGAGTACTCGGGTGGGAACCTGGGTCTGGCGCTGTCCTATCTGTGCGCGGAAGCGGAAATCCCCCTGCGTCTGGTCGTGGCGTCGTTCACGTCGGAGAGCGTGTTGGACACATTGCGGTCCCGCGGGACCGCGGTGGACATCGCTCCGCAGGAGGAGGGCTTCCTCGGCACGATCAGGCAGGCGATGCGGATCGCGGACGGAGACGGCTCCTGGCAGCTTCTGTTCCAGCACCTCAACCCCGCCAACCTGACCATGCATCAGGCGACCACGGGCACGGAGATCGTACGGCAGCTGAACGGCCGCAAG
The DNA here is from genome assembly GCF_006715785.1 of Streptomyces puniciscabiei. Classification (NCBI taxonomy): domain Bacteria; kingdom Bacillati; phylum Actinomycetota; class Actinomycetes; order Kitasatosporales; family Streptomycetaceae; genus Streptomyces; species Streptomyces puniciscabiei. Next base: position 41,834 of record NZ_VFNX01000007.1, read on the forward strand.
CCGCACACCTGGGTCGCCGCCATCGGTACGGGCGGGACCCTCATCGGAGTTCTGAACATGCTGCGCACCGTCAATCCCGGTGTGCGGGCGGTGGGCGTGACGCCGGCGGAATCCCCGTACGGGCACGGCGGGGCTCCGGCGACTCCCCGGGGACTGTGCGGCACCGGTGGACTCGGATACGGCCTCAAACAGCCGTTCGTGAAGGCGTACGAGAACGACGTCGCCGCGCACCGCCAGGTCTCCTATCCGGAAGCACTTGAGGGTGCCGCGGAGTTCTTCAGCCTGACCGGCACGCGCATCGGTACGTCCGCCTCGGCGAACTGGCTGGTCGCGCGCGAGATCGCCGCACAGCTGCCCCCCGACGAGGTGGTGGTCACCCTGTTCGCCGACGCCGGGAATCCCGAGCAGTGGGAGGCGGTGGGCACATGACCACGACACCCACGGGACCACTGGCGAGGCCCGAGCACGTCCTGGAGCAGTTCCGGGATCTTGCGGTCGGCCCGACCAGGTTCATGACCGTGTACGCCTGCTACGAGCTCGGGGTCCTGGACCATCTCCGGAAGAACGACGGTACCGGGGTGTCGGCCGCGCAGATGGCCGCGGTGGCCGGCATCCGGCCGGACGCCGTCGAGCAACTGCTGCACCTGCTCGTCAAGGAGGACTTCGTCGTCTACGACGAGAGCACCGGCGGCTACCGGGCCGGCGGCCTCGCCCGCCTCTCCGACGACGAGTTCGCCCGGGCCATGCGCCTGATGACCATGATCAAGGAGGTCTGCCTCCGGCAGCTCTACCACCTGGCCGACAGCGTGCGGACGGGAACGGTGGTGGGCCTGGAAAAGATCTTCGGGTTCCATGGCAACCTCTACGAGGCGTGTGCCGAACACGATGAGCTCCGTACCGCATGGTCCGCGATGATGGATCAGACGACGTCCCTCATCGACCCATGGTTCTTCGAGAACGTCGACATCGAGCACGGCAGCAGGGTGCTGGACCTGGCGGGGCATACCGGACTGGGCGCGATCCTGACGTGCAAGTACAATCCGGAAAAGAATCTGCAGGTAGCCTGCTTCGATTTCCCGGAGAAGCGGGATGACGCGCTGGAGAATTTCCGCGCGCACGGTGTCGAGGAATCCTGCTCCTTCATCGGCGGCGATGTGTTCGACGGCCTCCCCGAAGGCTTCGGAGTTGTCCTGGTGAAGCATTTCCTGGATCAGCTCGGCAAGGAAAACGTATTCCGGGTGCTGCGCGCCGTGTACGAGTGCCTGGAACCCGGCGGCCGGATCTACGCCCTGGTCCCGACCTACCCGGAGGACGTGAAGGACTCGAGCCAGGCAGATTTCTTCCCGGCGTATTTCCTCGGCTGCAGCACGGCCGAGGGCGGTCCGCAGAAGGTCTCCACCTACAAGCAGTGGATGGAGGAATGCGGTTTCACCGCCATAGAGACGATCACTCACGAGTCGGACCTGCGGCCGCCCGAGATGATCCATGTGCATAGCATTCTCTGCGGAGTAAAGGAATAGTCGGTGAAAAAGCGCATCCTGCTGGTGCACAGCCGGTCCGGTCCGCCCCTTGATTTCGCGCTGCCCCGGCTGGCCGCCCGGGCGGAGATCCACGTGCTCGCGTTCCAGCCGCTGCCGGCCGGGACGGAGGAGTACTGCGCCTCGGTCATCCCCGCCCACGAGCGGCGGCTGAAGGGGGACGAGCTGGTCGACGCGATCGTGGAGGCGGCCGGCCAGGTCGGTGCGGACGCGCTGTGCGGCCTGTCGGAGTACACGGTGGTTCCGGTGGCCCTGGCGGCCGACCGGCTGGGCCTTCCCGGCCCGGGTCGGGGGGCGGCGTCATCGCGCGACAAGCGACTGATGCGGGCCGCGTGGGCGAAGGCCGGGGTGCCGCAACCGGCGTACCGGACGGTGGCTTCGGCGGCGGACCTGCGCCAGGCGTTCCGCGAGTTGCGGCCGCCGCTGTTGCTGAAGTCGGCGTGGGGCGCCGGCTCGACCGCGCAGCTCGTCATCTCCTCCGAGGAGCAGATCGGGCCGGCGTGGGAGGAGGCGACGTCGGTGATGAGGACGGCGGATGCGACGAACGTCCTGATGCTGGAGGTGCCGGGCGCGGAGAACGACTTCCTCGCCGAGGAGATCATCCCGGGGACGACGCGGTCCTGGTGGGAGGACGGAAGCGGCTACGGTGACTATCTGAGCGTGGAGGGAATAGTCGTCGAGGGTGTGTATCACCCGGTCTGCATCACGTCGAGGCTGCCGACGATCCCGCCCTTCATGGAGCTGTGCAACATAGCGCCGTGCGAACTCCCGGTACGGCTGCAGCGTGCGATCGAATCGGTGGCTCGCGCCGCGGTCGATGCTCTCGGGCTGCGGACGTGTGGTACGCACACGGAGATCAAGCTGATGGAGGACGGGGGCCTCGCGCTGGTCGAGTCCGCCGCGCGGTTCGGCGGCGCCACGATCCTCGCGCAAATAGAGCATGTCTACGGCCTCGATCTGGTCGGGATGCTGGCGGATGCGCTGCTCGGGCTCCCGGCCGGCCCGCCGGATTCCATGCTGACCCAGCATGACGCGAAGGGGGCCGCAAGCACGCTGTCCCTCCTCGCCACGAACGCCGCGGGGGACCCGTGGTCGAAGGACCTGGTCTGGGACAGTCGCGTGGTCGATTGGCAGTCCTTGGTGACTCCCGGCACGAGCATCGAGACCGCGCCGGGACTGACGATCCCGGACGGGACGCCCATGCCGAAATACGAGCCCAGCGGCGGGAAGATGGGGCTCGGCGGAGTCCTCTACATGACGTCGGCGGATTCCGGGACGCTCGTGCACGACGCGTACGCGGTTCTGAACGGCCTGGAGGATGCGCTGGCGCAAGGCTGGCATGAGCGGACCGCACCCGTGATTCCGGAAGGAAATGGGGGGTTGAGCACATGAGCGGCATCGACATCCGGCGCATCGGCGGCCGAATAGGGGCCGAGATCACCGGTATCGACCTGGGCGCCACGATCTCGGATCAGCTGTTCTCCGAGATCAAGAAGGCATTCCTCGACTACAAGGTGCTGTTCTTCCGTGACCAGGACATCAGTGACGAACAGCAGTTGGCCTTCGCCGGCCGGTTCGGCCCGCTCACCCACCGGCATCCGCTGATGCGGACCGCCGAGCAGAGCCCGCAGGTCCTCGTCGTGGACGGGGAGGATCAACGCGCCAACCACTGGCACTGCGACATCAGCTTCACCGAGACGCCGTCCCTGGGAACCTCGCTGCGGAGTGTGGTGCTGCCGCCCTACGGCGGAGACACGCTGGTGGCAAGTGGCGAGGCCGGCTACCGGGATCTCCCCGCCGAGTTGCGGGAGATCGCCGATCGGCTGTGGGCGGTGCACACCAACCGGGCGGAACAGCCGCGCCTGGGCACCAGGCGTGGTGACGAAGTGCGCCGGGCGTTCCTGGCCAAGCGGTTCGAGACCGCGCACCCGGTCGTCCGGGTCCACCCGGAGACGGGCGAACCGTCCCTGTTCCTCGGCGGCTTCGCACAGCGACTGGTGGGAATGAGTCTGCGGGAATCGCGGCCGATCATCGATGTGCTGCAATCCTACGCACTGCGTCCGGAAAACCAGGTGCGCTGGAACTGGCGGCCGGGGGACGTGCTCATTTTCGACAATCGCTGCACGCAGCATTACGGCGTCGACGACTACGACGGCCACCGGCGGCTGCTGCACCGGGTCTCGGTCACCGGCGATGTGCCTGTCGGCCTGGACGGCAAACGCAGCTACGTGATCCATGCCGGCGACGGGGACGAGGAAGGGCAATAGACATGGCGACACCGGATTCGTTCGCCCGGCGGCTTCGCGCCCGCGAGCAGCTTGCCGGTTACTGGATCGCGTGTGACAACCCGGTCGCGGTCGAACGCATCGCCCGGCTCGGCTATGACTACATCGGGGTCGACGGGCAGCACGGGGTGCTGTCGCAGCCGGGCTGGAGCGCCGCGATGATGGCGGTGGACGCGGGACAACGCGCGGCGGGCCTCATCCGGGTTCCCTCCGTGGATCCTGTGGCCATCGGCGCCGCTCTGGACACCGGTGCGCGTGGCGTGATCGTGCCCATGGTCGAAACACCGGAGCAGGCCGCGGCGGCGGTGCGGGCCACCAGGCACTGGCCTGCCGGAAGCCGCAGTCTGGCCGGCCCCGTGCGGGCACAGTTCCGGCTCGGTGACGTCCCGGCCGAGATCGACGAGGGCGTGGTCTGCATCGTCATGATCGAGACGAAGGCCGCCCTGGACAACCTGGAGAAGATCTGCGCGACTCCGGGCCTGGACGCCGTCTACCTGGGACCGGCCGACCTGTCCGTGGCTCTGGGCGGACGGTACTTCGGTGATCCCGCGGTGCAGCCGGCGCTGCTGGAAGCGACGACCGCCATCGCCGAAGCCGCACGACACGCGGGTATCGCAAGCGGCATCCACTGCCTGGACGGGGAGAGCGCGGCCCGCTGGCTGTCGGACGGTTACACCTTCGCCACCATTTCCAGCGATATCACCCACCTGGAACAGGTCGCGGCCGCGCACCTGGCAGCGGCCCGGGGGGCGGGAGTCTCATGAGCCCGGAAGGCCGGATCTACCAGTCCATGGAGGAACTGGTCGGCGGCACTCCCCTGCTGCGGTATCGGCTGCCGGGTGTCCCGGCCGGTGCGCGGACCCTGGCGAAGCTCGAGATGCTGAACCCGCTCGCCAACGTCAAGGACCGGGCGGTGCTCTACATGTTCCGTGCCGCCCAGCAGTCGGGGGAGCTGCCGCCAGGGGGGACGGTCATCGAGTGCTCGTCCGGGAGCACCGGCATCTCCCTTGCCGCGCTGTGCCTCCTGCATGGCCACCGCTGCATCATCGTCATGCCGGACAACGCCACGGTGGAACGGCAGCTGATCCTGCGCAAGCTGGGGGCTGAGATCAAGTTCGTGCCCCATGGCGACGGATTGCCGGCCGCATGGGAATACGCGGAGCGGCTGCAGAAGTCCATACCCGGCTCCTGGCTGCCGCACCAGGACACCAACCCCGCCAATGTGCTGGCGCATTATGAGACCACCGGCCCCGAGCTGTGGCGGGATACCGCGGGCGACATTGATGTGCTGGTCTGCGGCGTCGGCACGGGCGGGACGCTGACCGGGGTCGCACGTTTCCTCAAGGAACGACGCGATGTCCATGTGGTCGCGGTCGAGCCCACCAGGTCCGCCGTCCTTTCGGGAGGCGAAGCGGGACCCCATTGCATCCCCGGAATCGGGGCGGGGTACGTCTCGGAAATCATGGACGTTTCGCTCATCGACGAGGTGATCGCGGTGTCGGACGACGACGCGGCCACCACGAGCCGGGAGATCACCCAGGCCACCGGACTGCTCGCCGGCATATCGTCGGGGGCGGCGGCACATGCCGCCCGTATCGTGTCCAGGCAGCCGCAATGGTCTGAGGCGACGATCGTCTCGGTGTTTCCCGATTCCGGTGAACGCTATCTCTCGGTCGGGGCGGATTAGGACGGGTGCAGTTCCCTTGCGGTGAAGGCCGGGGGAACGCTGCGGTGGCGTGAGGGGAATCGAGTCCGCCCTCTCCGAGAGCGTCCGGGCCCGTTTCGTTGGTCCTGTCCGGCACCCACAGCCGGCCGATCACCTGGCCGCCCGCCGGTCACCGCGGCCGGCAGGCGCGCGGCATACCGGCCGGCCCACCGGGGCAGACGCGCCGAACAACCCGGCGGATCGTCGCTGTCCCCGGCGCGGTCCGCACGGCGAACGCCGGGGCGGTGCGGGGCCCGGGCCGGGTGCGGATCCGGCGGGCCGAGCGGCCGGTTCCTCCAGCCCCAGCCGGTCTCGGCCCTCCGATCGCGGCGACTTGATCAGGCAGACGACGGCGGGCCGGCGGCACTTCGAAGCTCCGGTGCTCCGGGGCGACTTGTCGAGGTCACCCGGTCACCGGAGCTTCATTGCGCTGGTGCCGAGACGCCGCTGTGACCAGGGTCAGGAGGTGGGCGGTCCCGGGTCTGCGCGTCCGGTGGTCGCCTGCATCAGTCCGCTGTGGCCATGGCGACGGCGGACTCACCGTGGGCCGGATGACGCTGAGGACGGTCCGGGAGGGCAATACGTGCGGGCCGCACCACGCCGTCCTCACCTCGCACCTGGATCCGGATGGTGTCCCGCAGGACCTCCTCGGCACGGCGGACCGCCATGTCGCCGGTAGCCGCAGCAGCGGCCACCAGCCCCAGACGGTCCCAGGAATCCTCGACCGCGCGGACCGTGTCGCCCGGCTTCACCCACATCTGGGCCGCCAGGACACCCGGCTCCGCTCGCGCATCCTCTACCCCTGTTATCGATTCCACCTGTCCCGGGCCGCTGACCAGGAATCGAACGGCGGCGGCGCCACGCGCCCGCGGCGGCCGGGAAATTTCGGGCACCAGCCTGAACGGCCAGCCGAGCGCGTAGGTTTCCAGATCGATTCCGTAGGCACCGCGCACGAGTTGGTTGATGGCGCCGCCACCGAAACGGTTGTGCGACTCTATGACCACCGGCCCCCGCTCACCGAGCCTGAACTCGGTGTGCGCGGGCCCGTCCCGCAGCTCCATGGCATCGAGGAAACGACTCACGGCGTCCAGCACGCCGGCCTGGGCGGCGTCATCCAGCCGGGTGGGCATGACGTGGGAGAAAGCCGCGAAACTGTCGGCGGCGAGCTGCGTCTCGGTGATTCCGATCAGCACATGACGGCCGTCGAAGCTGAAGGATTCCGCGCTGAATTGAGGTCCGTCGACATATTCTTCCATCATGAAGCCATCAACGGAGAACGGCATGGTCGTACGGGCCATGGGATGCCCGCTCAGCGCACTCACCGTGTGCCATGCCGTGTCCGCCGCTTCAGGGCCGGTGACCAGGGACACCCCGTAACTTCCCGTGCCGTTCGTCGGCTTGATGACGAACGGATAGCCGTGTTCGTCGGCGAACTCGTCGAGGTCACGTCGCTTCGCCAGCGGCGCCGCGGCGGCGGTGGCCGCTCCGTTGCCGGCCGCGACCAGGCGACGGCGCATGGCCAGTTTGTCCCTGAAGCGCCTGGCCGCCTCGAGCCCCGTGCCGCCCAGGCCGAAGAGATCATTGAGCAGGCCCGCGCCTTCCAGGCCGGGCTCCGTGAGGGAGACAACGGCGGTGAATCCCGTTGTCTTCCACAGCTCACGGGCCGCTGTTTCCAGCGCGGTCAGATCCGTGTAGTCCACGGCCCGGACGACGTCGGCCAGTTCGCACGGCGCCTCCGCAAGTTTCTGGGGATGCTGGAGCACGAGGACGCGCAGGCCCAGGTCCTTCGCCTTTCTCACCGTACCTTCAGTGGCGCCGACGAGGAGCACCGTCGAATCCGCTTGCACGCTTCCTCCGCTTTTTCCGGGGCGAGGACGAGATGGCGAGGGACAGGCCGGCCGATCAGGGCATCCACGCTATTTTGGGCAGTGCGTCATGCGATGTGCGTAATGCTTTTTCAGGTAGCACATGGGTGTCATCGGGTATGTCCGTGAGGACGACGGCTTGTGCCCCGATGACCGCTCTGTGGCCGATGTTCACCGGTCCGAGTACGGTGGCGCCGGCACCGAGCACGCAACCGCTGCCGACCACCGGGTGCCGCCGTTCTCCGGGCAGCCTGCGGTTGTCCCGCCGCCAGCCGACCGCTCCGAGGGTGACCTGGTGATAGATGGTGACGTCATCGCCCACCACTGCTGTCTCGCCGATGACAACGGCCGCACCGTGATCGATGAATACTCTGCGGCCCAGCGTGGCACCCGGATGGATCTCCGTACCGGTGAGCGCCCGGGCACCTGCCATCAGGGCACGCGCGGTCAGCCGGGAGCCTCGCTTGTGGAGCAGGTGCGCCACGCGGTGGACGCACAGGGCGGGCAGTGCCGGATGCAGCAGGGCTTCCGCGACCGTTCGTATGGACGGGTCACGCTCGACAATGGTGCGGATGTCCTCGATGAAAAGCCGGATCAGGTCCGCCGGTCCGTACCGCTCCGGCGGGTCGGGCTCCCGGGTCGGTTCCTGCCGCCCGCGTTCGGCCAGGAGCCTGGTGGACAGGACATTCCCCGCCGGTGAGTCGGCATCGTGCCGGGACGGATCTCGGCTGGATCGTCGTCGCCTGTTCATCGTGTCCTCCCGGCCGTGTGTCTGGAAACGTCGACGGGGTTACGCCGCAAGAGCGGGGACGGCCCACCGAGTGACCTCGTGGAGCGCTGCGTCCTTGCGCCCGCGCAGGCTCATGGCGGTATTGCGTACGAGCGACCGGACCGTGCCCGTTCCCTGGTCCAGCAGACCCTGGCGGCGGGAGAGGAGCACCACCCGAGTGGTGCGTTCCACGCGCTGCCGCTGGTACGCGCGAAGCGCGGTACCGAAGTCGCCGCGACCGCCGTTCACGACGTGCGTGCGCAGTTCCGAGGCGAGGACGACGGCGTCTTCGAGCGCCATGTTCGCCGCTTGTCCGAGGGCCGGGGCCATGGGATGCGCCGCGTCGCCGAGCAGGACCACGCGGCCGTCCACCCACCGCGATACGGGGTCACGGTCGTGGACGTCCGTGACCGCGACATCGGCGGGGTCGCTGCCGGTGATCAGCCGCACGATCGGGTCGGGCCATCCGGCGATCAGCTCCGCCAACCGTCGTTGCGCCGCCTCCGGGCCGAGCTGCCGCCAGGTTCCGGGAGGAGCGGTGATCTTGGCCGTCCAGTACAGCGTGCCATCGGCGACCGGAGCGGCGAATATCTGCACGCCGTTGCCGTTGGCCACGAAGCCCTGGGGCCATGGCCAGTTGCCCGGCGTGTGGCTGCGTACCGATGTGTAGCCGCAGTACCGGGGCGGTCCGTCCGCGAGCATCCGCTCGCGCACCGACGACCAGATCCCGTCCGCGGCCACCAGCAGGTCCGCGGTGTGGGTGCTGCCGTCGGACAGGTGCACGGAGATCGGGCCGCGATCCGTCGTCGTGTAGTCGGACACCACCGTGCCCATCCGGACCTCGGCACCGGCGGAGGAGACGGCGGCGATCAGCGATTCCTGTGCGGCCGTGCGCAGGATGGAGATCGGCGGGGTTCCGTCGGGCCAGCCCAGTCGGCCGATCTTCTCTCGCGCGAGGATCCGGCCGGAGGCGCTGAGCAGCAGCCGCTCCTCCTCCGGCCCTATCACGTGCCCGGATTCGCGGATGCGCCGGCCGAGCCGACGGCTGATGGCGTCCGCGGCGGCAACGCCGTTCGGGTAGAGCATCAGGCCCGAGCCCGCGGGCTCGAAGCTCTGTGCGCGTTCGACGACCGTCACCTCGAGGCCACAACGTGCGAGTGCGGCCGCTGCGGCCAGGCCGCCGATGCCGCCACCCACGACGGTCGCGGTGAATCGCTTGGCCGTCATGGCCGCACCGCCAGGCCCGCCGGATTGTCGGTGCTCCTGTAAGACATGACTACAAGGGTGTTCGATCCGGGCCGTTCATCCATCTCTGATATTGCTCAGCCGCATGGCGCACGCGAGGTGGCGGAGACACGCGCCTTCCGCAAGCGCGATCGTCGAGCCAACTCAGCGGCGCGGGCTGCGACGTCGGCGACGAGCAGGTCCCCGAGGACGGTCGCCGCCGACCGTGCCGGTACGGGGGCCTTGAGTGCCGGGCCGGACCAGCGCGGCCGGGGCCCGCGGCTCCTCCGCCTCGGCGAGCGCCCAGAACTCGCACGTCCCCACGCCTCCCTCCGCCCCCGCCCCGCGCCCTGCGCCGAGTCCAGGAGGAAGGTGATCGGGGGGCGGGATCAGGCCCACGGTCAGCAGGGCGCCGGTGGCCGGCCGAACCGGACGAGGCCCGGCAGGCCTTGTGGGCGTTGCCGGACCCGGGCGCCGGGAAGTACTCAGGCGGGCTCGGGTGCGCTGAACACCGCGACGCAGTTCTGGCCGCCGAACCCGAAGGCGTTCGCCATCGCCGTCCGCACGGGCATCCGCCGGGCGACGTTGGCCACATGGTCCAGGTCGCACTCGGGGTCGGGCGAGTCCAGATTGATCGTGGGCGGCACGACGCCGTCACGGATGGCCATGGCGCACACCATCGCGCCCAGGGCGCCCGCGCCGCCGAGCAGATGGCCGACGCTCGACTTCGGGCTGCTCACGGCCACCCGGTCCGCCGCCGCGCCGAGCGCCGCGCGGATGGCCGCGGACTCGGTGCGGTCGTTGGCCTTGGTGGACGTGCCGTGGGCGCAGATGTAATCGAGGTCCTCGGGCGCGATCCCGGCCCGCTGGACGGCGGTGCTGATCGCGGCCGAGGCGTACTCGCCCTCCGGGTGCGGGGCGGTGACGTGGAAGGCGTCGCAGGTCAACGCGCCACCGCTGACGGCGGCGTACGGGGTGGCCCCGCGTCGGCGGGCGTGCTCGGCGGACTCCAGGACCATGATCACCGCCCCCTCGCCCAGCACGAAGCCCTCCCGGTCGACGTCGAAGGGACGGCTCGCCCGGGTGGGGTCGTCGTTGCGCCGGGAGAGCGCACCCAGGGTGGACAGACCGTTCATGAACGACCGTGTGATCTGCGCGTCGGTGCCGCCGCAGACCACCACGTCCGCCTCACCGGACAGGATCAGGCGCCGCGCGTCCAGCAGCGCGTACAGGCCGCTCGCACAGGCCAGCGCGTTGGCGTTGACGGGGCCGTGGATGCCGAGGTCGATCGCCACCTCGCAACTGGGCATGTTCGTCAGCGAGTAGGGCACGAAGTAGGAGCTCGGCTCCCGGCCGTCGACCAGCAGCCGGGTGGCCGCCTCGATGGTGTCGAAGCCCGCCGCCCCGGCGTTCACCACGACCGACACCCGGTCCCGGTTGTCGTCGTCGATGTCGAGCTTCGCGTCGGCCACCGCCTCGCGCGCCGCCACGACGGCGAACGCCGTGAACCGGGAGATGCGCCGGGTGCGTTTGGCGTCAAAATGCTCGGAAGGCCGGAACGACTTCACTTCGCCGGCGATCCGGGTGTCCAGTCCCGTGGGATCGAAAACGGTGATGGGCGCGATGCCCGACCGGCCCGCCACGATCGCTTCCCAGCTGCTCTCCCGGTCATTTCCGACCGGCGTCAGCGCGCCTATGCCTGTGATTACGACGTCATCATGCATTGCACCGACAATACGCGGGCCGATCGACGCGGGCAATACTCTTCCAACGGGCATCCTCCGGGCCGCAGGACCGAATCTGGACACCGTGGCGAGCCGGTGCGACAGTGGGAAATCGCACAGATCAAGAAAAGACCTGCGCCTTGCCACAACCGCCGCCTTCCGGGCCTTTCTCGATGCCCGTCAGGGCCTGCCCGAACCCTGGACACGGCGATGTTGATGCAGGTCAGAGCCTCCTTCAACGGCTACGGAACGGAATCGGCTCCACGCGTTTCCACCCCTCCGACCGTCAGCGAAATTCCAGTTTTCTTTGCGAATTCATCAAGGATGCTTCCAGTACCTTTCAAGGATTTATCGAGTGCGACTGCAGAGAGTGTGAAAGCGCACCCACATCGCCTGCGGCTCGCTTTCCGCGCAACCCTGAGGAGTAACTCCATGTCCCAGTCCACTGAGGTGACCGCGGAGTCCGTGCACGGGCTGATCCGCACCGAACTCATCGCCCTCGGAATTCCGGAGGAGGACACCTCCGCGGAGACCGTCATCGACACGCTGGAGATCGACTCGCTCGACCTCGCCGACCTGCTGGTCACGGTGCAACGTGAGTACGGCGTGAACATCCGGCGCGCCGACCTGGCCGGGGTCACCGTCGGCGGGCTGGTGGACCGCGTCCTCGCCGGCGCCGACGGCCGCTGACGGCGACCCGCGCCGCGAAGATGGCTGACACGGACGTCACGGTGGCCGTGGCCGCGGGCACCGACGAGGTGCTGCGGCATCCGGCGGCGGGGACGCACCTGCTGAACGACCGGGAACGGGGGCGCCTCGCGCGGTTCCGCCGGGAGCCGGCCCGCCGGGACTTCCTCGCCGCGCACGTCCTGGTCCGGTTCTGCGCGGGGTGGCTGCTGGGCGTCGCCCCGGCCGAGGTGCCCTTCGGCCAGCGCTGCCCGACGTGCCGGCGGACCGACCACGGCAGGCCGCTGCTCGCGGGCCGTCCTGACGTGCATCTGAGCCTCTCCCACACCGACGGCGTGGTGGCCGCGGCCGCCGGTCGTGTCCCGGTGGGCATCGACGTGGAGCGGCTGGGGCGCGCCTACGACCCCGGGGTCGTGGACCGTGCGCTCACCGCCGCCGAGCGTGCCCTGGTGAGCGCGGACGCGGACCCCGGCCGCGCCTTCCTGCGTCAATGGGTGCGCAAGGAGGCGCTGATCAAGATCGGCAGGACGGACATGGACGCGCTCGGCCGTCTCGACCTCTCGGAGCTTCCGCTCGACGGCCGGGCCGACGGGGCGCCTGTGCGCTTCGAGGACCTCTACGTCACGGACCTGACGGACACCCGCCTGGGCGCCCTGGTCTCGGCGGTGGCCACCGAACCGGTGCGCCTGGACGCCGCGTTGCCGTCGGCCGCGTTGCCGTCGGCCGCGTTGTCGCTGCCCGGACCGGTCTTCTAGCCCGGTTCGGGGTGACGGGGCTGTCGACCGGGCTCGGGCCCGGTGCCCGCAAAGCCCTCGTCGACCGGTTCGGGCCACGGCCCAGGGGATTGCCGGCGCCGGTCGCCGCGTCGAGCGGGGCGACGCCGGCGTTGCGGTGGTCGGCGGTGTTCCGGTCGCCGCTGCGCCGGCGGTCGTAGAAGTCGATGCTGGGCCGGCGCGTCCGGGGCGGTATCTGCGGATCGAGCGCACCCTTTCACGGCGCAACGGCAGACCTCACTCGATCGTGCCGTCCGGGTGGTCGAGGAAGTCCACGTCCCGCACCCCGACCGCGGGGCGCACCTGCTCCTCGCTGCACATCACGGCGGTGGCCTCCGGGTCCACGGTGACGCTCCCGGCCCCGCCGCGGCCCACCGGGCTGTGGGCGACACACCTGCCCCGCACGGTCCACCCCGCGACCGCGCTCACGGGCCCTGCTCCAGGCCGCCGGGGTACGCGTTCATGTCTGCGCGCCGGCCTGCTGGCGCTCCTCGAAGAACTGGCGCTCCCGGCCCCGCCCCGGCTCACCAGGGTGAACGCGCCCGCGGGCCCCTCCTCCAGGCCGCCGGGATGCGCCGCAACACACAGCACGCGCTGCGTACGGCTCGCTCATGTCACCTCTTCGGGACACGCGCCCGCGTTCATGTCTCCGCGCCGGCCTGCAGCCACTCCTCGAAGAACTGGCGCTCCCGGCCCCGCCGGCGGCCCACCGGAGTGTGGGCGAGCACCTGCCCCGCGCGGTCCATCGGGGTACGCGGCGACCCACAGCACGCGCTACCAGGCCTCCCGCACCGGTGCGTACGGCTCGGACACGCGCCCGGGTTCATGTCTCCGCGGCGGCCTGCAGGCACTCCTCGAAGAAGGCGAACGCGCTCAGGTGGTAGGAGCGTGCGGCCAGGCCGAGGCTGATGTTGTGGCCCGCGCGGGGCTGGTGTCCGATCCGCAGCACGGGTGCCTTGGCCAGCCGGGAGGCCAGATGGGCGAGGTCCTGCTCCTCGTGCACCCACCAGCCCTCGTGCTCGGCGAAGGTCAGCCGCAGCGGGATGTCGATCCGGGGGGCCAGGTCCTCGAACATCTCCGGCCACAGGTCCACTTCGCAGGCCTCACGCTCGGGCATGGGCGCGACCAGGGCCTCGGCCGCGCGGAAGGTCCCCTCCGGATACAGGCTCAGCGGGCCCCAGTTGCGCTCCCAGTCGAGGTTGCGGCGAAGCCGGCGGCCGGTGGGGGCGACGCTGAAACGGTGGCCGACACCGGAGGCGTCGAGGGCGAGCAGACCGGGGGTGTCCGCGACGGTCGTGAGGGCGAGCTTGCCGCCGTAGGAGTGGGCGAGCAGCAGATAGCCCCGCCCGACGGCATGCCGTGCGGCGAAGGCGTCGAGCGCCGCGGAGAGCACGGCGGACTGCTCGCCGAGGGTCATGCCGGCGGGTATCTGCTGAGCGGACCTGCCGTAGCCGGGCCGGTCGAGGGCCAGCACGGTGAAGCCGAGGCGGGCGCCGAGGGTGAGCAGGGACAGGTCGGAGTGGACCTGCCCGTCGAAGTAGCCCGCGAGCATGCCGCCGCCGTGCACGGCGACGACGGTGGCCCGCGGCGGGCCGTCGGGCGGCTCGGCCAGCAGGCCGGACAGAGTGAGGCCCGCGGCCTCGAGGAGGATCGGGCGTACCCCGGCCGAGTGGGTCGGCAGCGGCTTCGTCTTCCGGTCCGTGCTGGACACGCTCATGGGTGGTCCTTGTCGGTCGGCGGTGGGCGGGGCCCGGGCCTCCGGGGCGCCGGCGCAGGCGCCCCGGCGGGAGGGGTCAGGCGAGCTGACGGGCGAAGGTGGCCATGTCGAAGTAGAGCGTCTCGTCGATCAGCACGTCGCCGTCGAAGTGGAAGAAGATCGCCACAGGGGCGTCGACGGTCTTGCCGCGGTTGGGGATGCCGCGCCAGTCCGCCTCCTGCTTGGCGCGGAACTGCGCCTCCACGATCACGGCGGTCGGCGTGTGGTGGACGTGGAACAGGCTGTGGTCGGCGACCGGGAAGGCCTTCTGCAGTTCGGCGAAGTAGCCCTTCTTGATGGCCTCTTCACCGATCAGCGGGGACTCCTCGAACGGGATGACCCGGTAGACGCCGCCGCGCGGGAACGTCGCGATCACTCCGTCGATGTCCCAGGCGCCCTCGGCGACGGTGTGCTCGATGACGACCGCCTCGCGCCGCTTGCGCAGCTCCTCGTCGGGCTGCGGCAGGTCCGCGCCGGGCAGAGTGAACTCGTGCTCCTCGGTGGCCATGGGGACTCCTTGAGACAGTGGCTGGTTCGGTTCGGAAGGTGACGCTAGGCCGCTCCCCTCGCCTGTCCCTCGCGCTCCGCTGGAGCGCGAGCGCCGCTCGTGCGCGGCCCGTGATCGGCGCAGGTCCGACGGCTCCGGACCGGAGGAGAAGCGGAATGAACCGTTCCGACGGGGCAGAGCAGGAATCGAGGGGCGCTGCACCGGCCGGAGTTAGTTTTCCGGCCACGGAAGGGACGGGTGGTCTTCGATGGAGATCCGGATACTGGGATCGATAGAACTGTGGACGGGCAGCGCCCTGGCCGACCTCGGCCCCGCACGGCAACGCAGCATCCTCGGCGCCCTGCTGGTCGATCCCGAGCGGCCGGTGCCGCTGGAGTCCCTCGTCGACCGCGTGTGGGGGGACCGGCCGCCCGCCGGGGTCCGCAACGTCGTCCACACCTACGTCACCCGGCTGCGCCGTGCGCTCGCCCGTGCCTCGGCGGAACTGCCCGAGCCGATCAGCCTGGTCAGGTCGCCGGCCGGCTACCTGGTCTCGACCGATCCCGGCGTGGTGGACCTGGTGCGGTTCCGCCGCCTGCTCAAGGACGCCCAGCAGGAGACCCTCGGCGACCTGGAACGCAGCGTGCTGCTCCAGCAGGCCCTGGCCCTGTGGCGGGGCGATGCCCTGGGCGGCATGCACAGCGACTGGGCGGCCCGGGTCCGGGAGACGCTGCGTCAGCTGCACCACGAGGCACTCAGCCAATGGGCGGACACCGAGATCCGGCTGGAGCGCCCCGCCGCCGTCCTCGCGGAGCTGCGCGCCGCCCTGCTGACCGACCCGCTCTCCGAGCAGCTCGGCGAACGCCTGATGCTCGCCCTGTATCTGGAGGGGCGCAGCGTCGACGCCCTCGAGCACTACCAGTCGATGCGCGAGCTGATCGCCAAGGAACTCGGCACCGATCCCTCGCCGCGAGTGCAGCAGCTCTACGAGACGATCCTGCGCGGCGAGACCGCCGCTCCCGCCCCGATGCCCGAGCGGAGCGCGGAACCGCACGGCGGTGGGACGCCTTCCGTCCCCGCCCGGCCCCCGTCCGCCGTACCGCACATGCTGCCGCTGGACCTCCCCGACTTCACCGGCCGCGAGCGCGAACTCGAGCTGGCCCAGCGGACCCTGACGCACCCCTCGGCCACCCAGCCGCCCGCCGTGCTGGTCGTCGGCGGCGGCGGGGTCGGCAAGACCGCGCTGGCCGTGCGCCTGGGGCACCGGCTCCGGTCCGCCTTCCCGGAGGGGCAGTTGTACGCGGCGCTGCGCGGCAGCGGCGCACGGCCCGCGGATCCGCACGCGGTACTGGGACGGCTGCTGCGCGCGCTCGGGACGGACCCGGACGAGATCCCGGCCGATCCCGACGAGCGCGCCGAGGTCTACCGGCTCGCCCTCACCGGGCGCCGGCTGCTGATCACGCTCGACGACGCCTTCGACGACGAGCAGGTGCAGCCGCTGCTGCCGGGCAGCGGGGACTGTGCGGTGCTGCTCACCAGCAGAGGCCGGCTCAGCACGCCGCTCGGTGCCCGCGTCCTGCACCTGGCCGAACTGCCGCACGGGCACAGTGTGCGGCTCCTGGCCCGGCTGCTGGGCAACGAGCGGATCACCCAGGAGCCGGCCGCGGCCGCCGCGATCGCCCGGTACTGCGGCGGGCTGCCGCTCGCCCTGCGCGCCGCCGCGGTACGGCTCAACGCCCGGCCCCACTGGTCGCTGCGCCGCTACGCGGACCGGCTGAGCGACGAGGGGCGGCGGCTCGACGAGCTGGCGCACAGCTCGCTGAGCGTGCGCGCCAGCTTCACCGCGTCCTACAACGCGCTGCCCGAGGACGCCCGCGAGGTGCTGCGCTGCCTGGCCGACCTGACGGTGTCCGAGTTCGACGCCCGTCTGGCGTGCCCGGTGCTGGGCAAGGACTTCGCCACGATCGAGGACGCCTGCGAGCAGCTGGTGGAGGCCCACTTCCTGACCGTGGCCGAGCCCGCCGTGGCCGACCTGCCCACCCGCTACCGGCTGGACGGCCTGCAGCGCAGCTTCGCGGCCGGACTCAGGACGGGCCGCCCCGAGGAGGCGCCCGAGGCCGTCCAGCCCTCCGCCTAGGTCCTTGCGGGGGCGTCCGTCCAGGGCTCGTCGCGCACCGCCCGGGACCCGTCACCACGCCCGGTTCATGGGCGTCGGCCTGGGATTACACCCCCGGTCAAGAGCCGCTCCAGTCCCGTCAAGACGCGCTCAAGGCCTGCGCCCATCCCCGTGTCCGAGGGTTGCTGCGAAGGCCCCGAAGCGACAGGGCAGGACAGAGAGGGACCGCAATGGCTCTTCCGGACGCTCCCCAGGCCGTGCTGCCTGACGACGAGATCGCCCCTGGGATCACGACGAAGGCACCGGTACGCACCGCGACGCTGACGGATCTGACCGACGAGCTCACCGCCCGCCGGGCCGAGGCCCACTTCGGTCACGACCCGGAGGCCGACGCGCGCCATCTCTCCAAGGGCAAGCTGCTGGCCCGTCAGCGCATCGACATGCTGCTCGACCCGGGCACGTTCACCGAACTCGGCCTGTTCGCCGAGCACCGGGCGACGGGCTTCGGCATGGAGGACTCCCACCCCGAGGGCGACGGAGTGATCACGGGCTGGGGCGAGGTCGACGGCCGTACGGTCTTCGTCTTCGCCCATGACGCCCGGGTACGCGGCGGCGCGCTGGGCGCGACGTTCGCCGCGAAGATCCACCAGCTCCTCGACCTCGCCGACTCCGTCGGCGCCCCGGTCATCGGACTCAACGACGGCGGCGGCGCCCGCATCCAGGAGGGCATCGACGCCCTGGCGGGCTTCGGCAAGCTCTTCGCCCGCAACGTCCGCGCCTCGGGCGTGGTGCCGCAGATCAGCGTCGTGCTCGGTTCCTGCGCGGGTGGCGCGGTCTACTCCCCCGCGCTCACCGACTACACGTTCATGGTCGAGGGCATGGCCAACATGTTCATCACCGGGCCCGACGTGGTGCAGGCCGTGACCGGCGAGAAGATCACGCAGGAGGAGCTCGGCGGCGCCTACACGCACGGCACGCGAACCGGCGTGGCGAGCTTCGTGGCCCCGGACGAGGAGTCCTGCTTCGAGGGCGTCAGGGAACTGCTCTCCTACCTGCCGTCGAACAACGCCGAGATGCCGCCGTACACGAGGCCCCTGGACGAACCGGACCGGCGCTGCGAGGAGCTGCTGCGCCTGGTGCCGGTCGACGACCGCACGCCGTACGACATCAGGACGGTCATCGGCCACATCGTCGACGACGGCGACTACCTGGAGGTCCAGGAGAGCTGGGCGCCGAACATCGTGTGCGCCCTGGCCCGCCTGGACGGCCACACGGTGGGCATCGTCGGCAACCAGCCCGCCGCCATGGCGGGGGTGCTCGACATCGACTCCTCGGAGAAGGCCGCACGGTTCGTGCGCACCTGCGACGCGTTCAACATCCCGCTCGTGACGCTGGTCGACGTGCCGGGGTTCATGCCGGGGACCGACCAGGAGCACAACGCGATCATCCGGCGCGGCGCGAAGCTGCTGTACGCGTACTGCGAGGCGACGGTGCCGCGCGTGCAGGTCATCCTGCGCAAGGCGTTCGGCGGCGCGTACATCGTCATGGACTCCAAGTCGATCGGCTCCGACCTGTCGTTCGCCTGGCCGTCCAACCAGACGGCCGTGATGGGCGCCGACGGCGCGGCCAACATCATCTTCCGCCGGCAGATCAACGCGGCGGCGGAATCGGACAAGGAGAAGGTGCGCCGCGATCTGGTCGCCGAGTACACCGAGCAGCTGATGAACCCCTTCGTCGCCGCCCGGCGCGGTCATGTGGACGACGTCATCGACCCGGCGGACACCCGGCGGGTGCTGATCAAGTCCCTGGACATGCTGCGCACCAAGCGGGCCAGGCAGCCGCTGCGCAAGCACGGAAACGAGCCGCTGTGAGCACGCCACCGGCCACCCCGCTGTCGGTGCTGCGGGGCAACCCGACACCGGAGGAACTGGCCGCGCTGCTGGTCGTGCTCACCGCGGTGCTCCGTGCCCCCGACCCGCAGCAGACGCCGCAGGCCGCCCGTCGCGGCTGGGGCGGGCCCACCGCCTGGAACCGTCCCGAGCCGGCCACCGCACCCGACGCGGCCGGCTGGCAGCGCACCCCCGCACCGACCCACGGAAGGAGTACCTGATGACCGGTCGGACCGGCTTCGACAGCCACGGCACGCAGCCCGGCTGCCTGGCCATGTTCCCCGGACAGGGCTCGCAACGGCCCGGCATGGCCGCGCACCTGCTGGAGACCTACCCCTCGGCCCGGCGGCTGTTCGCCCGTGCCGACGAGATCCTGGGCCTGCCGCTGTCGCAGATCTGCGTGAGCGGAAGCGCCGCGGAACTCGCCCGCACCGAGATCACCCAGCCCGCGATCGCCACGACCAGCCTCGCCGTGTGGGAAGTGCTGCGGACGGCCGGCTACCGGCCCGAGGCGACCGCGGGCCACAGCCTGGGCGAGTACCCGGCTCTGGTGGCCGCGGGGGTGCTGTCCCTGGAATCGGCCCTGGAACTGGTGCAGTTGCGGGGCCGGCTGATGGGCGAGGTCGCCGACGAGGTGCCCGGCGCGATGGCGGCCGTCCTCGGCCTGCCCGCGGACAAGGTGCTGGCCGCCTGCGAGAGCGCCGACGGCTTCGGCCTGGTCCAGGTCGCGAACTACAACGAGCCGCTGCAGACCGTCATCTCGGGACACGTCCGCGCCGTCGAGGAGGCCGGCCGGGTCGCGCTGGACGCCGGCGCCGAGCGGGTCGTGCCGCTGAAGGTGAGCGCCCCCTTCCACTGCTCGCTGATGCAGGCGGTGGAGGAGGAGTTCACCGAGGCGCTCGCCGCCCGGCCGTTCGCCGATCCCCTCCTGCCGGTGATCAGCTCGGTCTCCGGCACCTACGTCCGCTCGGGCGAGGAGGCCAGGCAACTGCTGCGGCGCCAGCTCACCGGTCCCGTCCGCTGGGTCGAGGTGCTGCGCACGGCCGCACGGCACCCGGTGAGCGCGTACACCGAGATCGGCCCCGGCCGGGTGCTCAGCGGGCTCGCCCGCCAGACGCTCGACGAGGTCCACACCCGCTCCAGCGGGGATCCGCGCCGCCTGACGGCGCTCCACTCCTCCCTGACCTCGGACGCCTGGCAGGAGCCGTTGGCGTCCTGACGCCCCGGCAGCCGCCGGCCGGCCGCACCATCCCGGACCGTCCATCAGCAACAACTGTTCACGAAGGGTAAGAACACATGTCGTACCAGGAGAAAGACTTCTCCGCCATCGTCCAGGACGCCGTCGCCGACGCGCTGGGCATCGACATCGAGGAGGTCGTGCCCGAGGCCACCCTGCTGGGCGACCTGGACGCCGAGTCCATAGACCTGCTCGACGTCCTGTTCCGCATCGAGCGGGCCTCGGACGTGAAGATCAAGGTCGCGGACATCGCCGAACTGCTCCAGGGCGGCATCCCCGACGAGGAGTTCGCCGACGAGGACGACATCATCAACGAGGTCGGCCTGGCGCAGCTGAAGAAGTCCCTGCCGCAGATCGACGTGCAGGAACTGGCCGGCAAGCTCACGGCGGACGAGGTACTGACCCTGTTCACCGTGCAGAACCTGACGGACCTGGTGGCCGAGCGTGCCTCACTCGCAGCAGCCGCTGCGTGAGCCGGGCGCGGGGCGGTCACCCGGCCCCCCGGACCCACCGCAGCTGCGGGTGCGGACCGGCGTGGACCTGGCCGAGGTGGGCCGGGTCGAGGAGCTGATGGCCTCGCAACCCGGGCTGCGCGAGCGGGTGTTCACCCCCCGCGAGCTGGCCTACTGCGACCGCCGCAGACGGACCGGGGAACACCTCGCGGGCCGCTGGGCCGTCAAGGAGGCCGTCATCAAATGCCTCGGGACCGGGATGACCCCGCACATGGAGTGGACGGACATCGAGGTCGTCAACGACCGCGGTGGACGCCCCCGGGTACGGCTGCACGGCGAGGTGGAGGCCGTCGCCCAGGACCTCGGCATGCACCACATCGACATCTCCCTGAGCCACAGCGGAGGTCTCGCCGTGGCCCAGGCCGTCCTGGTGTGCCTGGCCGACCCGCCCGGCACGGCCCCCGGCTCCGGGCCGCCCACCCGCACGACGCCGGACACGGCACCCCACAGCACACACACGGCAGAAGGAGACGATCCGCATGAGGCTTGACGGCCGGACCCCGCAGCTCGGCCTGGGGCGGTCCACGACCGAGGGAGGCCGATGATGCGGTCCCACCTGACCGACCGCACCGGCAGCCGGCGGGTGCCGGGGACGGAGGCGCTGCGATGAACCGCAGAGTGGTCGTCACCGGCATGGGCGCCGTCACGCCGCTCGGCAACGACGCCGAGAGCACCTGGCAGGGCCTGGCCGAAGGACGCAGCGGGGTCGGGCAGTTGACCTCGATCGACACCACCGGACACGACGTGACCATCGCCGGCGAGGTCAAGGACTTCGACCTCGCCGACGCCGTGCCCGCCTGGGTCGGCCTGCGCCGTCTGCTGCGGCCGGGCACCTTCGGCGTGGGCGCGGCCTGGGAGGCGCTGCGCAACGCGGGTGTCGGCAAGGACACCTACGACGGCGCGGACATGGGCGTGTCCATGGGTGGCAGCGTGGACCGCCCGGACCTGCAGTGGCTGGTGGACGTCGGGGCGCTGCGCGAGGAGACCGGCCGCAGCGACGCGTTCTTCCCGTACGCGCCCTCGGACTCGCTGTCCTACAGCCAGAGCATCCCCACCGCCGCGATGGCCAGGATGCTGGACGCGACCGGCCCGATGCTGGGCGTGTCCACCGCCTGCTCGGGCTCGGCGCACGCCATCGGAGAGGCCTTCCGCACCCTTCAGGAGGGTGACGCGCAGCTCATGCTCGCGGGCGGCTACGACTCGCTGACGTCCTGGCTCGACCTGGTGGGCTTCAGCCTGCTGGGGGCGCTCACCAAGGAGTACAACGACGACCCGACCCGGGCCAGCCGCCCCTTCGACGGCAAGCGGTCCGGGTTCGTCCTCGGGGAGGGCGGCGTCGCCTTCGTCCTGGAGGACCTGGAGGCGGCCCGCGCCCGCGGGGCGCACATCTTCGCCGAGATCCTGGGCTACGGCACCAGCCTCAACGCCTGGCGGGTCACCGACTCGCCGCCGGACGGCAGCGGGGCCATCGAGTCCATGCAGGCCGCGATCGCGGACGCCGGTCTCGAACCGTCCGACATCGACTACGTCGCGGCACACGGCACCAGCACCCACGGGAACGACCTGTCGGAGACCACGGCGATCAAGAAGGTGTTCGGCGACCACGCCTACCGGCTGCTGGTCAGCTCGCCCAAGTCGATGGCCGGTCACCTCACCTCGGCGGGTGCCGCGCTCAGCGTGTTCGCCGCGATCGGGGCGATCAACCACGGTCTCGTGCCGCCGACCATCAACCAGGAGACCCCCGACCGCAAGCTCGACCTCGACTTCGTCCCCAACACGGCGCGCAAGCACGACGTGCGGCACGCCCTCATCAACGCCTTCGCCTTCGGCGGCACCAACGTCGGGCTGGTCGTGGGGCGTTACGAGAACGAAGGCGCCGAAACGGAGGAACAGCGATGAGCGGCACCGGACGTCAGGTCGTCGTCAGCGGCATCGGCCTGCTGACCGCCCTGGGGGAAGGCCCCGAGGCCAACTGGAAGGCGATGGTGGCGGGCGAGTGCGGGATCGGCCCGATCCGTGCCTACGACCCGTCGCCGCTGCAGACCCGGCTGGGCGGCGAGATAGCCGGCTTCGACGCCACCCGGTTCGCCAGCAGGCGCCAGCTGCGCACCATCAACCGCGGCGACCGCCTCGCGCTGGCCGCCGCCCGGCTCGCCCTCGACGACGCGGGCCTGCCGCACAACCAGGCCGGGGGCGAGGAGCTCGGCCACCGGGCCGGCCTCTACCTGGGGGGCAACAAGTCGATCGGCCGCATGGACCAGCTGATCGAGGAGCTGAAGGTCATCCGCCGCCCGGACGGCCGGGCCGACCTGGCGCACCTCGGCCGGCACGCGGACGTCATCATGCCGCCGCTGTTCTTCGTCGAAGGCCTGCAGCCCGGCGCGGTGTTCAACATCTCGCAGACGTACGGCATCCGGGGCGCCAGCGCGTTCTTCGCGGGCGGCGCGGACGCGGGGGCCACCGCGATCGGCCGGGGCATGCGCGCGGTGCGCCGCGGGGACGCGGACGTGGTGATCGCGGGCGGCTACGAGGACGCCACCGACTGGTGGGCGATGACGCTGCTCGACCGGCTCGGCGTGCTCACCACGCGCAACGACCGCGGTCAGGCGGCGTACCGGCCCTTCGACCGGGAGCGCAGCGGAGCGGTCCCCGGCGAGGGTGCCGCGCTGCTGGTGCTGGAGGAGAAGCAGGCCGCGCTGCGCCGCGGCGCCCGCATCTACGCCGAGCTGACCGGCTACGGCGCCGGCCACGACTGCGGTACGCCGCCGGCGCCGGACGCCCAGGGCCGGGGCCTGTCGCGGGCGGTGCGGCACGCGCTGCGCGACGCCCGGCTGTCCGCCGGCGACCTCGGCTACATCGCCGCCGACGGCTCGGGCACCCGGCTCGGTGACGCCTCGGAGAGCGCGGGACTGCGCACCGCGCTGGGCGCGGCCGCCGCGTCCGTGCCGGTGAGCACCGTGAAGCCGCAGACGGGTCACCTCGTCGGCGGTGGCGGTGCGCTGAACGCCGCCGTGTGCGCGCTGGCCCTGCACCACGGGGCGCTGCCCGCGACGCTCAACCTCGACGACCCCGACCCGGTGTGCGCACTGGACCATGTCCGCGGCAGCGCGCGGGAGGCCAGGCCCGCACACGCGATGGCGCTGGCCCGGGGCATCGAGGGCCAGGCCGTGGCCCTCAGCCTGTCCAGGCCCGCGTGAGCGGCCGGACCGGCCTGTCCGGAAAGGGAAGCAGACGCATGAGTGACGTTCCTGAGCAGGCCGTCCGCGTCGTGATCGCCGGCGTGGGCGCGATCACCTCGCAGGGCGGTTCTGCCGAAGCCCTGTGGGACGGGGTGCGCGCGGGACGGGTCGCGATCTCGCCCGTGCGCGGCCTGCCCATGGACGGCTACCAGACCGCCGTGGGCGGCGAGATCACCGAACACCCCCTGCCCGCCTACGACTACGCCCCGGGCTCCGGCGTCCGCGACTCCTCCGTGGACTTCGCGCTGACCGCCGCCGAGGAGGCCATGGCCGCCTCGGGCCTGACGGTCGGCACGGACGTCCCGGCCGAACGCTGGGGCGTCGCGTACGGCACCTGCCACGGCGGCTGGCGCAGCGCCGAACTCGCCCTGCGCGAGGTGCAGGAGGGCCGCACTCCCGACTGGCACCGGTACACCTTCGTACCGCCGCAGGCCGCCGCGGAGGCGCTGTCTGCCGCCTTCGGGCTCAAGGGCCCGGTGCTCAGCGCCAATACGGCCTGCGCCTCCAGCGCGCACGCGCTCGCCCACGCCCTGGACGTGATCAGGGCGGGCCGCGCGGACGCGATGCTCGTGGGCGGCAGCGACGCCTTCACCGAGTCGGCGTTCGCCGGGTTCAGCAGTCTGGAGTCGCTCTCCGTGCAGCCCGCGGCCCCTTACTCCAAGGGCCGGTCGGGCCTGTCGCTGGGCGAGGGCGGCGGCATGCTCGTGCTGCTGTCGCAGGCGGCGGCCGAGCGGACCGGCGCCCCGGTCCTCGCCGAGGTGCTGGGCTACGGCCTGTCCGCGGACGGCCACCACCCGACGGCGCCGCACCCCGAGGGGGAGGGCGCGGCGCGGGCGATCCGCGCGGCCCTGGCCTCCTCGGGCCTGACCCCCGACGACGTCCGGTACGTCAACGGGCACGGCACCGGCACGCAGAAGAACGACTCGGCGGAGAGCAACGCGGTGCGTGCCGCGTTCGGCGACGCCGCCGAGAAGACCTCGCTGTCCAGCACCAAGTCGCTGATCGGTCATCTGCTCGGCGGGGCCGGGGCGGTGGAGGGCATCGTCACGGTGCTGGCGCTGCGCGACCAGGTGGCGCCGCCCACCGCCTCCTTCGCCGGGGTGGATCCGAGTTGCGGTCTCGACCCGGTGGCGGGCACGGGCCGCCCGATGGTGCTGGACACCGCGCTGTCCAACAACTTCGGGTTCGCCGGGGCCAACGCCACGGTCGCCTTCGGCCGCCCCGGCGGCCCCGGTGTGCCTACCGCCGACTCCGCTCCCGACGACATCGTGGTCACCGGGTTCGGTGTGATCACCTCGGCGGGCGAGGGCGCCGAGGCGCTCTGGGACGCGTACGCGGCCGGGCGGCGGCAGGGTGTTGCCGAGGACGGACTGCGCCTGGCCCGGGTCGAGTTCGATCCCGCGGCCGCGGGCACCGCCCGGGAGCGCCGGCGCATGGACCGGGTCTCCCAGCTCGCCGTCGCCGCCTGCCGGGCCGCCCTGGGACACGCGGACGCGCACGACGACGCGGCTGCCATGGCCGCGACCGGCGTGGTGCTCGGCACCGGGATCGGTCCGATGGAGAGCAGCGAGCGGTTCACCGCCCCGGTGCTGTCCGCGGGCGCGCAGGCCGCGAACCCGGCCGTGTTCCCGGCCACCGTGTACAACGGTGCGGCCGGTCAGGTCGCCATGGCCCTCGGTACCAAGGGACCGACGTCGACGCTGACGTCGGGCCACGCGGCGGGCGCCGCCGCCCTGGGCGTCGCGTACGACATGCTGCGCACCGGTCGCGCCGAGCGCCTGCTGGTGCCCGCGGTGGAGGCCTTCTCGCCGGGCGCGCTGGACGCGTACCGCTCCATTCCGCTGTTCGGTACGGCGGCCGGGCGCCGGTACACGCTCGCCGAGGCCGGCATCACGCTGGTGCTGGAGCGCCGGGAGAGCGCCGAGCGGCGCGGTGCCCCGATCCACGCCGTGGTCCTGGGCCACGCGACCGCCTCGGACGCCTGCGGCATCGGCCGCTGGGACCCGTCGGGCGAGGGCGTGGAGCGGGCGATGCGCGCGGCGCTGGACGGCGCCGGGCTGCGCCCCGGGCACGTCGCGGCCGTCTGGGCGAACGCGGCGGGTCTCGCCGCCGCCGACCGTCCCGAACGGGCCGCCGTGGAGCGGGTGTTCGACCTGGACCGGGTGCGGTTCGAGACCCCCAAGCGGGTGCTCGGCGAGCCGGCCGGCGCGGGTGCCCACCTGTCGGCGGTCCTCGCCGTCGGCGCCTGGCGCGACGGCCGCGCACGCCGCCCCGTCGTGGTCAACAGCTCGTCCCTCGGCGGCACCCACACCTCGCTCGTCCTTGCCCCCACCCCCCTGCACGGAACGGAGTCCGGCCGATGACCACCGCGTACGACGTGAAGATCCTCTCCACCGGCGGCTATGTGCCCGGTGATCCGCTGGACAACGCCGCGCTGGAGAAGTTCGTCGGGCCGCTGCCGGACGACGTCCTCGACGGCATCCAGGTCAAGACCCGGTACTGGATGATCGACCCGGCCACGGGCGAGCACGTGATCAACAACAGCCGGATGGCCGAGCGCGCCTCCCGGCAGGCCCTTGAGCGGGCCGGGGTGGAGCCCGAAGAGGTCGACCTGATCGTGGTCTGCACGGCGACGCCGGAGTACACGCTGCCCAATGTCGCCACCACCCTGCAGCACTACCTGGGCCTGGAGAGCATCGCCGCGATCGAGATCCGCGGCGCCTGCGCGGGCTGGGTGCAGGCACTCGACCTGGCCAGGCGGCAGCTGTCCGACGGGACGGCGCGCACCGCTCTCGTGGTGGGCAGCGAGTCCGTCTCGCCGCTGATGGCGCCGCTCTTCCTGGACAAGGATCCGGCGCGCGTGCGGATGCGGGACCGGCTGACGCTGTACACGTTCGGCGACGGCGCGGGGGCCGTGGTGCTGCGGGCCGAGCCCGTGGCGGACTCCACCGGCGCTCAGGCGGACGCGTCCACCTTCGTCAATGCCTGTGTGGGCGGCCTGCGCAAGCCGGGGATGGAGATCATCGGCGGCGGTACGGACGTGTCGCAGGCGGAGCAGCTGCGCCGCCGCCAGCTGATCCAGATGAAGATCGACGTGCCGGGCACCTCGTCCTTCGGACCGCAGGTGTTCGTCCGCGCGATCCAGGAGCTGACGCGCAAGGAGGGCCGCCCGCTCGAGGAGTTCGACGCGATCGTGCTGCCGGAGGGCAACGCCGACTACTTCGCCGGCGAGTACGAGAGCGCCGGTCTGTCCGCCGAGGAGAACCAGGCGCTCACCGGGCGGATCGTGGAGAACCTGGCCGATGTGGGGGCCACCGGTTCCGCCGCGGTGCCGCTGTCGCTGGACGCGGGCTGGACCTCGGGGCGCATCCGCCCGGGCCACCGCGTCGTGCTGCTCGGCATCGAGGCCAGCCGGTACGTCTACACCGGCCTCTCGGTGACCTGGCAGGCGCCGTTCCCGGCCTGAACGGTCCCCCGCAAGCCACCACGGCCCCCACAGCCCTCGCCCAGACATCAGAAGCAACACGTGATTCCAAGGAGACACGTCGCAATGGCAATCGGACACCGCACGCTGGGAAAGCCCGGCCTTGACGTCTCCGCCCAGGGGCTCGGCTGCATGGGCATGACAATCGGCTACGGGGAAGCGGACGAGACGGAAGCACTCGCCACCATCCACCGGGCGCTGGAGCTCGGCGTCACCCTGCTCGACACCGCCGACATGTACGGCCCGTACGCCAACGAGGAACTGATCGGCCGCGCCGTCGCCGGGCGCCGCGACGAGGTCGTGCTCTCCTCCAAGGTGGGCAGCGAGATCGACAACGGCCGCCTGACGTGGCGGGTCAACAACCGCCCCGAGTACATCCGCCGGTCGATCGAGGGCACCCTGCGCCGCCTGGGCACCGACCACCTCGACCTCTACTACCTGCACCGGGTCGACCCCGAGGTCCCCGTGGAGGAGTCCTTCGGCGCGCTCGCCGAACTCGTCGAGGCCGGACTCGTCCGGCACCTGGGGATCTCCGAGGCGGGACCGCAGACCATCCGGCGCGCCCACGCGGTGCACCCGCTGACCGCCGTACAGACCGAGTACTCGCTGTTCACCCGCGACGTCGAGGTCAACGGCGTGCTGGAGACCACGCGTGAGCTGGGCATCGGCTTCGTGGCCTACAGCCCGCTCGGCCGCGGCTTCCTGACCGGCACCATCCGCGGCACCTCAGACATCCCCGACGGCGGCTTCGACTTCCGGCGCATCGCGCCCCGCTTCGAGGACGACAACATCCGCCGGAACCTGCCCGTGGTCGACCAGCTCGGCGACCTCGCCGCCGCGGCCGACACCACCGTCACCCGCCTGGCGCTCGCCTGGGTGCTCTCCCGTGGCCAGGACGTGGTCGCCATCCCCGGCACCAAGCGCCGCACCTACCTGGAGGAGAACGTCTCCGCGAGCGACCTGCGGCTCACCGACGACGTCCTGGCGGCGATCGACTCCATCGCCCCGTACGGCATCACGGCCGGCGAGCGCTACCCGGCCGCCGAGATGCCCCAGCTGAACCGCTGACGCCCGTTCGCACGCAAGCCATCCGCCCCGACTCCCCGGAGAAGGACATGTCCCAGGAATCACCCCGGCCCATCCGCCGGGCCCTCATCGCCGGCGGCGGGCTCGGCGGTCTCGCCACCGCGCTGGCCCTCCAGCAGCAGGGCATCGAGTCCGTCGTCTTCGAGCGCGCGCCCGAACTGCGCGACGGCGGCGCGGGACTGCACATCTTCACCAACGGCATGCTCGCCCTGGCCCACCTCGGGCTCGCCGAGCAGGTCACCAGGATCGCCCCGATCCAGTCCGTGTGCCGCTTCGCGACCTCGACCGGCCGGAGCATCGGCACCTACCCGGTGGGCGAGTTCATCGAGCGCTACGGGCAGCCCACGGTCGCCATCGGCCGCTCCGACCTGCACGGCATCCTGCGCGACGCCGTCGACGCGCCCCTCGTCACCGGCGCCGAGGTCACCGGGTTCACCGAGCACGCCGACGGGGTGACCCTGCACTTCGCCGACGGCACCTCCGAGGACGGGGACCTGTTGATCGGCGCCGACGGCGTCCACTCCGCCGTACGCGCCGGACTGCTCGGCCCCCAGCCGCCCGACTACACCGGCTACATCGCCTGGCGCGGTCACGCGAAGATGACCCCCGAGGAGTTCGAACCCGGCAGCTTCCAGGCCCTGTTCGGCCCCGGGACCCGCTTCACGTACTACGACATCGCCCCCGGCGTCGTGCACTGGATGAGCGTCGCCAACGGCCCCGCGGGCGGCCGCGACGAGGGCACGCCCGAGCAGACCCTGGACATGCTGCGTGCCCGGCACGCCGGCTGGGTCGACCCGGTGCAGCGGATCCTCGACGCCACCGTGCCGGAGAGCATCATCCGCAGCGACGTGGTGGACCGCAAGCCCGACCCGGTCTGGGGACGGGGCCGGGTCACCCTGCTCGGCGACGCCGCGCACGCCGTCAGCTTCAACATCGGGCAGGGCGCCTGCCTGGCCGTCGAGGACGCCCTCGTGCTGGCCGAACACCTCGCCGCGCCCGGTGCCACCGTCACCGAGGCGCTGCGCGGCTACGAGGCCGAGCGGCAGCGGCGCACCCGGCCGATGCAGCTGCTCGCCCACCGCATCGGCGTGATGGGCGCGTTGCAGAACCCGGCCGCCATCTGGCTCCGCGACCGGGTGCTGAAACTCGGCTGGGCCCGCACCTTGCGCACCACGGAACAGGAACACGTCGCCTATGCCACGCGGTGGGCCTCGAACGCCGCCACCGCGGCGTGAGCGCTCGTGGACGCACGATGATGAGAGGACTGCTGCTGTGACCACTGCGACCACCACGGACCCCGCGCTGACGGCGTGGGAGAGCACAGAGGAACGCAACAAGGCGACCATCCGGCGCGTCTTCGCCGAGTTCGTCAACCGGGGCGACTTCTCGGTCGCGGACGAGCTCTACCGGCCCGACGTCGTCGACCACGAGGGCCTGCCCGGGGCGCCCGAGGGCCTCGAGGGCGTGAAGTACACCATCGCCGGACTGCGTGAGGCGTTCCCCGACTTCCACGTCACCATCGAGGACATCAGCGCACACGACGACATGGTCGTCATCCACAACACCTGGCGCGGCACCCACCTCGGCGACCTGCTGGGCGTCGCGCCCACCGGCCGCTCGTTCGTCTCCGTCGGCATCGTCATCTGGCGGTTCGACGAGGAGGGCAGGATCGCCGAGCGCTGGGCGCACGGGGTGGCGTCCAACCTGTTCTCCGCACTCGGCATGCGGATGCTGGCGCCCCGCAAGGGCGGCCGGCGCAGCGAGAAGGGCAGCCAGTCCGTGGTGCGCACCGTGCCGCTGCGCAACGGCAAGCCCATGGCCTGGCACCGGCTCACCCAGGAGCTGCAGGGGCCGCGCCTGCGCGAGTACGAGGCCTCCCGGCGGCGGCTGGGCATCACCCACGAGGTGCTGCGCATCGACCCGCGGCCGAACCGGGACTACGTGATCGTGGAGTTCGAGACCGCGGACCCGGAGCGGACCAGGAAGCGCTGGACGGAGTCGAAGCACCCCTTCGACCTGTGGCTGCGCGAGCAGATCCTCGACATCCACGGCGAGGACCCCTGGGCCGGACCCGCCAGTCCCTGCGAGTCCATCGGCCTCACCTGGACGGCGCCGCAGGGGCTCGTCCCGGACCGCCCCGACGGGTCCCGCTGAGCGGGGCACGGTCCGCCGACCGCTGTTCGAGCCGTTTTCCAGAGCCGGTCGGCAGACTGGGCGCGCCCGCAGGGCATCCGGACCGACGGGTCCGCGCCGTACATCCCCCGGCGGCGCGGGCCCGTCGCAGCTGTTGCCCCCCCGGCCCGGCGTCAGCGCACGAGCGCCTCGATGTCCGGGACGAGGTCCGCGGGCTGCGGCATGCGGGCGATGGTCAGGCCCAGACGGGCCGCCTGGGGCAGCACACGGCCGCCGTTGACCAGTTCGGCGATGTGGAAGCGCAGCCGCAGCATGCTGGGGTCGCCCGCCAGCTCGTCCTCGGAGAGACAACGGCCGATGCCGGCCTCCTCCAGGCGCTCCCCGGCCCGCCGCTCGTTCTCCCCCGCGGGCAGCACCAGCTGGGAGATGCCGAACCGGGCCGCCGCGTACACGACGCCCTCGTCGCCGCCGTGCACTACGGCGGCGCAGCCGGGCAGCAGCAGGCTCCAGGGGTGGTCGTCGCCGGTCAGTACGAGAAGTTGCAGTCCGAGGCTCTCGACGCCCTCGGCGACCCGCTGGAAGAGCCGCGCGCGGCGCCGGTCCTGCGGCCGGGTCCCGGCCGGCACCCCGATGACGCAGACGCGCGGGATCAGCGCAGGACCCGTGAGCCGGGGCACCGGCTTCCCCGGCAGTTCGTAGGCGTCGCAGCGCACCTGCCAGGCGCCGGGCTCCGGCCGCTCCCGCAGCGGCGGCGGGCAGGGGTCGATCCAGACGGTCGGCCGCGGCGACAACGGCGGGTGGGCGTACGGGAGATAGCCGATGGTGGGCACCCCGGACATGGCCGCCATGGCGGTCGAGTCGGGGCACAGCGGATCGTGGACCACCAGGTCGGGCCGCCAGGCCCGGCCGAACTGCTCCGGCCCGGCGAGGACCGGTACGAGTCCGGCCCGGGCCACACGGTGGCGGGCCCGGGCCGGACAGCAGAAGCGGACCTCGTTGCCGGCCGCCTGGACCGCCCTGGCGAGCAGGACGAGTCGCAGCACGGCCGGCATGCCGAGGCCTCCTGAGAACAGCACGCGCACGGTTCCTCCTTGCGGAGTCACCCGGTGAAGCGGTCGAGCACCCGCCCGGTCCCGGGGTCGATGTCCAGCGCCGGATCGCCGCCGAGCACGGCCCGTTGCAGACGCTGCAGACGCTGCGAGGGTTCGATGCCCAGCTCCTTCACCAGGTGGCCGCGCAGGTTCTGGAAGACCTCCAGAGCGGCGGAGGCGCGCCCCGCCCGGTAGAAGGCCACCATGGACTGGGCGTGCAGACCCTCGTGGAACGGGTGCCGGGCGGTCAGCGCCGTGAGTTCGGTGAGCAGTTCGGCGTGGCGGCCGAGCCGCAGTTCGACGTCGTTGCGCCGCTCCAGCACCCCGAGGCGGCTCTCCTCCAGGCGCATCGCCTCGATCTCGAGCAGCGGCCCGGTGCGCACGTCGACCAGGGCGGGGCCCCGCCAGAGGCCGAGGGCCTGCCGGAAGAGATCCGCGGCCTTCTGGTTGTCGCCGCGGTCGTAGGCGCGCTGACCGAGGGAGGACAGCCGGTCGTACTCGTGTACGTCGATGCTGCCGGGCTCCGCGTGCAGGAGGTATCCCCCCTGCCGGGTCAGCAGCACTTCCTTGGAGCCACCGGGTTCGCCCTGCAGCGCTTTGTCCATGCAGCGCCGGAGCTGGAGGATGTACGTCTGCAGCGTGGTGAGCGCGCTGCGCGGCGGGGCGTCGCCCCAGATCTCCTCCATCAGCGCGGACACCGGCAGGACCTGGTTGGCGTAGATGGCGAGCAGTGTCAGGATCTGCCGCGGCTTCGCCGCTGTGGGCAGTATCGAAACGCCCCTCAGCTCGGCGTCCAAAGACCCCAGAACGAAGATTCGCATGCGGCCCCCCTTGTCTCTGTCGTAGGACCTCGAACCTCCCATGCGGCCCGCTCGACGGACAGTGCGTCACTCCCCCTCTGCCAGGTGTTTTCGTCCTGCTCGGGGTGTGACCGATTCATGCCCGTCCGCGGGACGGGCCGCCCGGCCGGCCGAAAGGGTCCCGGACATGGCGGAGGCACCGCGTGTCCCGCACGGCACGCGGTGCCTCCGGTCCGGCAGGGGGGAGCCGGACACTCGGTGATTTCAGTCGATGGCGCTCAACGAACGGCCGTACAGAGCGAGGCAGTCCTCGTAGGTCGGCAGGATCCCTCTGGCGAGCGCCTCCTGCGCGGTGGGCGCGGCCAGGTCCTCGTCGGTCATCACCGGCGCGTCGGTGAGTCCCCAGGGCAGCGCGAGAGCCGGGTCGAGTGCGCTGACCGTGTAGGCGGCGCCCTCCGTGTGCGGCCGGGAGCTGTGACAGGCGACGACCGTGTCGTCCTGGAGGGCGAGCCAGGCGTGGCCGAAACCCTCCGGGACGAACACCCCGCACGCGTTGCGGTGGTCCAGCCAGACCGTCTCGTACCGGCCGTAGTCCGGGGACCCGACGCGCAGGTCCACCACGACGTGGACGGCGGCGCCCCGCACACAGCCGAACAGCCTGGCACGGCCGTCCGGGCCCGCGGTGCCGTGGATGCCGCGCAGGACCCGGCGCCGCGCGACCGACAGATCGCTGTACCGGATCGCGAAGGGCCGTCCGATCGCTTCCTCGAGGTAGTCCTGGCGGAACGCCTCGTAGCGGACCACGACGTCGTCCTCGACGGACCGGGGCGAGACCAGGAACACGTCCGGAAGGGCGAGTTCGCTGATCTCCAGGCTGCGCAAGTCCATGCCGACGACGGTAGGCGCCGCTGCTCAAGACCGGCTGGAGCGCCGCGGGCGCCGTCCGCGTCCCCGTCTCAAGGCTTGCTCCAGCCGTAGGCGATCGGGGTGCAGGAGGGTCGTGGTTCCGACCCCCGCGCACGAGCCCACGCGAAGGAGCCTGTCCATGACGATCACCGCGACCTCAGGGGTGACCTCCGAGACGACCGCGGACCTCGCCCTGCGCTTCGCCCTGTCCGCGCAGGCACACGACAGCGCCATCACGCCCAACGCCGAGTTCCGGGCCTGGTTCACCGCCCAGCGCCGCGCCAAGCGCTACGACGTACGGCGCATCCCGTTCTCCGGGCTCGCCGGATGGCACTTCGAGGACGACACCGGCAACCTCGTGCACCAGAGCGGGCGGTTCTTCTCGATCGAGGGGCTGCACGTGCGCACCTCCTGGAACGGGCAGGAGAGCAGCTGGACCCAGCCGATCATCAACCAGCCCGAGATCGGCATCCTGGGCATCGTGGTCAAGGAGTTCGACGGCGTCCTGCACTGCCTGATGCAGGCCAAGATGGAGCCGGGCAACATCGACACGGTGCAGCTGTCGCCGACCGTCCAGGCCACCCGCAGCAATTACACGGGGGTGCACGGGGGTTCGGCGGTCCGCTACCTCGAGTACTTCGTGCCGCCGCGCCAGGGCGGCCGGGGCAGCCGGGTGCTGTTCGACTCGCTGCAGTCGGAGCAGGGCGCCTGGTTCCTGCGCAAGCGCAACCGGAACGTGGTCGTGGAGGCGGTCGGCGAGGTGCCCGGGCACGAGGACTTCGTGTGGCTGACCCTCGGGCAGCTGTACGGACTGCTGCACGAGGACAACGTGCTGAACATGGACGCCCGCACCGTGCTGTCGCAGATCCCCTCGTTCGTCGGCGGCGGGCCTGCGCTGCACTCGCTGCAGGAGGTCCTGGGCCGGCTCACCGAGGTGAAGTCACGACGCGAACTGGTCCAGCGCTCCATACCGTTGGCGGAGGTCTCCCACTGGCGGCGCACCGACGACGAGATCGCCCACGAGTCCGGACATCACTTCACGCTGCTCGCCGCGGACATACGAGCCACCAACCGTGAGGTGACCCACTGGTCCCAGCCGCTGCTCGCCCCCGCCGAGCAGGGCCTGGCCGCGTTCCTGGTGCGCCGTGTCGCCGGCGTGCCGCATCTGCTGGCGCACGCCAGGTCGGAGGCCGGGGTGCTGAACGTGGCGGAGCTCGCGCCGACGGTGCAGTGCCAGCCGGGCCGCGCGCGGTCGCTGCCGGCCGAGGCCCGGCCGCGCTATCTGGACCTGGTCCTCGGCACGCCGCGGGAACGGATCCTGTTCGACTCGGTGCAGTCCGAGGAGGGCGGCCGCTTCCACCATGCCGACACCCGCTACGTGCTGGTGGAGGTCGGCGACGAGTTCCCGCTCGAGGTGCCGGAGGAGTTCATCTGGATGACCGAGGAACAGCTCGGCGGCCTGCTGCTGCACGGCAACTACGTGAACATCGAGGCGCGCACCCTGCTCACCGCCCTGCGCGCGACCGGGGCGGTACGGGGAGAGCTCGCACTGTAGCCGCACGGTCGGGCGCGCCGGCCCTCCGCCGGTCCGCCCGACCACGCCGGCCACGTCGTCCCGACGACAGGGCCTAGGACTGCGCGACGGTCGCCGGGTCGACGCCCAGCTGCCGGAAGATGTCGCCCATGTCCAGCTGGTCCCAGTGCTCGGCGAGCAGCCCGTCCTCCACCCTCCAGATGTCGATGGACTGGAAGCTCACGGTGCGCCCGGTCGCCGGTATGCCGAGGAAGGTGCCCTGGTGGGTCGCGGTGTACTCGAAGCGGCCGGCCACCCTGTCCCCTTCCGCGACGATGTCGTGCGCCACGGCCTTCATGTCGGGGAAGGCGGTGAACACCTCGGTCCAGAAGGCCTGGTTGGCCTCGATGCCGTCGGCCACCACCGGGTTGTGGTCGATGTGGCCGGGCGCCGTGTGCTCCGGCATGGTGCTGACGTCATGGCTGTTGATCATGTCGACGAAGTGCTGGATCAGAGCGTGGTGGCTCTTCGGCATGGTGGCCTCTTTCGGCTGGGTCGGAGAAGAACGGTCGGTCAGAGCATCGCCACATGCGGTCGAGCCGCCCTGGAGCTGGGCAGAATCCCGTCCCGTACGCACCGCGCCCCGAGCTCACCTGACGAGCGCGGGGCGCGGTGCGTACCGGGGCCGGTCAGCGGACGAACTCGGGGAACCTCGCGACCGTCTCGGCCGGCTCGGGCATGGCCGCCATCTCGCGGGCGATACGACGGGCGGCCTCCCGGTGGGCACCGTCGCTCAGCAGGGTGCGCATCTCGGCCTCCACCGCCTCGGCGGACACATCCGGGGCAAGCAGCAGGCTGCCCGCCCCGGAGTCACGCACCGCGGCCGCCTTGTCGGGGCCGTCGTCCCCCGAATGCGGCAGGACCAGCGCGGGCAGCCCCGCGGCCAGCGAGGCCAGCGTGGTGCCGTCGCCGCCATGGTGGATGACGGCGGTGGCGTACCGCAGCGCCTCGGCCTGCGGCACCCAGGGAAGCACGACGACCCGGTCCGGCAGCTCGCCCAGCGCGGCCGGGTCCACCACGGGGCCCGTCGCCACGAGGACCCGCACATCCAGGGGCAGCAGGCCCTCGATCGCGGTGCGCAGCAGCTCCGCGGAGCCGAGCACGGTGCCGAGGCTGAGATAGATCAGCGGGCCCTCGCCCTGGGTGACACGCGCGGGCAGTTCGCCCGGTTCGGTGAAGGGGACGGACCGCTGCGGGATCCGCTCGACACCCGAGGCCAGGAAGTCCTGGTTCTGCAGGGCGGGAGGGCAGATGTCGATGTACGGGTTGCCCAGAGTCCGGCTCTGGCCGATCTTGTCGGCCACCCCCAGGTCGCTCGCCGTGGCGTACAGCTCCTGCTGGATCATCGGGTCCAGGGTGGCGTCGTAGGAGACCCGGCCGATGCCGTGGCACACGGCCGGCACGCCCGCCGCCACGGCCGCGAAGGCCGCGCCCACGTCGGTGATCTCGTACACGACCAGGTCGGGCCGGACCGAGTCGAGGACAGGGGCGAGGTCCGCGGCCACGCTGCGCGGCAGCACCGAGCCGAACGCCTTCACGCCCAGGGCCGCCAGTACCTCGGGCGGAACGTCATTGGCCTGTACGTCACCGCCGTTGGCCTCCAGGAAGGCCTGGCCGCCGGCCGCCTCGATGAACGCCTCGGGGACGGTGAGCGCTGCGGCGACCGGCCGCAGGCCCGCCTTCTCGAGGATCGGGTGGAACGGCTCACTGGTGGCGAACCAGACCTCGTGCCCGGCTTCCTGTGCCGCCCGGGCGAGCGGCACCAGGGGGAATATGTGTCCGTAGTTTCCGAGGCTTGCGAAGAGAACCCTCATGTCGTGCACGGCCTTTCTGCCGGTGGCGTGATGGCGGATGGTGGTGGGGCGGTGACGGGGTCGCCGCGGCCTGTGAGGTGTCAGCGGCTGGCCGCCGGGGTCGGTTCGGCCGTGTCCCGGACCGGTTCGGCACTGTGCTGTTTCGCCACGCCGTCGGGCGGGGTGGCGAAGAGCATCACGACCGCGCCGAGTGCCACGGCCGCCGCACCGACCCACAGGGCGGGCACGAAGCCGTCGACGAAGTTCCGGCTCGAGGCGTATCCGCCGTTGTGGCTGAAGACGCCGGCGAGCAGGGCCACGCCGAGCGCCGCGCCCAGTTCCTGGGTGGCCGACGTCGCGCCGGAGGCGATGCCCTGCTCGGAGACGGCGACGGAGCTCATCGTCAGGTTGAGGAGCGGGGCGAAGAAGCAGGCGACGCCCACGCCGCCCAGGAGAAAGCCGGGCAGTTGCCCGACGTAGGACACGTCCGGGCTCATCACCAGCGCCCAGTAGGCGAACGCGGCCGCCATCAGCGCGAGTCCGAAGGCCACCACGGGCCGTCCGCCGATCCGGTCCGACAGGATGCCCGCGACGGGCGCCACCAGCAGCGGCATCGCCGTCCACGCCAGCATCCGCACGCCCGCCTCCGTCGGCGGCATGTGCTGGATGGTCTGCATGAACTGCGTGATGAGGAAGACCACGCCGTACATGCCGACGGACATCAGCAGACCGCCGGCGTTGACGGCGCTGAAGGCCCGGTTGCGGAACATGCCCATGGGCAGCATCGGCGCGCTGCTGCGCCGCTCCCACAGGACGAACGCGGCAAGCACCACGGCGCCGGCCGCCAGGGAGCCCACGACCTGCGGGGCGCCCCAGCCTCCGTTGCCGCCCGCCCGGATCAGGCCGTAGACGAGGCCGAGGATGCCGAGGCTGGCCAGGAGCGTGCCCTGAACGTCCAGGCGGTTGTTGGGCCCACGGCTCTCGGCCAGGCCGCGCCAGGCGGCCGGGGCGAGCAGCAGGCCCACCGGCACGTTGATCCAGAAGACCCACTGCCAGGACATGTGTTCCACCACGACGCCGCCGACCAGCGGGCCGCCCGCGATGGCCAGTCCGTTGAGCGCACCGTAGATCCCGAGGGCGGCGCCCCGCTTCTCGGCGGGCACCGCGTGGGTGAGCAGGGTGAGGGAGAGCGGCATGATGACGGCGGCACCGGCGCCCTGGACCGCGCGGGCGGCGATCAGCTCACCGATGCCCGGTGCCACGGCGGCCGCGGCCGATGCCGCCGTGAACAGCAGCAGACCTGCGACGAACACCCGGCGGCGGCCGAACCGGTCGCCGAGAGCGGCACCGGTCAACATCAGCACGGCGAACGTCAGCGTGTAGGCGTTCACCGTCCATTCCAGTTGCTCCAGGCTGCCACCGAGCTTCTCCCTGATGGTGGGCAGCGCGGTGACGACCACCAGATTGTCGAGCCCCGCCATGAAGGCGATCAGGCCCGTGATCAGCGTGGCTGCGCCCGGCGACTTCCCCGCCCCGGCCGCACCGCCGCCGACGGCGGCTTTGTCAGTACTCATTCAGGGATTTCCTTCCGACTTCACCAGGGGGGCAACGGTTTGCATCGCGCGGTCGGTGACGGGACGCCGGCCCGATGCGGACGGCGCAAGACGTCGCGCCGAGGCTAGGCAGTCGGACTCAAGCACCGGTCGAACCGCGGTCCGCGTCGCCCGGGCCACGGCCGCCTCCAGCGCTTCTCCGCCCGCGCCCGATCGGACGGCAGCAGCATCGGGCCAGCGGAACCCGGGCAGGCCCCGGGCCCGCACCGCCACAGGCGCGCCCTCGCGTCCCGGCCGCCCCGCATCCATCCGCCCGCCCTGGGAGGCACCCGCATGACAACGGAACCGACCGCCCGGCCCCTGGTGACCGTGCTCGGCGCCACCGGCTTCGTGGGTTCGGCCGTGCTCGCCGCGCTGGCCGGCCGCGAGGTGCGCCTGCGCGCAGTGGCCCGGCGCCCCGCCGCCGTGCCGGACGGCGCCCGCGCGGAGGTCGAGGTGGTCACCGCCGACCTCACCGACCGGGAGGCCCTGGCCCGCGCCGTCGAGGATGCGGACGTGGTGATCCACACGCTGCTGTGCGAGGGCGGCTGGCGGGCCGCAGCCGAGCCGGGCGGCGAGCGGGTCAACGTCGGGGTGATGCGTGACCTGCTGGACGTGGTCGCCGCCCCCGGCCGGCCACCGCTGGTGATCTACGCGGGTGCCGCCTCACAGGTCGGCGCCCCGCCGCGGGAGCCGCTCGACGGCAGCGAAGCGGACCGGCCGGGCACGGTGTACGACGAGCAGAAGCTGGCCGCGGAACGGCTGTTGCTCGAGGCGAGCGAGGCCGGCCTGGTCCGCGGCGTCTGCCTGAGACTGCCCACGGTGTACGGCGAGGGAACCGTGCCGGGTACCGCCGACCGCGGGGTGGTCGCCGCGATGGCCCGCCGGGCGCTGGCCGGCCAGGAGATCACCCTGTGGCACGACGGCACCGTCCGCCGCGATCTGGTCCACATCGCCGACATCGCCGCCGCGTTCGTCGCCGCCCTGGACCGTCCCGGCGAACTGGCCGGCCGCGCCTGGCTCCTGGGCGCCGGACGCGGCGACGCGCTCGGCGACGTCTTCCGCACGGTGGCCCGGCACGCGGCGGCCCGTACCGGTGCCCCCGCCGTCCCGGTCGTCTCGGTGGAGCCGCCCGCGCACGCCCCGAAGACCGACTTCCTGAGCGTGACCATCGACTCCACCGCGTTCCGCTCGGTGACCGGCTGGCGTCCGCAGGTCCCGCTCGACGAGGGACTGGAGCGCACGGTGGCCGCCCTGAGTCACGCCGTACCGCACGACCACCGCTGAACCCCCCGCGCCCGCAGGACCAGAACGACGACAGGAGAAGGAACGCGCATGACCACCTACGTATGGGACTACCTGCCCGAGTACCACAGCGAGCGCGAGGACATACTCGACGCCGTCGAGAAGGTCTTCTCCTCCGGCACGCTGGTGCTCGGCGACAGCGTCAAGGGCTTCGAGGAGGAGTTCGCCGCGTACCACGGCGTGGAGCACTGCGTCGGTGTCGACAACGGCACCAACGCGCTCAAGCTCGCCCTGCAGGCCCTGGGGATCGGCCCGGGCGACGAGGTGATCACGGTGTCCAACACCGCGGCGCCCACGGTCGTCGCGATCGACGGCACCGGCGCCACGCCGGTCTTCGTCGACGTCAACGAGGACGACTTCCTGATGGACGTCGGGCAGGTCGAGGCGGCGATCACCGAGCGCACCAAGGCCCTGCT
The DNA here is from genome assembly GCF_006715785.1 of Streptomyces puniciscabiei. Classification (NCBI taxonomy): domain Bacteria; kingdom Bacillati; phylum Actinomycetota; class Actinomycetes; order Kitasatosporales; family Streptomycetaceae; genus Streptomyces; species Streptomyces puniciscabiei. The sequence goes on from NZ_VFNX01000007.1 coordinate 81,819, forward strand.
GCCGGTCCACCTCTACGGCCAGTGCGTGGACCTGGACCCGCTGAAGGCGCTGGCCGACCGGTACGGCCTGGCGCTCCTGGAGGACTGCGCGCAGGCGCACGGCGCCACCCAGCGGGGCAGGCTCGCGGGTACCACCGGCGACGCCGCCGCGTTCTCCTTCTACCCGACGAAGGTGCTCGGCGCGTACGGCGACGGCGGCGCCGTGGTCACCTCGCGCGGGGACGTCGAGGCCGAGCTGCGCAAGCTGCGCTACTACGGCATGGAGAAGGTCTACTACACGGTCCAGACGCCGGCCCACAACAGCCGCCTGGACGAGGTGCAGGCCGAGATCCTGCGCCGCAAGCTGACCCGGCTCGACGCCTACGTGGCCGGCCGCCAGGAGGTCGCCCGCCGCTACCAGGAGGCCCTGGGCGACACCGAGCTGATCCTGCCGAAGGTCAACGAGGGCAACACGCACGTCTACTACGTCTACGTGGTCCGCCACCCCGAGCGCGACCGGATCATCGAGGCTCTCAAGGCCCACGACATCAGCCTCAACATCAGCTACCCGTGGCCGGTGCACACCATGACCGGCTTCGCCCATCTCGGGTACGCCAAGGGCTCGCTGCCGGTGACGGAGAAGCTGGCGGGCGAGATCTTCTCGCTGCCGATGTACCCGTCGCTCTCGACCGGCCTGCAGGACAAGGTCATCGCCGCCCTGAAGGAGGTGCTGTGATGAAGGTCCGCGAACTGGCCGTCGCCGGGGCACTGGAGTTCACCCCCACCGTCTTCCCCGACGGGCGCGGGCTGTTCCTGTCCCCCTTCCAGGGACCGGCCTGGGCCGAGGCCACCGGCAACACGCACTTCCCGGTGGCCCAGACCAACCACAGCCGCTCCAAGCGCGGTGTGGTGCGCGGCGTGCACTACACGCTGACCCCGCCCGGATGTGCCAAGTACGTCTACTGCCCGAAGGGTTCGGCCCTGGACATCGTGGTGGACCTCAGGGTCGGCTCGCCCACCTTCGGCAAGTGGGACGCGGTGCTGATGGACCAGAACGACTTCCGGGCCATGTACTTCCCGGTCGGCCTGGGCCACGCGTTCATCGCGCTGGAGGACGACACGGTGATGTCGTACATGGTCACCGCCAGCTATGTGCCCGAGCACGAGCTGGCGATCTCGGTCACCGACCCGGCGCTGGGCCTGCCGATCCCCGAGGACATCACGCCGGTCTACTCCGAACGCGACACCGTGGCGCCCACGCTGGCCGAGGCCGCGGAACGGGGCCTGCTGCCGCAGTACGAGGTGAGCACCCGGCTCGAACGGCAGTGGAGGGAGAGCTGAGATGAAGGGCATCATCCTCGCCGGCGGCAGCGGCACCCGGCTGCGCCCGCTCACCGGTGCGCTGTCCAAACAGATCCTGCCGGTCTACGACAAGCCCATGATCTACTACCCGCTCTCCGTGCTGATGCTGGCCGGCGTGCGGGACATCCTGCTGATCTCGTCCAAGGACCACTCGGACAGCTTCCGCACGCTCCTCGGGGACGGCTCCCGGCTCGGCCTGAACATCTCCTACGCCGAGCAGGACCAGCCGCGCGGTATCGCCGAAGCGCTGCTCATCGGCGCCGACTTCATCGACGGCGACCAGGTCGCGCTGGTGCTCGGCGACAACATCTTCCACGGGCCGCGTTTCTCGCTGCTCCTCGACGACGCGGTGCGCCGGCTCGACGGCGCGGAGCTGTTCGGCTACCGCGTGCGCGACCCGCAGCGCTACGGGATCGGGGAGATCGACGAGGAGGGCCGGCTGCTGTCGCTGGAGGAGAAGCCGCGCCACCCGCGCTCCAGCCTCGCGGTGACCGGGCTGTACTTCTACGACAGCGACGTGGTCGGGATCGCCAAGAACCTCTCCCCCTCGGCACGGGGCGAGCTGGAGATCACCGACGTCAACCGGGCCTACCTGGCGCAGGGCCGGGCCCGGCTCACCCCGCTCGGCCGCGGCTTCGCCTGGCTGGACATGGGCACCCACGACTCGCTGCTGCAGGCGGCGCAGTACGTCCAGCTGGTCGAGCAGCGGCAGGGCGAGTTCATCGCCTGCGTCGAGGAACTGGCGCTCAACCTCGGCTTCATCACCCCCGAGCAGTGCCTGAGCCTCGGCGAGGAGATGCGGGGTACGGACTACGGCGCCTATGTCACCGAGGTGGCCTCCCGCCGCCTGCCGCGGCCGGCCGTCCGCGCCGCCTGACCAGAGTCCCCTGCCGACCGAGGAGCCCGCTCCATGCACCCGACCCGACCGGCCGCACCGGCCACGACCCGCATCCTGGTGACCGGCGGCGCCGGCTTCATCGGCTCCCACTACGTCCGTACGCTGCTCGGCCCCGAGGGCCCCGGCGACGTCGCGGTCACCGTCCTGGACAAGCTGACGTACGCGGGCAGTCCTGCCAACCTCGACGAGGTACGGGAGCACCCGGGGTTCTCCTTCGTGCAGGGGGACATCTGCGACCCCGAGCTGGTCGGGAAGCTGATGGCCGAGCACGACCAGGTGGTGCACTTCGCCGCCGAGTCGCACGTCGACCGGTCGATCGACGGCGGCGCCGAGTTCGTGCGCACGAACGTGGTCGGCACGCACACGCTCGTGGACGCGGCGCACCGGGCCGGCATCGAGGTCTTCGTGCACATCTCCACCGACGAGGTGTACGGCTCGATCGACGAGGGCTCCTGGCCCGAGAGCCACCCGCTGCAGCCCAACTCGCCGTACTCCTCGACGAAGGCCTCCAGCGACCTGATCGCGCTGTCGTACCACCGCACCCACGGTCTCGACGTCCGTGTGACGCGCTGTTCCAACAATTACGGCCACCACCAGTTCCCCGAGAAGGTCATCCCGCTGTTCGTGACCAACCTCCTCGACGGCAGGAAGGTCCCGCTGTACGGCGACGGCGGCAACGTCCGCGACTGGCTGCACATCGACGACCACGTGCAGGGCATCGAACTGGTCCGCACCCGGGGCCGCGCGGGCGAGACCTACAACATCGGGGGCGGCACCGAACTCTCCAACCGGGAGCTGACCGGCGCGCTGCTCGCGGCGTGCGGCGGCACCTGGGAGGACAGCGTCGCATACGTCGAGGACCGCAAGGGACACGACCGCCGCTACTCCGTCGACTGCACGAAGATCCGCGAGGAGCTGGGCTACGCACCCCGCAGGAGCTTCGAGGAGGGCCTGGCCGAAACCGTGCGCTGGTACCGGGAGAACCGGACCTGGTGGGAACCCCTCAGGCAGCGGACGATGGAGGTGGAGCCTCCACTTGAGTGAGAACTTCACCTGTCGCCGATGATCCGGACACTGTCCGTCAGGCGCCGCGCCCGCGAAGAATTCCGGCCATTGGAGCACCAGCCGACCACGTCAGTCAGGATCTCTCCGATGAGCCACGCCACCATCGCTTCCGTCGATCTCGTCGCCCCGCGCTCGACGCGCGTCACCGGAACGGCCACCAACCGCCCGCTCCTGGTGGTCGAGACCCTCGACCACTCCGCCGGCTCCACCGTGCAGTTCACCTACACCTACGCCATGGACCCCGGACCCGATGGCGGCACTCCCCTGTTCACGTTCTGCGCCCAGGCCGCTCCGGCCGACACCCCCCAGTTCACGTTCTGCGCCCAGGCCGCTGCGACCGACAACCCCCTGTTCACGTTCTGCGCCCAGGCCGCGTCCGCCGACGCCTCCGGTGCATGGACCGCGGCTCCCGCGGCCGTCGAGGGGAACGCGGTCGCGGGGGCCTGGATATGACTTCCGGATCGCTGCACCCCCGGCGATCCGGACCGGCCGCCCTACAGGACGGCTCCGCTCTCGTGGGGTTCAGGCACCACCTACGTCCCGCGAACGTCCCCGGCGAGGCGACCTACCTGGTCTCTCGCCGGGGCGTTACCGCCCTGCGCGGCGCCCTCGCCGAGGTGCTCGTCCCGCTGCTCGACGGCACCCGGTCACTCGCCGAGATCCTGCGTGCCGCCGCGCCCGCGCTGACCGCCGAGGAGACACAGCACGGGCTGCACCTGCTCAGCGAGGCCGGGCTGCTCCGCTTCGAGCGCCTCGCCCCGGCCGCGACGGACACCGACCCGGTCGCCGAGGCGTACTGGGACCTGGCGGGCCTCGACGGCGCCCGGGCGGCGGCGGGGCTCGCCGGCTCCCGGCTCCGCGTCCTGCCGCTCGCCGGTGTGGACGCAGGACCGGTGCTCGCCGCCGGCGCCGGGTCCGGCATCACGGTGACCGAGACGGACGCGGACCTCACGCTGGTGCTGTGCGACGACTACCTCTCCCCGGAGCTGAAGCGGGTCGACGTCGAGCACCGGGCGGCGGGCAAGCCGTGGCTGCTCGCCCGGCTGTGCGGCTACGAACCGTGGATCGGCCCGTTCTTCCAGGCGGACGAGGGACCGTGCTGGTCGTGTCTGGCCGCCCGGCTCGCACAGCACCGCGGCTACGAGGCACCGCTCCAGCAGGCGCTGGGGCTCGACGGCCCGCTCGGCCGGCCGGCCGCCTCGCTGCCGGCGGGACGCGCCCTGGCCGCACAGAGCGTGGTCCTCGAGGCCGCCAAGTGGCTGGCCGGGCTGCGCTACGCCGACCAGGGGTCCGTCCGTACGGTCGACACCCTCCACCTGCAGACCCGGGTCCACGCCGTGTCCCGTGTCCCCCAGTGCCCCTCCTGCGGGGACCCCGGGCTGACGGCGCGGCGCGTGTCCGCACCCTTCGTCCCCGTGTCGCGGCCCAAGGCGGGACAGGGCGGCAGCGGCCACCGGGCACTCAGTCCCGACCAGCTGCTGAAGCGCTACGGGCACCTGGTGAGCCCGGTCACCGGCATCGTCCCGGTGCTCGAACCCTCCCCCGGCGCACCGGAGTTCGCCACCACCTACGTCTCGGGGCGCAACCTCGCGATGCGGCAGAACGGCCTGGCCGGGCTGCGCTCGCTCAGCGGCGGCAAGGGCCTGACCGACACCGAGGCCCGCACGAGTGCGCTGTGCGAGGCGGTGGAGCGCTACAGCGGCACACGGCACGGCGACGAACCGGTCGTGGTGGACACCCTGCGCGCTCTCGGCGACGAGGCCGTCCACCCCAACTCCTGCCAGCTGTACGCGGACCGGCAGTTCCGCGAGCGGGACCGCTGGAACCGCTCGGGATCGCCCTTCCACCACGTGCCCGAGCCCTTCGACGAGAACCGGCCGGTGGAGTGGACCCCCGTGTGGTCCCTGACCGAGCGGCGCAGGCGGCTCCTGCCCACGTCGATGCTCTACTTCCCGTCCGGCACCCCGGCCCCGCACGGGCCCTACGCCGACTCCAACGGCAACGCGGCGGGCAGCAGTCCGGAGGACGCCCTGCTGCAGGGTTTCCTGGAGCTGGTGGAGCGGGACGCGGTGGCCCTGTGGTGGTACAACCGCACCCGGCAGCCGGCAATCGACCTGGACGCGTTCGACGAGCCGTACATCGGGCGGCTGCGCGAGGGATACCGGAAGCTGGGCCGGGAGCTGTGGGCACTGGACCTCACCTCGGATCTCGGCATCCCCGCGATGGTGGCCCTCTCCCGGCGCACCGACGGGCCCACCGAGGACATCGTCTTCGGCTTCGGCGCCCACTTCGATCCCGCCATCGCGCTGCGCAGGGCGCTCACCGAGATGGGGCAGCTGCTGCCGGCCGTGGGCGCGGGCCGCCCCGGCGAGGGGTACGGCATCACGGACCCCCTCCCGGTCCGCTGGTGGCGCGAGGCGACGCTCGCCAACCAGCCGTATCTGGCGCCCGATCCGGCCACCCGGCCGCGTACTCCGGGCCACTGGACCTACGTGGTGCGCACCGACCTGCTCGACGACGTCCGGGCCGTCACCGAACTCGTCCGCGCCAAGGGCATGGAACTGCTCGTCCTGGACCAGACCCGGCCGGACATCGGAATGCCGGTGGTCAAGGTGATGGTGCCGGGGCTCAGGCACTTCTGGGCCCGGTACGCGCCGGGCAGGCTCTTCGACGTACCGGTCACGCTCGGACGCCTCTCCGGCCCTACACCGTACGAGCAGCTGAATCCGATCCCTCTCTTCGTGTGACCGCATATTTTCGGACAGTTGGACGAGAACCGAGTAGACAAAATGCGCCAGCCGTTGACCGTACTCCGCCTAGAATGACACCGGTTTCATCTGAACCGGAATTGAGAGACGGACGGGGGGCTCGGACGAGGCATGGACGGCACGGACCCGACCAAACGCGCAGCGCATTCCGCCCAGCCCCAGGACCACGGCAGCGCAGCCACCAGAACCGCCCGCGGCGTTCTGGTGGCTGCGCTCGCGTGTTATCTGGGCATCACCTTTCTCAATATCCTTTCGCAGCGGCTCGGCCCCTACAAACTGGCCCTCGCCGTGGTCTGCCTGATACTGGTGTTCCTGCTGCAGCTCGTGCACTCGGCACCCGGCGCCTCCGCGGCACGGCCGCGCACCAAGCTGCTCACCCTGGCCGCGCAGGGCATCCTGTCGTACCTGCCGCTGATCTGGTTCGGGGTGTCCTGGGGGGCGATGGCGGGCTTCTTCGCCGGATCCGTGCTGCTGCTCCTGCCGGCCAGGGCGGGCTGGACGGTGTACGGGCTGACGACGCTCAGCCTGCTCGTCCCCGGCTTCCTGCACGACCTGGCGGTCGTCGACATGGTGTACATGTGCCAGACCACCGCGCTCACCGGTCTCGTGGTGTACGGCCTGAGCCGGCTGACCGGCCTGGTCGACCAGTTGCACCGGGCCCGCACCGACCTCGCCCGACTCGCCGTCAGCAACGAGCAGCTGAGGTTCTCCAGGGACCTGCACGACCTGCTCGGGTACAGCCTCTCGGCGATCACCCTCAAGAACGAGCTGATCCACCGCCTCATCCCGGCCAACCCCCTCAGGGCCCGCGAGGAGGTCGACGAGGTACTCGTCATCTCCCGCCAGGCACTGGCCGATGTGCGCCGGGTCGCCCGCGGTTACCGGGAGATGTACCTCGACTCCGAACTCCCCTCCGCCGAGTCGGTGCTTGCCGCCGCCAGGGTCTCGGTCACCGTCGAGACCCATGACGCCATCGGGCGGCTGGGACCGGCGACGTCCACCGTGCTGGCCACGGTGCTGCGGGAGGGCGTCACCAACCTGCTGCGGCACTCCAAGGCGTCGTACTGCCGGATCTCCGCGCGGGTCGAGGACGGTCTGGTCCGCCTCACGATCGTCAACGACGGTCTGGTGACCGGCCACCAGGTCCCCTCGCCGCACAGCGGCAGCGGCCTGGGCAACCTCCAGCGGCGGCTGGAGGACATCGGGGGACGTCTGATCGTGCGGCGCCTGCTCGACGGTTCCGGCACGGACGTCTTCCGGATCACCGCCGAGGCACCGCTCCAGGAGGCGCGGGCCGACGAGCCGTTGCCGGGCCGGAGCACGTCCGGCAAGGAGGCGTACGGCCGGGCCGGCAATATCGCGTGAGCAACCACGGCTCGGTCTTGACGTATTGACAAAAAATCGACGGCGGATGCGCTTGGGTGGCATCCAGCACATGCAGTCGACGGGGGAACGGGGAAAAGCGACGATGATACGGATCCTGCTGGCCGAGGACATGCACATGGTCCGCGGCGCGCTGGTGGCTCTGCTCGATCTGGAGGAAGACCTGAAGGTGGTCTCCGAGCTCGAACGCGGCGACGAGATCCTGAGCGCGGCGCGCGAACACCGGCCGGACGTGGCCATCATCGACATCGACCTGCCCGGCCTCGACGGCCTCAGCGCGGCCGAACTCCTGCACGAGCGTCTCCCCGAGTGCCGGGCCCTGATCCTCACCAGCCTGGGCCGCCCCGGCACCCTGCGCCGGGCGATGTCCGCGCACGTCGCGGGATTCCTCCTCAAGGACGCCCCGCCCGGCGAACTCGCCCAGGCCGTGCGCCGTGTCGTCGCCGGCCAGCGGGTGGTCGACCCCCAGCTGGCCCTGGCCGCCTGGGGCGGCGCGGAGAGCCCGCTGACCACCCGCGAGACCGAGGTGCTGCAACTGGCCGCGCAGGGCACGGAACCGCAGGAGATCGCCGCACACCTCCGGCTCTCCGTGGGCACGGTGCGCAACTACCTCACGACCGCCGTGACCAAGCTCAACGCGCGTAACCGCGTCGACGCGATCCGCATCGCCCGCGACTCGGGCTGGCTGCTGTGACCGGCCCCGCCGCCGCCTCGCCGCACGCCCCGCGGCCATACCGTCAGGGCGCGGCCACCGTCAGCCCGGCCCCCGCCAGATAGCCGAGGATCTCCAGGGTCAACTCGGCGGGCAGCGGAAGCACCTCGACCATCGCCTCCGGCGTCATGGGCCAGGCCAGCAGCGACACCACCCACATCGCCTCCGGGCGGTGGATCTCCACCCGGTGCCCCAGGGTGTGGCACTGCACCAGGAAGGTGTCCCCCCGCACGGTGATCGTCGCGGTGGGCCGCAGCCGCACCCTGCGCCACGCCGGCAGCCGGACGGTGGCGAAGCGGGCGCTCCGGCCCACCGGCACCACGGAGAGCACCGGCCCCCTGAGATCGTCCAGGGACAGTGTCCTGATCACCACGTGGGAGATTCCGCGGAGCGCCGACAGGACCACCGCGAAGGTCTCGTGCCCGGGGACCGTCCGGCCCTCCGGCGGCGGCAGGTTGGCGAGCAGCACGGGACCGAGTTCCATCCGGCGCAGCGCCTCGGCCACCACGGGACCGGGGTCCTCGACCCGCTCCGTGCCCTGCGGACCGCTGAGCACCAGCGTCCGCCCTTCCTCGTCCCAGCCGACCACCGTGTCCTCGCGCAGGGACCACAGGTGGTGGATGCGCAGGGGGGCGTCTTCCGCGTGGAAAGTCACGGTCAACCACCTCCTGAATGCGGCGGTACCGGCGGAGGTGCGGCCCCGCCCACCGGCCCGCTCGCGTCCTTGAGTATGGAGCCGCGTACGGCGGTTCCGGCAGCGAACAGATCACATCGAAAGCATGAGGAAATCACGGGTCTTTCACCGCACCCGTCCGAGTTGTGCTCCGGCTCGCTCGGCGCGATCCAGTCCTTCTTGAGGCCGTTCTGGCCCAATGGTCGGCGTCCGGGCACCCGTGACGAATTCACGGACCGTGCCGAACAACCCGCCAGGAGGGGGACCCATGCCCGAGCTCCAGTTCACCGAGGACGACCTCAAACGCATCCTGTACGCCGCGGCAGGCACCGAGGAGGAGGGCGTCGCCGACGGCGACTTCTCCGACACCGAGTTCCAGGTGCTCGGCTACGAGTCGCTCGCGCTCCTGGAGACCTGCGGCCGCATCGAGCGCGAGTACGGCGTCGCGCTCGCCGACCACACGCTCGCCGAGGCGGTCACCCCGCGTCTGCTGGTCGAGGCCGTGAACCGGTACCTCGGCGAGCAGGCCGTGGCCGCCACCCGCTGACGGACGCCCGAGGAGGCGAGCATGACTCAGCACACGACACAGGAGAGCCGTACCGCGCTGGTCACAGGCGCGACGAGCGGCATCGGACTTGCCGTCGCGCGGCTGCTGGCGACCCAGGGGCACCGGGTGTACATCGGTGCGCGCGACGCCCAGAACGTGGCCGCGACGGTCAAGGAACTCCAGCAGCAGGGCCTGGACGTGGACGGCTCGACGCTCGACGTGCGGTCCGCGGACAGCGTGACGGCGTTCGTGCAGGCGGCCGTGGACCGGTTCGGCACCGTCGACGTCCTGGTCAACAACGCGGGCCGGTCCGGCGGCGGCGTCACCGCCGACCTGACCGACGAGCTCTGGGAGGACGTGATCGACACCAACCTGAACAGCGTCTTCCGGATGACCCGTGCGGTGCTGAACACCGGTGGCATGCGGCACAAGTCGCGCGGACGGATCATCAACATCGCGTCCACCGCGGGCAAGCAGGGCGTGGTCCTCGGCGCCCCGTACTCCGCCTCGAAGCACGGCGTGGTCGGTTTCACCAAGGCGCTCGGCAACGAGCTGGCGCCGACCGGCATCACCGTGAACGCGGTCTGCCCCGGCTACGTCGAGACCCCGATGGCCCAGCGGGTGCGGGCCGGATACGCGGCGGCGTACGACACCACCGAGGACAAGATCCTGGAGAAGTTCCAGGCGAAGATCCCGCTCGGCCGCTACTCCACCCCCGAGGAGGTCGCGGGTCTCGTCGGCTATCTCGCCTCCGACACTGCCGCCTCCATCACCGCGCAGGCCCTCAACGTCTGCGGCGGCCTCGGCAACTTCTGACCCGCACCCCCGACAGGAGAGACGACGATGACCATCCGTGAAGTGGCGCACGAGATCACGGTCTCGGCGCCGGCCGATGTGGTCTACCGGCTGCTCGCCGAGGTGGAGAACTGGCCCCGGATCTTCCCGCCCACCATTTACGTCGACCACGTCGAACGCGGCGAGCGCGAGGAGCGCATCCGGATCTGGGCCACCGCCAACGGCGAGGCCAAGAACTGGACCTCGCACCGCACCCTGGACCCCGGGGCGCGCCGCATCACCTTCCGCCAGGAGGTCACCGCGCCTCCGGTCGCCGCCATGGGCGGCACCTGGATCATCGAGGAGCTGTCCGCGTCCCAGGCCCGCATCCGGCTGCTGCACGACTACCGGGCGATCGACGACGACCCGGCCGGCCTGCGGTGGATCGACGAGGCGGTCGACCGCAACTCCCGCTCCGAACTGGCCGCCCTCAAGGAGAACGTCGAACTGGCCTACTCGACCGAGGACGTGACGTTCTCCTTCGAGGACGCCGTACTCGTCCAGGGCGCCGCCAAGGACGTCTACGACTTCGTCAACGAGGCTCACCTGTGGAGCGAGCGCCTGCCGCACGTGGCGAGCGTCCGGCTCGACGAGGACACGCCGGGCCTGCAGACCCTGGAGATGGACACCAGGGCCAAGGACGGCTCGACGCACACCACCAAGTCGTACCGGGTGACCTTCCCGCCGGGCAAGATCGCCTACAAGCAGGTCACCCTGCCCGCGCTGATGACCGTGCACACCGGCATCTGGACGTTCACCGAGACCCCGGACGGGGTGCGGGCCGCCTCGCAGCACACCGTGACCCTCAACACGGCCAACATCGAGCGGGTCCTCGGCCCCGGGGCCACCGTCGCCGGCGCGCGCTCCTACGTGCACGAGGCGCTCAGCACCAACAGCCTCGCCACGCTGGGCCACGCCAAGGCCTACGCGGAGGCCAGGCGCTGACGGCCGCGCTCCGGCCCGCCCGCCCGCAGGCGGCGCGGGCCGTCGCCGTGCGCCCCGGAAGACGCCGGCCCCGGCCGCCCCGCCCGCCCGTCCGGTGCGGCAGGCAGGCCATCACGCCGCCCTCCTCCAGGCAGCGGCGCAACCCCGCGCCGGTGACGGCGAGGCCCGGCTGGGTCGGCCCTCCAGCACGGTTTGAGTCCCCCGGTGCACCGTCGAGTTGCTTGCGGGATCCGCCGGGGGCACACCCAGGACTCCGCGCCCGCACGCCCATCCCGGCAAACGGAGGAGCCACATGGAACGACGCGTAGTCATCACCGGGATCGGGGTGATCGCGCCGGGCGGCATCGGGCTGAAGGAGTTCTGGTCACTGCTGACGTCCGGCCGCACGGCCACCCGGTCGATCACCCGCTTCGACACGTCCCAGTTCCGCTCGCGGATCGCCGCCGAGGCCGACTTCGACCCCGAGCAGGCGGGCCTGTCGCCCCAGGAGACGAGCCGGATGGACCGCGCGGCGCAGTTCGCGGTCGTGTGCGCCCGGGAGGCCATGGCCGACAGCGGCCTGGACTTCGCGGGGCTCGACCCGTACCGCGTCGGCGTCACCGTCGGCAGTGCGGTGGGGGCCACGACGTCCCTGGACACCGAGTACAACGTGGTCAGCGACGGCGGCCGTAAGTGGCTGGTCGACCACCAGTACACCAGCAGGCACCTCTTCGGTCACTTCGTGCCGAGCTCGTTCGCCTCCGAGGTGGCCTGGGCTGTGGGCGCCCAGGGCCCGGCCGCCGTGGTCTCCACCGGCTGCACCTCGGGCCTGGACGCCGTCGGGCATGCCGCCGAGCTGATCCGTGAGGGCTCGGCCGACATCATGGTGGCCGGAGCCACCGAGGCCCCCATCTCCCCCATCACCGTGGCCTGCTTCGACGCCATCAAGGCGACCTCGCCGCGCAACGACGACCCCGAGCACGCCTCGCGCCCCTTCGACGCCTCCCGCAACGGCTTCGTGCTCGGCGAGGGTGCCGCCGTGTTCGTCCTGGAGGAACTGGGCCGGGCCAGGGCCCGCGACGCCCATCTGTACGCCGAGATCTCCGGCTTCGCCTCGCGCTGCAACGCGTACCACATGACGGGCCTGCGGCCCGACGGCAAGGAGATGGCGGAGGCCATCCGGGTCGCCCTGGACCAGGCCCGCCTCGATCCGACGGCCATCGACTACGTCAACGCGCACGGTTCGGGAACCAAGCAGAACGACCGCCACGAGACCGCCGCGTTCAAGAAGAGCCTCGGCGCGCACGCCTACGACACCCCGGTCAGCTCCATCAAGTCGATGATCGGCCACTCCCTGGGGGCCATCGGCTCGCTGGAGATAGCCGCGAGCACGCTCGCCATCGAGCACGGGGTGATCCCGCCCACGGCCAACCTGCACGAACCCGACCCCGAATGCGACCTGGACTACACGCCGCTGACGGCACGCGAAATGAACACCGAACGGGTCCTCACCGTCGGGAGCGGCTTCGGCGGCTTCCAGAGCGCGATGGTGCTGACCAGGCCCGACGGCACACGGAAAGGCAGTGTCCGATGAGCACGCCGACGAGCACCCGGGCGACCGGGACGACTCCCCCGCAGCCGTCCGCAGGCCCCGCCCACCCGGTGTTCACCGGGGTGGGCGTCGCCGCGCCCAACGGCCTCGGCCGCGACCGCTGGTGGCAGGCCACCCTGGCCGGACAGAGCGGCATCGGGCCGGTGTCACGGTTCGACGCCCGCGGGTATCCGGCACAGCTCGCCGGGGAGGTCCCCGGCTTCGACCCGGCCGAGCACATCCCCAGCCGGCTGCTGCCGCAGACCGACCACATGACACGGCTCGCGCTCACCGCCGCGGACGAGGCGATCGCCGACAGCGGACTCGACCCGGCCGGCGAGCCGGAGTTCGCATCCGGAGTGGTCACCGCCGCGTCCGCGGGCGGGTTCGAGTTCGGCCAGCGGGAGCTGGAGGCCCTGTGGGGCAAGGGCAGCCGCTACGTCAGCGCCTACCAGTCCTTCGCCTGGTTCTACGCCGTCAACACCGGCCAGATATCCATCAGGCACGGTCTGCGCGGGCCCAGCGGCGTCATCGTCAGCGAACAGGCCGGGGGGCTCGACGCGGTCGCCCAGGCCCGCCGGCAGCTGCGCAAGGGCAGCCGGCACATCGTCACCGGCGGGGTGGACGGGGCGATCTGCCCCTGGGGCTGGGCCGCGCTGCTGGCCGGCGGCCACATGAGCATCGTCTGCGACCCCGCCCGCGCGTTCCTGCCGTTCGACGCGGCCGCCAGCGGCCAGGTGGCCGGTGAGGGCGGTGCGATCCTCGTCCTGGAGGACGCGGCCGCCGCCCGGGACCGCGGCGCCCGGCCCTACGGGGCGCTCGCGGGGTACGCGGCCACCTTCGACCCGCGGCCCGGCAGCGGGGGCGAACCGGGCCTCGGGCGGGCCGCGGAGGGCGCGCTCGCCGACGCGGGCCTGAGCGCGGACGCGGTCGACGTGGTGTTCGCGGACGCCGCCGGGGTGCCGGAACTCGACCGGGCCGAGGCCGAGGCGATCTGCGCGCTGTTCGGGCCGCGCGGCGTGCCCGTCTCCGTGCCCAAGACCATGACGGGCCGGCTCGCCGCGGGCGGCGGTTCACTGGATCTGGCCGCCGCCCTGCTGGCGCTGCGCGACGGCGTGATCCCGCCCTCGGTGCACATCACCGGCGACGGCCTGCCGGAGCACCTCGCCCTGGACCTCGTCACGGACGCCCCCCGCGAACTGCCGCTGCGCACCGCGCTGGTGCTGGCCCGGGGGCAGGGCGGCTTCAACGCGGCCACCGTGGTGACGGCTCTGTGAGCCGCGCCGGGGCGCGGCCCCGGCACATGCCGGAGGGCCTCTGCGGGCGACGCCCGCAGAGGCCCTCCGGCATGCCGTGTCCCGTGTCCCGTGCCGTCACACCAGGTCGTCGCGGCTGACCTCACGCCGCCGCACGGCCGGCCCGTCCGGGCCGAGTTCCAGGACGTCCTCGCACGTGGCGCTGCACAGGATCGTCGTCCGGCCACCGCGTGGGGTCTCCATGAGCAGGACGTAGGAGCGTGCGGTCACCGTGGTCCCCTGCTGCCCGGTCACCGCCACCGTGCCCAGCAGGTGGCGGCGCTGGACGCCCTGCGCGGCGAAGTGGTCCATCGCCTGGCGCGCGCCCGCCCCGATCGCCTCGCGGCCGACCGTCGGCTCGGGCTGCGCGTTCGTCGCGAAGACGCCGTCCTCGGTGAAGGTGTGCATCCAGGCGTCCACCTCGCCGTTGTCCAGCAGTTGCATCTGCCGCGCGTAGAACTGCTGGACCTGCTGGTACAGCTCCACCGAGGACTGCTGTCCCCGCAGGGGGGTCTCCTGCACGCTCATCGGGACTCCTCATCGCTTCCTGGCGTCGGTCCTGACCCGGGGCCCGGGCCCGCTCCCCACCTTCCAGGCGGTCCCTCGTGCGCCCCTCGACCACCGATCGACCACCCGGGGCGCCCGGTCGACCCCGCCCCAAGCCGGCGCGGACAGCCTGGGCACCAGGGCGTTCCCGCGACAGAGCCGGATCCTTGCCGATGTCGCCCGCGCCACGCTGTCGGGACACTCACCCCTCAGCACAGCGGCAGCCGCCCAGCCGGGCGTCGAGCCGGTGTGCGCGGGCGAGGGCCTCGGCCTCCACGCTGTGTCACACGTCGACCGGCTCGAAGATGTGCGGGTACGACACGATGTCGTCGGGGAACTCGGCGGCCATGCGCTGGAACTCCGGGCTGCCGAACGCCGTGGCGAGCGCCTCGGTCGACTCCCAGACCGCGACGTTCATCATGAGTTGACTGCCCGCCGTTCCCTTGTGCATCCGCAGGGAGACGAATCCCGGCTGAGCCTTCATGTACTCCGCCTGCCTCCGGAAGAGGGGAAGGAACGCTTCAGTCCTCTCCTTCGGAACGAAGAAGGTGTTGGCCAGGACGATGGGCCCGCTCTTCTCCTTGAACTGCGCGAACATCGGCGTCATCGGGTCCAGGCTCTGCAGCTTGGCCATCTTCGGTACTTCCTCTCGCACGGGTACTGCTTTCCGGGGACCGTTCCATCGTCCCGGCGCAAGCCGGCCGTGAAGTCAGCCGCAGTTCCCGTTCCGATGGGCACCCTCGGTCGGACCGCGCGAAGCCACGTCATACCTGGGGACGACACCGAACCCTGAGGGGCGACCCCGACCAGGACGAAGGCCGGCACGGCTCGCGCGGGCGCGCGGTGGCGCCGGGTTCGCGACGGTCGGCGCGTATGCCCGGCGATCGTCTTCCCCTGCGACACCACGGCGCGCCACGCCCGTCACGGGCGCATCATCCGCTGGAAGGGATTCGCCGCGCAGGTCACCGGGACGGTGCCTCCGACGGCGTCGACGTGATCGCGGACGTGGCCGCCGCCCCGGCCGCCACGAACGACGCCCAGGCCCCTGCCCGGCATCCACACCCGCCTGACGCGTCGCGGGCTGTCTGCCCGCCGAGCACCCTGGTCGGCGGCGGCCGCACTCCCTGGTCCACCTGGCACGCGCCGCCCGGGAACACCACGTCACCCTCGGCGGGCCGATGCCGGGCACCCCCACCCGCCGGCACCGCGGACACGGAGGCTTCGGCCGGTACGGCTCCCCATCGACTTCGACCGCCGGCAGGTCACCCGCCCCGGGGCCGGGTCAGCGCCCTGAAGGGCGGTTGGCATCGGCCACTCCACACCTCGGAACCGCTTGCCACGGCCGCCGGCAGGTCAGTCGTCTGCGAGGCGGATGGCCTGGGCCGGGCAGGCCGACCGGGCCTCCTCGAGGGCGCCCTCGTCCAGTCCCTCCCCGGATCCGGCGCCGGCCCGGACCCGGCTCAGCCCCTCCTCGTCCTGTTCGAAGACCTCGGGTGCGTTCCAGGCGCAGAGCCCCGCGCCGATGCACACCTCGCGATCGACCTCGATCCTCGTCATCTCCCTCACCCCTCCTCGCCGTCGGCCTTCGCCGGGATCCGTCACCATTCGACCGGAAACTCGATCAGGCCCTGGATGGTGTCCCCCGGCTTGATCGGCAGCTCGCCCGCGTCGACGGCGGACCGCAGCCGCGGCAGCCGCCGGAACAGGGTTCCGAGTGCCACCTCGAGTTCCAGCCGCGCCAGGTTCTGCCCCAGGCACTGGTGTACCCCGAAGCCGAACGCCAGATGGTGCTGCCCACTGCGGTCCAGGCGCAGCGCGTCCGGCTCCGAGAAGTGGCTCTCGTCCCGGTTGATCATCGAGGTGTTGAAGACCACGCCCTCGCCCGCCCGGATCACCTGCTCGCCGCAGGGGATGTCCTCGGTGGCCACCCGCAACAGCTCGTCCACGACCGACAGATGGCGCAGCAGCTCGTCGACCGTCTGCGGCAGCAGGCCCGGATCGGCGCGCAGTGCGGCCAGCTGGTCCGGACGATCCAGGAGCAGCAGCGTCCCGAGCGAGATCATGTTGGTGGTGGTCTCATGCCCGGCCACCAGCAGGTTGAACGCCAGCCTGGCTATCTCCTCGCGATCCGTCTGGCCGGTGAGCAGCCGGTCCCGCACGAGCTCGTCCAACAGCCCGGAGTGCGGGCCGGGTTCGGACCCCCGACGCTGTTGCTGCTGCTTGTCGAGGAGAAGCCCCTCCAGATATCCCAGCATCTTGTCCCGGGCGGCCGCGGACTCTTCCGGCCCGGACCCGCGCATGACCAGCCGCGACAGCTCCTCGAAGGAGGTGTGGTCCGCGTACGGCACCCCGAGCAGCAGGCTGATCGCCATCGACGGCACGGGCAGCGCGAACGCCGAGACCAGTTCGGCGGGCGGGCCCTGCTCGATCATCGCGTCCAGCAGCTGGTCGACGATCTGCTGGATCCGGGGCCGCAGCGCCTTGATGCGCGGCACGCCGAATCCGGGGATCAGCATCCGGCGCTGCCGGCCGTGCTCCGGTTCGTCCGCGTTGAACAGCAGGGGGGGCAAGTGGCGCAGCGCCGTCAGCACATGGCTCGTCATGGGGAACCCGGGCTTGCGCCGGTCGGCCGACAGCCGCGGGTCGCCGAGCAGCTTCCGGGCCTCGGCGTGGCCGGTCACCGCCCACGCGGTGCTGCCGTCGTAGAGCGTGACGCGGGCCAGCGGGCCCTCCCGCCGCAGGGACTGGTAGCCGGCGGGCGGTTCGTAGGGGCAGGAGCGGTCCTGAGGGAAGGTGGTCGGGCGGGTCACCGGGCCTCCTCTGGTGTGGTGGTGGATCGTCGGCGGACGTCGAGGAGGGCGGAGTCGAGCGCGGGTTCCGCATCTTCTCGGGTCGTTTCGAATAACACGGTCACCCGGAGGCCCCTCTTCGCGTCTTCGGGTATTCGTGTATTCGAGCAGCGGCGGGGAAGGAATGGAGTTGCGCGCATTCCGCAATTCGGCCGCCCATGATGCCCGGTGGCGGTAGTGGCACGCTAGAGGCGAAATGGAGCCGTAGTGGAGAATTGCCTGACGGAAATGGGGAGTTGACATCACGACAGGCTCGGTGGCACCGTAATTCGCAGCAAAAGAACTGTGCCCGATATCTTCGAATTCCGCTCATGGACGACCCTGTTCTTCGGTAATTCCCCGCCGGTCGCCACCCACACCACCGCCCTTCCTGTCCGCGGCTGCCTGCCGCGGTTCCCGCCTGCCAAGGAGGCCCCATGGACGCTCCGGTGATCATCGTCGGCGCGGGCCCCGCGGGGCTCATGCTGGCCGCGGAACTGCGCCTCGGCGGTGTGGAGGTCCTCGTCCTCGACCGGCTCGAGAAGCCCTCGCAGGAGTCGCGGAGCCTCGGCTTCACCGCCCGCGCGGTGGAGCTGTTCGACCAGCGCGGGCTGCTGCCCCGCTTCGGCGAGCTGGGGATCAGCACCGCAGGGCACTTCGGCGGGCTGCCGCTGGACTACAGCGTCCTGATGGACGCCCACTTCGGGGCGCGGAGCATCCCGCAGGCCACCACCGAGCGGGTGCTCGGGGAGCGGGCGGCGGAGCTCGGCGCCGAGATCAGGCGCGGCTGGACCGTGGTCGGCCTGCACGACGACGGCGACAGCGTGCGGGTCGAGGCCGAGACCCCCGGCGGGCCGCGCCTGCTGCGCTGCCGCTACCTGGTCGGCTGCGACGGCGGGCACAGCTTTGTGCGCGGTGCCGCCGGGTTCGAGTTCCCCGGGACCCCGTCGACCCGCGAGATGTTCGTCGCCGACATCGGCGGATGCGCGCTCAGGCCGCGTCCGATCGGCGAACGGCTGCCGACCGGCATGGTGATGGCCACCCCGCTCGGCGACGACGTCGACCGCATCATCGTCGTCGAGCACGGCGTCCCGCCCCGGCGGCGCACCCGGCCCCCGGAGTTCGCCGAGGTGGCGGACGCCTGGGAGCGCCTGACGGGGGAGGACATGCATGGCGGCACCGCGCACTGGATCAGCTCCTTCGGCGATGCGACGCGTCAGGTCACCGAGTACCGGCGGGGCTCGGTGCTGCTGGCCGGCGACGCCGCCCACACCCATCTCCCGGTGGGCGGCCAGGGCCTGAGCGTCGGCGTGCAGGACGCCGTCAACCTCGGCTGGAAGCTCGCCGCGGTGGTACGCGGGTCGGCGCCGCCGGACCTGCTCGACTCCTACCACGCCGAACGCCATCCCGTCGGCGCCCGGCTGCTGCTCAACACGCTGGCCCAGGGCGTGCTCTTCCTGAGCGGAGCGGAGGTCGAGCCGCTGCGCGAGGTGGTCGCGGACCTGATGGAGCTTCCCGAGGTCCGCCGCCATCTGGCCGGGATGGTCAGCGGGCTGGACATCCGCTACGACGTCGGCCCCGGCGCGCACCCGCTGCTCGGTGCCCGCATCCCCAAGCGGGACCTGCACGGGCCGTCCGGAGCGACGACCACCATCGCGGGCCTGAGCACCGGCCGCGGCGTGCTGCTGGACCTGGCGGACGATCCGGAGCTGCGCCGAGCCGCCGAACCCTGGGCCGACCGCGTCGACGTGGTGACGGCGGCCCCGCACCGCCTCCCGGACGGGTGCCCGCTCGCCGGGACGTCCGCCGTGCTGCTGCGCCCCGACGGCCATGTCGCCTGGGCGGACCCCGGATGCGGGCCGCTGCCCGACGCGCTGGACCGCTGGTTCGGGGCGAGTCGTCTCGCGACCTCCCGTCAGTAATCGCATTCGAATGAGGAGAGACCGATGCACAGCACCTTGATCGTTGCTCGTATGGACCCGGCGTCGCAGGGCGAGGTCTCCCGCATCTTCGGGGAGTTCGACAGCACCGAGATGCCGGCGCTGATGGGCACCCGCCGCCGTCAGCTGTTCAGCTATCGCGGCCTCTACTTCCACCTTCAGGACTTCGACTCCGAGCACGGCGGCGAGGCCATCGAGGAGGCCAAGAACCACCCGCTCTTCGTGAACGTCAGCGCCGACCTGAAGCCGTTCATCGACGCCTACGACCCGGCCACCTGGCGGTCGCCCGCCGACGCGATGGCGCAGCGTTTCTACCACTGGAACGCCCGGTGAACGAGCGGCGGGCCGTGATCAGCGGCATCGGTGCCGTCGCGCTGGGCGACAGCCGCGCCGCCCCGGGGCACGCCGAGACCTACGCCGAAGGCCGGTGCTGACATGGGCAGTCGGGTCATCGTCGTCGGTGCCGGGCCCGTCGGGCTGGCGCTCGCCGGTGAACTGCGCGTCGGCGGGGCCGAGGTGACGGTGCTGGAGCGGCTGGCCGCACCGACGACGGAGTCCAGGGCCACCACCCTGGACGCCCGCACCATGGAACTCCTGGACGAGCGTGGCCTGCTGGCGCCGCTCGGCACCGTGCCCCGCGAACCCCGGGGGCACTTCGGCGGCCTGCCCCTCGACCTGGGCGGCCAGCCCTCCCCGTTCGCGGGCCAGTGGAAGGTGCCGCAGGCGCGGGTCGAGGCACTGCTCGGCGGCCGGGCGCGCGAGCTCGGCGCGGACATCCGCCGGGAGCACGAGGTCTGCGCACTGCATCCGGCTGCGGACGGCGTGGGCGTCGAAGCCGTCGTGCGTGACGGGCGGCGGGTGCGGCTGACCGCCGAGTACGTGGTCGGCTGCGACGGCGAGGAGAGCACCGTCGGCGCCCTGGCCGGCTTCGAGTTCCCCGGCCGGGACGCCCGCCGCGAGCTGCTGCGCTGCGACGTCCGCGGGGTGGACATCCCCGACCGCCGCTTCCAGCGGCTGCCCGGCGGCTTCGCGGTCGCCGCGACCCGGGAGGGACTGACCCGGGTCATGGTGCACGAGTACGGTCGCGCGCCCGCGGTGCGTACCGCCGCGCCCGGCTTCGACGAGGTCGTGGCGGCATGGTCGCGGGTGACCGGGGAGGACATCAGCGGCGGCACCCCGGTGTGGGTGAACGCCTTCGGCGATGTCAGCCGCCAGGCCGCGCAGTACCGCCGGGGGCGGGTACTGCTCGCCGGGGATGCCGCCCACCGCCACCTGCCGGTCGGCGGACAGGCCATCAACCTCGGCCTGCAGGACGCCTTCGACCTGGGCTGGAAGCTCGCCGCCGAGGTCGCGGGCACCGCGCCGGCCGGGCTCCTCGACTCGTACCACGAGGAGCGGCACCGGGCCGGCCGCCGCGCCATGGCAGTCATCGACGCCCAGGCTCTCGTCATGCTCGGCGGTCCGGAGATCGAGCCGGTGCGCTCCTTGTTCGGCGAACTCCTCGGCCACCGGGCGGTGCGAGAGCTGCTGGCCTCCCGGCTGGGCGGTCTGGACGCCGGCACCAGGGGCCTGAACCGCGGCGCGGAGGTCCCCTCGTGATCACCCGTCGGGCCCTGCTCGGGGCCGGCGCGGCGGGGGCCGCCGCGGCGGCGGCCCCCGCCACCCGTGCCCTGGGTCTGGGCGCCGTTCCCTGGAGCCGGCTGCGCGAGCACCTGACCGGGGACCTGGTGCTCCCCTCGGACGCCCGGTACGCGACCGCCAAGCAGCTGGACCTGATGCAGTTCGACGCCATCGCCCCGCAGGCCGTCGCCTACTGCGCGAACGCGCGCGACGCGGCGCTGTGCCTCGCCTTCGCCCAGCAGCACGGACTGGCTCCGGCGGTGCGCAGCGGCGGCCACAGCGCCGCGGGATACTCCACCGGCACCGGCCTGGTGGTCGACGTGTCCCGGCTCGACTCGGTGCGGGTCGGCGGCGGCTCGGTGACGCTGGGCCCGGGCGCGCAGAACGTCGACGTGCTCAACACGCTGGCCGACTCGGGTCTGGCCCTCACCGGCGGGGCGTGCCCGACCGTCGCCGCCGGCGGGTTCGTCCAGGGCGGCG
Organism: Streptomyces puniciscabiei; assembly: GCF_006715785.1. Taxonomy (NCBI): domain Bacteria; kingdom Bacillati; phylum Actinomycetota; class Actinomycetes; order Kitasatosporales; family Streptomycetaceae; genus Streptomyces; species Streptomyces puniciscabiei. The sequence goes on from NZ_VFNX01000007.1 coordinate 103,264, forward strand.
GGCTGGGGTTCCTCACCCGGACGCTCGGTATGACCTGCGACGCACTGACCTCAGCGACGGTGGTGCTGGCGAGCGGACAGATCGTCACGGCCTCCGCGCGGGAGCACCCGGACCTGTTCTGGGCGCTGCGCGGGGGCGGAGGCGGCAACTTCGGCATCGTCACGTCCTACACGCTGACGCCGACCGCGCTGTCGCAGGTGGCCACGGCGCACCTCACCTATGCCTACGACCAGGCGCTCGACATGCTCGACGGCTACTCCCGATGGCTGGCCGAGTGCCCCCGCACGATCGGCTCGGCGGCGGTGGTCACCCTCGCCGACGCGGCACCGGGCCAGGTCCCGACCCCGGCCGTCATCGTGGTCTCCACCGGGACTCCGGCCGAACTCGACGCGGAGCTGGCCCGATTGGACTCCCTGACCGGCAGGCCGGCCTCGCGGCAGACCTCGGTGCTGCCCTACCGTGACCTGATGACGGGGATCTTCGGCTGCGCGGGGAAGACCACCGAGGAATGCCACCGGTCGGGCGCCTTCCCGCGGGGGCAGCTTCCCCGGACCGCGTTCGCGCTGGAGCGCAGCCGCCTGGTCCGTGATGCCGTGCCGCGGGACGGCTGGGCGCGCGTCCTGGCGCTCTTCGACGACGCGCGGGTGTCCGGCGGCCAGACGCACGGGCTCCAGGTGCTGCCGATCGACGGCGCCGCCTGGGACCTGGACCGCGCCGCGACGGCGTTCGTGCACCGCGACAGCCGCTTCTCCGTGAACTTCCAGGGCTTCATGGCGCAGGGGCCGGTCACCGACGAGCTCCGGACCGCCGCGAAGGCCTGGGTCGACGCGGGCTTCGCGGCCATCGACCCGCTCTCCTCGGGCGAGTCCTACCAGAACTTCATCGACCCGGAACTGACGGATTGGAAGACCTCCTATTACGCCGAGAACCACCCGCGGTTGGTGAAGATCAAGAACAGCTACGACCCGAACGGCCTGTTCAGCTTTGCGCAAGGCATACGCGCGTCCTGACGGGGCGTCTGTGAACAAGGATCGAAAGGAAGAGTCAAGAATGGCCAAGCTGGAGAACCTGGACCCGACCACGCCGCTGTTCGCGCAGTTCGGCCAGAAGACCGGGCCCATCGTCCTGGCCAACACCTTCGTCGTCCCGAAGGAGAGGTCCGAGTCGTTCCTGGCCCACTGGAAGAAGCAGGCCGAGTTCATGCAGGCGCAGCCGGGATTCGTCTCCCTGCAGATGCACCAGGGCACGGCGGGCAGCCAGCTGTTCATGAACGTCGCGATCTGGGAGTCGACCGAGGCCCTCGCCAAGGCGCTCGGCAACCCGCAGTTCCAGGCCATGTCCGCCCAGGTCCCCGACGACATCGTGTCGTATGCGCACATCTTCGAGAAGATCGCCGTCGAGGGCCTCTGCGAAGCCTGACCCGGGGATCACGTTCCGCGGAAACACCGGCGGTCCCGGCACCTCCCGCCGGAGGTGCCGGGACCGCTTTTTCATCGCTGGTGCAAGCGGGGACGGCATTCTCGGCTCCCCTCCGTGTCCATGGGGGGAGGTGCCGTACGTCCACAGCAGCTGCGACCCGGCAAACTCACTGTCACGGATGGGGACTTCAGCATGGATGTAGGACTTCTCTTCGACCTGCGGAACCCGGAGGGCTGGAAGCGCCCGTGGGCCGACCACTATGCGCGCAGCCTGGAATTCTGCGAGGAGGCGGACCGGCGGGGCGCGGGCGGGCTGTGGTTCACCGAGCACCACCTCTTCGAGGACGGCTATCTGCCGCAGCCGCTGACCTTCGCCGCCGCCGTCGCGGCCCGCACCCGCCACGCCCGGATCGGCACCGCGGTGGTGCTGCCCGCGCTGCGCAAGCCCGCCCAGCTCGCGGAGGAGGCGGCGATCGTCGACCTCGTGAGCGGCGGACGCCTCGAGCTGGGCATGGGCGCCGGCTACCGGGTTCCCGAATACACCCTGATGGGCGCGGACTTCACGCGGCGTTTCCGGCGGACCGAGGAGCACATACGCGAGGTGCGCCGGCTCTGGGAGGAGGGCGGCGTCACCCCGGGCCCGGTCCAGGACTCCGTTCCGCTGTGGGGCGGCTTCTACGGTCCCCGCGGCGCGCGGATCGCCGGCCGGCTCGGCATCGGGCTGCTGCACATCTCCCACGAGCTGTTCCCGCACTACCGCGAGGGACTGGTCGAGAGCGGCCACGACCCGGCGACCGCCCGGGTCTCCGGCCTGCTGCCGATCATCCTCGCCGACGACCCGGACGAGGCCTGGGCGCGTGTCGCGCCCTACCTCGCCCACCAGATGAACAGCTACCGGCAGTCGTCCGTGGAGGGCACCGACAAGCCCCGGCCGCCGATCATCCACCCCGACGAGTTCCGCAACCGGACCTCCAACGCCCCCTGGGGGGCTCTGAAGATCCTCACCCCCGAGGACGCCGCCGCCCAGATCAAGGAGACGACCGAGGGGCTGCCGGTGGAACACCTGATCTTCTGGGCGAGCATCGCCGGCATGCCGGACGACCTGACGGCCCGGAACATCGAACTGGTCAGCGAGGAGCTGCCGCCGCTGCTGGGCCTGTGACGGCCGCCGGGCGCCAGCCGCCCGGCCGCGCGGTGACGATCGCCGTGATCCCGTCCGGGTCGTGCTGGGCCTTCTTGGGGCTCCCGCAGCACCGGATCCTCCTGCGGCTCGGCCACCTCCGGACGGCCGCCGGGGACACCTGGGGCATGTCGCTCGCGGCGAGACAGTCCCGATCCGTCCGGAGGCGGCCGGGTTCGCCGGTCACCATGATGTCGGCATCGCGTCGGCGAGGTAGGACGCGCTGACCCGTCCGGCCTGTCACGCCCGGGCCGGCGCGCTGCCGGCGCATCCGCGGATCTGCCGGTGCCGTGCCGAGGGCTGTCTTCGGCATCCACGTCACCGCGGCTGCGCCGGCCCGGTCCTTCTCTCCCTCGCCCGCGAGGCGGGCGGCCGCGTCCGGCGGCCGGCCGACGCCTGTGCAGCCCGCCCGGGCGCGACCGGCACCACCGCGGCGGTTCCCGACACCGTGCTCGGCCGACGCCAACCGCCCGCACCTGCGGCGGCCTTGCACTGCGCGCTGCGCGCCCATACTCACGGCTGCGTTCGACTGCCGCCGGGATCACCTCAGGGCGGCGACGGCCGAGGTGCGCCTGCCCGACGCCGCGGTTTCCGCGACCAAGCTCCCGGCCCCACCGCGCCCCGACGGGCTGCTCATCGGGCCCTGCGGCCAAGGCTTTTCCCCGCCGACGGGTGTCAGTTCGATTACCGTAGGTCGCCGCCCCGGTGGTTCCGGCGCCGGAAGGGGCGATACGCGTGCCGCCGATGCCGTAGAGGCCAGAAAGTGAGCAGACAGATGCAACCGACGTTCGTCCTGGTGCACGGAGCTTTCGCGAACTCCTTCTCCTTCGCGCCGCTCCAAGCCGAACTGGGCCTCCTCGGACACCGCTCCGTCGCCGTCGACCTTCCGGGGCACGGGTTCGCGGCGACGTACCCGCGCGCCTACCAGGCGCCGCAGGACCTCGAAGGGCTCGCCACCGCACCCGGCGCCATCAAGGGCGTCACGCTCGCCGACAACGCCGCGCACCTCATCGGCATACTGGAGCGGGCCAAGCGGAACGGGCCCGTCATCCTCGTCTCCCACAGCCGAGGCGGCATGACGGCCACCGTCGCGGCGAACCAGCGGCCCGACCTGATCGACCGCATCGTCTATGTCTCCGCCTGGTGCCCCGTCGATCTCGACGTCAGCGCCTACTACGCCGAGCCCGAGATGGCCACGGTGGACGCCACAGGGCTGGCCTCGGCGATGGTGGGCAACCCCGCCGAACTCGGGCTGCTGCGCGCCAACTTCCGTACCGCCGACCCCGGCGTCCTCGCGGCCTTGAAGGCGGCCTTCCTCGCCGACGGGACGGACGATGAGTTCATGGTCTTCCTCAACACCTTCCAGCCCGACGAGAACCTTGACGTCGGCACACCCGAGGACCGGGCACGGGCCGACACCTGGGGGCGGATCCCCAGGACGTACATCCGGCTGACCGAGGACACCAGCGTGCCGCTCGCCATGCAGGACCGGATGATCCGTGAAGGCGACGCACTGACGCCGGAGAACCCCTACGACGTCCGTACGCTCACCAGCAGCCACCTGAAGTGGCTGGTCGACCCGGCCCCGGCGGCCCGGGTTCTGGCGGACATCGCCGCGTTCTCGTTCTCGCCTGGCGGGTCCGGTACCAACTAGGTACCATCGGGGCATGCCGTCACTGAACGTGTCCTTCTCCGACGAGGAAATGGAAGGCGTCCGCGCCGCCGCCGCCGCCGAGGGCAAGAGCCTCAAGCAGTACCTGCACGATCTCGGCGTGCGGGAGATGCACCGCAAGCGGTTCGTCGCCGGCGCCGCCGCCTGGGCCGACCGGCTGCGCGGCGAGTTCGACGATGCGTTCCCCGAGGAGGTTCCCCCCTCCCGGGGTGACGGCGGGGCTGCGGCCGCCTGATGGTTCTGCACATCGACGTCTCCTGGCTGCTCGACGTCCAGGAGGCGGCCCTCGGGCACGAGGACGTGACGGTGGCCGACTACTCGGCGCTGGTGGCGGCCGTCGCGCGGCACAGGACCAAGATGCCGACGCTGGCGACGGCCGATCCGGATGCCGCCTGGCGCGCGGCCGCACTGCTGCACACGATCGTGCGTCTCGAACCGCTTCCGCACCGCAACAGCCTTTTTGCCGCTTTCGTGGCCGCCCAGTACATGGACCAGTGCGGTGAGGGCATCGACCCGCCGTACGGCGCCCTGTCCGATCTCGTCCGGAAGGTCCGGGACGCCCGCCTCGGTGTCTATGCCGTCGCCGAGACGCTGCGCTCCTGGAAGATCTGAGGACAGGCTCGGCAGCGGGCCGGACCGGCCCGGTCAGGCGGGCCGGAAGGAACACTCCGGCCGCACAGCCCCCGCTGTCGCGCACCTGGCCGGCCACAGGGTGGTCGGGCGACGCCCGCAGCGTGTGCCCACCGGCGGGTGCGGGCCCAAGGGCGAGCACCGTCTGCGGAGAGGGCAGGATTCGAACCTGCGTGGGCCCCGAAGGGCCCGACCGTGAGCCGTGCTCGCTGGTCCCCGATCAACCACTCCGGGCACCTCTCCCTGTTCCCGGCTCTCGGTCTCCCCTGCCGGTCACAGGAACCATGGTGGCAGGAGCCGCTGACCGGACGCTGAGACGCCGCTGACAGCATCCGCGCGGTCGGACGGCGTCTCCCGCATGCGACGCCGGCACCCGGCTCCGTCCGCCTGAGACCCGCAGGCCACGGCCCTGCACGAGGCCGCGGCCTCGGCACCGCGGAGCGGCCTGTCCGTCACCACGCCCGCGCCGGATGCCCCTCGCCCTGCTGTGCGGCACGCCGCTGGGGCCGCGGTTCACGCTGTCCGCCGAGGCCGAGCACAGGAGCTGCGCCGCCCGACTCCAGCCTGGGCCCGGCCGCCGGGGGCGTGGTCGGGCCGTCGCCGGTCGCGGGTGGCCGGACGGACGGTGCCGGGCGTGCTGTTCGCGGCCGCGGGGCTGGGCGCGCGCACGGTGGCGGTGCGCGCCGTCCGGGTCACAGAGCCGGGTGGTCGTCGTGCAGCACCCGCTGGTACATCCGGTGGTCCCGCCACTGTCCGTCGATGTGCAGATAGCGCGGGGCCATGCCGATCGCCTCGAACCCGCACTTCTCCAGCACGCGTTGGGAGCCGGTGTTCTCCGGAAGGGTGGTCGCCTCGATCCGGTGCAGCCCGACCCTGTCCCGGGCGATCCGGCAGACCCGCTCCACGGCGGCGGTCGCGAGCCCCCGGCCCTGCTGATCCTCGGTGACCCAGTAACCCAGATAGGAACTGCAGAACGCGCCCATGACGATTCCGGACAGCGTGATGGCCCCCACGACCCGCCCGTCGGCTTCGAGGAGCCACGGCACGAGCCGGCCGTCCGCGCGGTGCCGTTCCTGTTCTTCCAGGCGCTGTGCCTGACCGGCCACGGTGAAGAAGGATTCCGGGCGGCGCGGTTGCCAGGGTTCGAGGTGTTTCCGGTTCTCGGCATAGGCGGTGCAGAGCGCCGGGGCGTCCGCCGGTCCGGCGAGCCGCAGTATCACTCCGCCCGCGATTTCCTCGCTTCCGATGTCCATGCGCGCACCCTAGTGTCCCGAGTCGCAAGGTAGCGTTCACCCTCAAATCATTGCAACGAATATGAGTGGGGACGTTGCATTATGCTCATCACCATTGCAACGATTTCCCCAACTCTACCTGCAGATATGGCATCTTCACGCAATAAGCATGTTGCCCATCCAGTGAAAGCAACGTAGCGTTTCCATCACTGGAAACAACGAGTCGAAGGAGCGCACCATGCAGAAGAACCAGGGCACCATCCAGAAGTTCGACACCCCCGCCCCCATCGCCGCCGTCCTGGACATCCCCATCGGGCACATCCGGCTCGTCGCCGCCGACCGCGCCGACACCACCGTCGAGGTCCTGCCCGCCCACCCCTCCAGGAGTCGCGACGTCAAGGCCGCGGAGCTGGTCACGGTCGCCTACGACAACGGCGTCCTGCGGGTCGAGAGCCCGGCGGAGCGCAAGCAGATGCTCGGCCACCCCGGAACCCTCGAGGTCACCGTCGAGCTGCCGGCCGGCTCCCGGGTCGAGGCCAAGGCCGCCGTCGCCGAGGTCCGCGGCGTCGGACGCCTCGGCGACGTCACCTTCGAAGGCGCCCAGTGCACGGTCGAGTTCGACGAGACCGCGAGCGCCCGCCTCACCCTCGCCACCGGCGACATCACCGTCGGCCGCCTGAACGGCCCCGCCGAGATCACCACCGACAAGGGCGACCTCACCATCACCGAGGCCCATCACGGCACCGTCACCCTGACCACCCAGCACGGCGACATCACGGTCGGCGCCGCCCAGGGAGTCTCCGCCACCCTCGACGCCGGCACCTCCTACGGCCGGATCAAGAACTCCCTCAAGAACAGCGACGGCGCCGCGGCCGGCCTCGACATCCACGCCACCACCGCCTACGGCAACATCACCGCCGCCGGCCTCTGAAAGGGAGCCCCGCTGTCACCAAGGGGCCGTCGACCTCCACACCGGGGTGCGCCCGCCTGCCAACGGGCTTCCCCGGAAACGGATTCCGGCCGGCCCTGAGGGTGGCTCACCCGCTCGGATGCGCTCGGCGAGCAACCGGTTGCGAGGCTGTGCATGGTGAGTGCATGAACACTACACCTCGCTCCAAGAAGACCGTTTCCTGGATTCCACGAGCATTCGCGGTGAGCGCCGCCGTGGGCATCGCCTGTGCGGCGGGGACGGCCACTGCCACGTCCGCGGTGGCCGCGACGCCCGCCACGCACGCCGTCACAAAGGCCACGGCCGCCTACGGCCACGGCGGCGGCGGCGGTGAGGGCGACGAGAACCGGTGCGGCAACGGTCTCCTGAACCTCCTCAACTTCTGCAACTGACGGACGGCCGACGGAGGTTCCTGCCCGTCAACCACATAACCGCACATGGAACACGTCCACCCACCCCAGGGCGGTCAGGAGCAGGGACAGGATCCCGCCGCCTGACCGCCCTGCCGACCGCGGCCCGAGGTCTGCGCCCACTGCTCCGGCCGGGCCCGGGGACCCGGGGAAGATCCGCCACGTCCTCAGCCGCGCGGCGCCGCGCTCGACCGGTGCGCGTGCCGCGGACAGCGCGCGGTCGGCGGATCGCCGACTCCGACCAGCTCGCCGGTTTTCTTGTCGGCCCCGATCCGTGGACCGTGCCACCAACAAGTCCTGTTTCATCAGCTTTTTCAGGTGCGCCGAGGTCAAAAGCCAAGCTGGTTCGACCACTTGGAGGTCCCCCATTCGCTGGGCAGGCGCCCCTGGAGCAGCGGATTGACATACCAGGGAGCTGGTTTTACGGTCTGGTCGGCGATCTCCCCAGGCCCGTCCTTCGGTTCGGGGAGCGCCGGAACCGCCCGTAAGGGCCGGGTGGCGGAGGTGGCCGGTGGCACAGCAGGAACGAGCGATCAGGACGAGACAGGCCATCCTGGTCGCGGCTGCGCAGGTGTTCGCCGAGGTCGGATATCAGGCGGCCACCATCGTCGAGATCCTGCGCCGGGCCGACGTCACCAAAGGAGCCCTGTACTTCCACTTCCCCTCCAAGGAGGAGCTGGCCCAGGCGGTGCTGGCCAACCAGCTCACCGGCATGCCGCAGACCCCGCCGCGCGAACTGAAGCTCCAGCAGTGCCTGGACGAGGCATTCCTCCTCGCCCACCTGCTCCAGGAGGGCGATTCGCTGGTGCAGGGCAGCATCCGGCTCACCGTCGAGCAGGGAAGCCCGCGGGACGGACTGGACCGGCGGGTGCCGATGGCGGGATGGGTCGAGCACAACACCGCCATGCTCGCGCAGGCGAAACAGAACGGCGAACTGCTGCCCCAGGCGGATGTGGAGGCGGTCGCGCGGATGTTCGTGGGCGCGTTCACCGGGGTGCAGGTGCTGTCCAAGGTCATGACCGGCCACGCCGATCTGATGGACCGGGTGGCGGACCTGCAGCGGCATCTGATGGCGAGCATCGCGGTCCCGGCGGTGCTCGTGCGGCTTGACATGGCCCCGGACCGGGGGGAACGCGTCCACAAGGAGATCATGCGACTGCGCCGGGCAGCGGAGCCGGTCGAAGCGGTCGGCTGACCGGTGAGGGCGCCGGGGCCCGGAGCGCAGCCGTGAACACCACCGCCTGCCCGCGGCACCGTACACGTGGCGGCGAAGCGGCAGCAGCCCGGCGGCGACCTGACGTCATCACCGGTGATCGCCGGTGGCCGGCACACGACGGCCACCCTCATCACCAACGCGCCGGCGCTGCCGTGCGGGAGCGGAACGCCGGTGGGCCGCCGGCGCACTCGGCTGTCCGAGAGCCTGCGCCTGCCGGAGCCGCGTGACGTGTCGGCCGTACCTGTCCGGCCGGCGCACCCGTCCGGACACCCCTGCGCGCGTCCGCCGCCTACAGCGAAAGCCTGAATCCCCGCTGCCGCGGCTGCGACAGGCCCGCCGCCCCCTCGGACCGCTCCGTCTTGCGTCCTTTGGCGCGCGGCGCCAGCGTGCGCGGATCGACGGCCTCCGCCGGTGCCCCGATGGCGTACAGACCGTCAGGGGCGGTGTCCCGGTCGTGCGGCAGCAGCCAGAAGACCCGCCGCCGGAACGTGCCCGAGGACCGGGACGGCTTGGCCTCCGGCCCCAGGATCGCGTAGCCGATCATGCGCCCGTCACGATGGTAGGCGGGCCTGCCGCGACGGGTCGGCAGCCGGTCCAGGCTCTGACGGACGTAATCCAGCCCGCTGATGTCCTCGAGCCAGACGAAGTCGACCTCGTGGACGATCTCGTCCTCGGCGATGAGGGCGCTCATACTGTCTCCTCGTCGGCAAGCAGTCCGATGCCTGGGTAGTACTTCCGCTGGTTGGACAGGAACATTTCCTTGGGCGACGCCAGTCCCACCAGCTCGCGGACCCTTGCCGCGAAGGCCCGGGACGACAGGGCCGGGACCCCTTCATCCTGACACCACGCCTTGTAGACGGCGTACAGCCGTGCCTGCTCCGTGCGCAGCGCCGGGGCCAGTTGGCAGGACTCCCCGAGGAAGCGCCCGGTGTGGTCCTCGGTTTCCGCGTAGGCCGTGGTGGCGATGCGTACGCGCTCCGGTCCCACGAGGTCCTTCTGTCCGCCCAGATAGCGACGGGCGCCCAGGACAAGCCAGTTGAGGATCCCCGGCCCCTCCTCCGTCACGAGGACGTCCGCCAGGTTGTCGACCTTCCGGTGGTCCGGCACGACCCGCTCGAACGGGATCAGCCGCATCCGCCGCCAGAACGCGAAGCCGCCCGTCCCCACCTCGGGCCGGTGGTTGCCCAGCAGCCACAGCTTGTGGGTCGGCTGGAAGCTGAAGAAGTCCTGCCGCATCCGCCTGGCCTTGATGCGGTCGCCGCCGGTCAGCAGCTTCACCCGGGCCTCGTCGAACCGGTCCCCCGGCTTGACCTCGCTGCACACGATGACCCGGCGCCCGTGCAGCTCGGCCAGGTCGGTGGGGTGGCCCTCGTAGGGGCGGGCCATGAGGAACCCGGGCGGCGCCGCGTCCGCGTAGTCGCCGACGAGCTTCATCACCACGTCCAGCAGCACCGACTTGCCGTTCTTGCCGGAGCCGAACAGGAAGGGCATCACCTGGGCGCCGACGTCGCCGGTGATGGAGTAGCCGAGGAGCAGCTGCAGGAAGCCGATCATCTCCGCGCCCTCGGTCCCCTCACCGAAGGTGTCGGTGAGGAACCGGTCCCAGCGCGGCGTCGCCATCGGTTCGGGGGTCGCGGTGGTGGAGCGGGAGTGGAAGTCCTTGTTCGGGTCCGGCACGCGCTGGAGCCCGGTCCGCAGGTCGACGATGCCGCCGGGCGTGCACAGGGCGTACGGATCGGCGTCCAGCAGCGCCGCGTTGAGCACCATGCCGGGTGCGGACCTGGCCTGGGTGAGCATCGCGTTCATCCCGCTGGTGCTCAGCGCCCGTCTGCGGTGCTGCTGCAGCGCGGTCGTGCTGTGCACGCCCCGCGGGTCGGTGGTGGCGAGGGACTCCGCCAGGTCGCCGGCGGCCCACAGCACGGTGTCGTCCTCGTCGATCTGCCAGCGGGTGCTGTCCCACCGGAACCAGCCGAGCCCCGGCACGTGCCGGTAGTCGTTGGCGTAGAGGCTGACGAACAGCTTGGCGTTGCCGCGGTCGCTGAGGGTGTCGGGCAGCAGCCCGTCGGCGGTGGCCTCGCCGGCCGTGGCCTGGCCGACGGGCCGGGGGCCGCCCTGCACCTCCGTACGGGCCCGGGGACCGGGCTCGCCGTTCGTACGGGCCTGAGCAACGGTCTGCCCGTTCATACGGGCCCGGGGGACGCCCTGCGCCTCCGTACGCGCCTGCGGGACGGTCCGGGCCAGGATCTGCGCGGCGACCGAGCCGGCGTCGAAGAGGGCGTTGTCGTGGCCCGTCACCGGCGGCCTCCCGGGGCCAGCGGACGGGTACGGCCCGCGCTCAGTCCGCCGCGGATGACGGCGCCGTAGCGCCGCTCCTGGCCGGGGCGCGCCTGCGCGGCCGCCTCCTGCAGGATGCGCTCGGCGTGTTCGGTGTCCAGCAGGCCCGCGGCGACGAGCCCGCCGGCGGTGTACGCGGCCCGGTTGAGCTTCTCGGTGAATCCCGCTCCCTCCGGGACGGCACCGCAGGCGGCCACCTCGGTCAGCAGCGGGGCCAGCACCCGGCCGGCTGCTCCGCGGCCGCCCGATGCGGCCAGGACGGCCTGCCGGGCGCGGGGCGGCACCGGCCGGGGCGCGGGCAGGTGTGCGGGCGGCAGATGGCCGGTGCGCTGCAGTTCCCGCGCGAGCCAGCCCGGCAGCGGGGCGGGCTCCCGTGCCGTGCCCACGGCCTCGTACCTACCGGCCGTGGTCACGGTGCCCGGGGCGACGATGTACCCGCCGTGCGCCCGTACGTCGACCTGCCAGGCCAGCGCCCGGCCGCCGCCCGAGCCGGCGGAACACTGCCAGCGGTGCCCGTCCAAGGCCCGGTACCACACGTGCAGGCCGCCGGAGGGCGTGCGCACCCGCAGGGTCGTCTCGTCGTCCGCGGGAGAGGTCTCACCGCGCAGCGCGGCCAGCACTCCGATCGTGTGGAAACCGTTGGCGAGCCCGGTCAGGTCGACGGTGTCGGCGATGTCGATGCCGGGCAGCAGGCGGTCGCGTCCGGGCAGCTGCCGGGCGTGCGCATCGATGTCGACGACGACCAGCCCGGCGGGGCCGCAAGCGATCCCGACCCCGAACTCCGGATGGGACTCCCACCACTGCCGGATCCGGACGAAGTCGAGCGTGGCGGCCCGGAATCCATGGCACCAGCGCCCGGCGGCAGGACAACTGCAGCCCCGGTACGTGTGCCCGGGCTCACGGCAGACCGCGCAGTTGCCTGCGGGCGTCTTGCGTCCTGGGGCCAGCGGATGGACCGGCCAGCCACGGCCGGCGCACCATCGGGCGATGGCCAAGGACTGCGAGGCGCCCGCTCGGGCAGCAGCGGGACCCCGTGAGTCGCTGCACAAAACCCGCAGCTCATCGGTCATGTATTCCCCCGTCAGCGACCGAAGCGACTCAAGGATAGGAACACACTAGCGAAGCGCTGACAAAGGTTGGGCCAAGTGAGCAAGAAGGGTCCGTATCCCGGGGGGCTGCAGCGATCCAAGAAGGGCCCGCAGGGGGCGAAAGCGATTGGGTCGCTGCTTCGGTCGCTGCTTCGGTCGCTGACGAAGACCCAGTTCAAAGCCCAACTACCTGCCGGGCAGCGACTGTAGCGACTCAAGTCCGCCACATATGACGTCTACACGCAGACGTACGCGCATACGCACACACGCGCATGCCTCCATATACCCCGACCGTGCGTCGCTTCAGTCGCTGCCCGCCTCCAACAGGCCGCTGACCTCGTCTTTCACCCAGCCCCGAGCAGCGACCCAACAGCTGCCGAGCCCTCGTCCGGTCGCTGCCCCTCGGTCGCTGCTCCCCGGCCGCCGTCGCTCGGGCCGCTGCCCTCGAAGCGATCCGAGCGACTCAAGCGGCTCCGGACGAACCTGGACGACTGCTTCCGCACCGGGCCGTTCACCCGCCACCAGCGACCGAAGCGACGCAAGCGACCGAGCTGCCGGACCCGTATACGGCGCCGCACGCCCCGCCGTCGGGATCGGCCTCTGCCGGGTCGTCAGGCCCTGACCCCTCGGTTGTACGGACACCCATGTGCGATCGGCGAGCGATTCACGGCGTGATCCGGAGAGTGATCGGGATAGGGTGGGTGCGGGAGGTGAGCTCCGTGCCCACTCAGGACGAGCTGTTCAGCGCGGTCGACGCGCTGCTGGAGGAAGTCGCCCAGAACGACCTGCCCTCGCCCGCCGAGCGCAGGCGCCTGCGGGAGGCCGCAGGGCTGAGCCAGGCCCAGGTCGCGGCCGCACTGGCGACCCGCCGGGAGACGGTCGCGAGCTGGGAGTCGGGCAGGAACGAGCCCCGGCCGCCCCAACGGGCCGCCTACGCCCGCTTCCTGGAGAAGCTGGCCGAACGGTTCCCCGCCCCGCCCCCGCCGTCCCAGGAGCCTCAGGACCCCTCCCCCGCTCCCCCGGCGCCCGCCCTCCCCGAGCCCGGGGAACGCCGGCCGGCCGAAGTCCCCCTCCCCCCGCAGCAGGACACACGGACACGGACGGCCGCCACGCCCGGCCCCGCCCCGCGGACCGGGGCGAGCCCCACCACCAGGACCCGGCCCACGTCCGCACCGAGGAAGCCACCCCGGACACCGGCAGCCGCACAGAGCACGGCCGAGACGCCCGCTCCCCGCTTCGAGAACGGCCCCCTCGCCGTCATCGGCCTCGACGGCGACGAGGTGGTGGCCTACTGCGTGGGCGGCCTCGTCCTGGACGTCCCCGCCAGGAGCATCCCGGCCCTGGTGGACTGGACGCTGACCGAGGCCGGGCTCGGCCAGCCCCGGCTGCACCGGTACGGCCGTGACGCCGATCCCGTCCTGGTCCTCACCCCCGCCGCCATGGAGCGTTACGGCCTGCCCGAAACCCTGTCTCCTGAGGAACGGCGTGCCGGACGGCTGCAGGACGGTCACAAGGTCGTCAGGCAGGTCAAGAAGGCAGGCCTGCAGCTGACCCAGCTCGGCTTCGGACCGTGGGCGCGCCTGTACCGCGACCCGGAGGGCGCCCGCCGCCGCTGCGTCCAGCTGTGCATCCCGTCCTGGGGCGCGCTGCCGGTGGAGGAATGGGACGACAGGAACGCCCCCCGTCTTCCGGGCATGCCGGCCGCCGACCTCGCACGGTTCCTCGGCACCTACGCGGAGCGGGTGATGACCCCGCGCGGCACCACGGCGGTCACCGGTCTGGAACTGATGACGGCCCTGCGCCCGCCGACCCGCGCGGAGAAGGACCCGGACACCGGAGAGTTCCGGCAGGCCTTCAACGCCGACGCCCTCACCGAGGTGTACGACGCGGTCGAGTGCGAGGTCCCGGACGAGCACCCGCTGCTCAAGGGCAGGTTCGCCCGCCACCACCAGCGCACCCCTGCCGAGATGCTGCTGGAGGAACCGTACGACTGGTGCCGGGAGCTCACCGACGACGAGTGCATGCAGCCGTACCTGGTCGCCATCGACGTCAACATGGCGTTCGCGGCGGCCGCCAACGGCCTGACCGTCGGGCTGAACGGACCGGCCCACCTCACCGGCAACCCGCCCTTCGACCCCGCACTGCCCGGCTCATGGCTGGTGGACCTCTCCCACGTCGACCTCTCCCGGGTGGAGGTGGGCGGCCGCACCCTGGACGCCGAGCGGCTGCCGTCGCCGTTCACGCCGAGCGGCGACCGGCCCGAGGGCCCGGCCTGGTACGCCACGCCGACCGTTGCGTACGCGGTGGAGCTCGGCTTCGATGTCGCGCCGATCGAGGCCTACGTCCGCACCCGCACCGGCCGTTACCTCGACCCCTGGTACAAACGGCTGCGCGACGCGTACATCGCCACCATGGCCGACCTCGGGGTGAGCACCGCGATGGACGGTGAGGAGTTCCTGCACGCCATGGCCCGTTCCCGGCACGCCGATCCGACGCTGGCCCTGGTGCTCAAGGCCATCAAGGCGACGGCCAAGGGCGGCATCGGCAAACTGCGCCAGCGCAACCGGGGCCAGGTGCCGTACTACGAACCGTGGCCGGCGCTCTCCCGGCCGACCTGGCGCCCCGACATCCGCGCGGCCGTCCTGTCCACGGTCCGGGTCAGCATGCACCGCAAGATCATGAAGACGGCCGCCGCCACCGATCTGTATCCCGTGGCCATCGGCACCGACGCCCTCGTCTACCCCTCCCCCGGTCCCGGCCCGCTGGACTTCCTGCCGTACACCCCCGAGGGCAAGCCCGTGCCGGGCACGTTCCGGCTGGGCGTGAGCCCCGGCATGATCAAGCACCAGGGCACCCGGACCGTGCTGTGGGCGGAGGAACAGTTCGAGCAGCACGGCGGTGTGTTCAACATCGCCAACCACATCAAGAACGACGGCATCGCCGCCGAAGGGGAGTAGCCCGCCATGGACTCGGTAGGGGACAGCCTGGACCGCGCGCTGGAGCAGGCGTTCACCCGCCCCCTCCCCAAGAGCGCCCCGGCCCGGATGCGGTTCCTCGTCAAGCAGCTCAAGGGCACCAGGCCGGTCGCCGAACTGCTGGGCATCTCCCAGCGCACCGTGGAACGGTATGTGACCGGCCAGTTGAAGCACCCCCGCCGGGAGCTCGCCGCCCGACTGGAGCGCGAGGTACGCAGCCGCTGGCAGCCGCAGGTCCGGGCGAGGGCGAAGCAGAAGGCCGTCACCACCGACGGCCTGGTCTTCGCCACCCGGGGCAGGTTCGGCTTCACCGCCGCCCCGGGCACCACCGACGACGCCCGCATCCGCGACATCACCCAAGCCCTGCCGCCCCGCTGGGCCGAGCGGCTCTTCGCGGCCCGGGACGCGGGAGCCACCGAGGACCAGCTGCTGCGGATCGCGGCGGAGGGGCTGGGGGAGATGTACTTCCGGGCGGACAACACCCGCGCCCAGGGCCTGGACGTGGAGTTCACCGACGTCGAGCAGATCGACATCTCCCTGTAGAGCCGGTGCCGCCTCGGCGGCGGGCCCGGAGCTATTACGCCGTAACAGCGGGTCGGCCTATTACGGCGTAATAGTTCCGGGCCCCTGGGTCCCCGGCGATCAGTCGCCCTGTACGGCGGCCTGCTCGGCGAAGGACCGCGCCAGCTCCGCGAGCCGGGCGGGATCCCGCTCGGCCCCCTTCTTGCACAGGAACCGGAGCAGGTCGAAGAAGGTGTCGTCGCCGTCGATGTTCCGGTCCAGCAGCATGGCGAGGGGACCGGGCTCGTCGTACGGCACCCGGCGTGAGGGGGAGCCGATCGAGGCATCCGCCTGCGAACCGATGACGGACGTCTCGGTCCGCGGCTCCGGTACGGGCTGCGGCCCCTCCGCCTCACCGGCGGCCGGCGCCGTCGAGACACCCGGGGCGGACGCGCCCGGCTCGGCGCCCCCTATTACGCCGTAATAGCCGTCGGACACCCCGGCCCGCCGCTCCGGCCCGGCACCCCCGTTCCGTTCCACCTGACCGGTCACCGCGGGCGCGCCCGGCTCGCCGTCTCCTATTACGGCGTAATAGCCCTCCGGCTCCCCCGGCTGCCGCGGGGCGGTGAACCTCGGGGCCTCGCTCTCCTCCGCCTTCTTCCGGCCGCGCCGGTCCTCCTCCTTCCGGGCCCGCTCCGCCTTGAGGTCCTGGAGTGCCGCCTCCTGCTCCGCGGCCGGCTTGTTGGCCACGGCACGCAGCAGATCGATGGGCTCTTCCCCGATACGGCTCTGCAGTTCGGGGGTCAGATTGAGCAGCGCGAGACGCTGCGACACCCAGCCCTGGGACCGGTGGAGCCGTTTGGACAGCGCGGTCTGGCTGCCGTGGATGGCCAGCAGGCGCCGCAGGGCCCGGGCCTCGTCGAGTTCCCCGAGGTCGCTCCGGTGGATGTTGGCGACCAGGGCGGACTCGAGGAGTTCCTCGGAGTTGGTGCCCTGGTCGTCGCTGACCATCACCTTGACGGCGGGCAGGTGCGCCTCGCGGGCAGCGGCGAGACGGCTGCTGCCGTCGATGACCACATGCGTGGTGTCGGGCTCGAGGTCGGCCTCACGCTCGGGGTTGGCCTTGACGTAGGCGTCGCGGTTCATCACCGTGATCGCCTGCTTCTGGCCGTGCGTCTTCAGGCTTCCCGCGAGATCGGTGAGGTCACCGAGACTGGAGCGGGGGTTGTCAGGGTTGAGGCTGATGCGATGCGGCGGAAGCTCGGTGGGCGGGGCGACCCCCTCGGTGGGCACCCCGGTGGCGGCGGCCACGGCCTGGCGGCGCGCACTCACGGACCGCACTCCCCCGCCGAACCGGCCGGCCCCCAGCTGATCGGCCTTGCTCATACGAGCTCCCGGGCCAGCGCGCGCATCCCGATCGCCTGCTGCGACTTGGGGGCGTAGGACAGCAGGGGCCGCTTCATCCGGACCGCTTCTTTCTGCTCTTTGAGATCGCCGATGAGCCCGACGACCCGGGGATCCTTTATGTCGACCCACCCCTGGAGCGAGGAGGTGGCGATGAAGCCGCGGCGCGAGTCGTAGAGGTTCACGACGATGCCGAGGTAGTCGATGTCGACCTGCAAGTCGCCGCGCAGGTCGTCGATCTGAGTGGTCAGCAGCTCATAGGCGTCCGCCGAGCTGTCCTCGGCCTGTACGACGATCAGTGCGCCGGACTGCCCGAGCATCTCACCGGGGCGCCGGCGGCCGTAGTACGCGGCGGCGTCCATGCTCAGACCGAGGCTGGGCGGGCAGTCGACGAGGATCACGTCGTAATCGGCCTCGAGCGGGGCGAGGGCGCGCTCCAGCGCCGCCTCCCTGGCGCGTACGGCGGAGAGCCGCACGTCGAGCAGGAAGGCGTCGTTGCAGGCGGGCAGCAGGTGGAGCCGGCCGCCGAAGGTCTCGTCGTCGACGGAGACGATGAGGTCGCGAAGGTCGCCCTTGGGGTCGCCCGCCATGTGATTGGTCAGGCTGTCGCCGTTCATGGGCAGGGGGGCGGCCCCGAGCTGGTTGGTGAGGTGGCACTGCGGGTCGAAGTCGACGAGCAGGACCCGCAGCCCGAGTCCCGGCAGGTTCTCCACGCTCAGCGGGTCATCGCCGCCGGGCACGTCCTCGGACTGGGTGTCGCTCGCGCGCAGGGCTTCGGTGAGCGCCTTGGCCACCCTGACGGCGTGCAGGCTGTCGGAGTCCTCGGCCAGCGCCTCGCCGAGGCCCGCCGTGATCGCCGTCTTGCCGACACCGCCCTTCTGGTTGCAGACGATGATGCGCCGGGTGATCTCGGGCCGCTCCACGTGCGGCGCGGGGTTGGAGTCGAGCCACAGCTGGACGGACTGTGCCAGGCCCTGGATCAGCGAGACACGGCGTTCCGCGGCGACCTGGCGGAACTCGTCCCACTGGCCGGGCGGCAGGAAGGTGGAGAACGAGTCGGCGCGTCCGGTGTCGATGGCCGGGGGAGTGGAGGCGAGCGTGCACCAGTCCCGGATGCCCTGCTCGACGGCCGCCTGGATCTCGATGCCGTGCTGGGCGGCTCTGACTTTGAGGTTCTGCCGGAGCCATCCCGGCAGCTTGGAGACGACCTTCTCGCGGTCGCTGGACGTGGCTGGCGAACTCATGGACGACACCTTACTAACGTTCAAGATCTTTGGAAGCATCGACACGTTAGTTGAAGCGTTTCTGAGGGGGTGCCAGGAGCCACCTCGGCGTCCGAGGGCTATTACGCCGTAATAGCCCGCTGCCACGCGCGCGACCCTCCGGAGCTATTACGGCGTAATAGCCCACGCGCAGCAGCCTCCTGCCCGCCGCAGAACTCTCCTGCCGTACCGCCGCGTCCGGGTGCGGCTCACAGACCACCCCCTTCGCTTCGGCCGTCGTGCTGCCCTCGGTTGTTTCTGGGGGGTTGGCTGGGCTGCGTGGTACCAGGGGCCTTCGCCGGCCCCTGGACCCCGCTGCCCCGTCGCTTCCCGGCGCGATTCCGTTTCGTCGTGGTGCAGGGCCGTGCGCGCCGGGAAACGACGGGTCGTGGGTGCGCCGAGCCGTGGTCGGGTGCGGCTGGACCGGGGGTCCGGTGCGGTGTCGGGCAGGCGGCCGTCCTGGGCGTCCTGTCGGGGGCTGAGGTCGGTTGGGTCCCGCCGTTTCGTGTCCAACCGCCCTCGCTATTACGCCGTAATAGCCCTCAGGTTCACCCGGTTGCACCGGGCCGGTTGCCGACCGACTACCCAAGTAAGAGAGCGCACCCCCCGAAGAGGGCGGTGACCTGCATAAACACCTCGAACAACCAAGACCGTGGGAACTGGCAGGCAGTTCGACCGATCGTGGACCACGATCCGCCGATCTGGGTACCCAGATCCCTCGGACGTACTGCCCGGTTCCTGCAGCAGCACCAGATTGACGTGACGTACATGAGTCGGGGGCCCGAGCCCGCCATGACCGCACGGCGAGACCCCTGACGGGACGGCAGCCGACACGGCCGACAGGCGGAGCTGATTGACTTCATGCTCATGTACGTTAAGTTCATCTGGTCGGCCTCGGAGCCGTCCCTCATGAACCACCAATCACCCCCCTTCCACGGAGGGCCCGTTGGGAGCAGTACGCAGACTGGTCGACGCCGACACCGGCGAGCCGATCCCCTATGCGCCGTACGCCTTCTCCGGCCGGCACACGCAGGTCGACAAGGCGCGAGTCGAGGCGATCACGGAGTCCAAGGCGTTCACGCCCAGTCAGAAGTTCCTTGTCCTGTGGTGGATCGGGGTCTCACCCGAGGGCATGGAACCCCTGCGAGCCACGGGAGCCGACATCGCCAAACGGGTGGGGATGTCCGCCGACGCCGTCGGAAAGATCAATAGGAAGCTGGCCAAACACCGCATCCTGGTCATCCGTGGACGCATCGGCAACTACAACTTCTACCGGATCAGCCCGTACATCGCCTTCCACGGCACGGGGATCGAGCAGCGTGAAGCAGTGAAGACCTGCAACCCGCCGGACATCCCCGGATTCGACGACAATGTTCCCGCACGGTGGGAGGTCCAGTGATCAGCAGCGACGACAAGCAGAAGAACCTCAAGCTGCTCGAGACGACAGCAGGCATGAGCGCCAACCAGCGTCTCGTCGTCATGCTGTACGCCCTGCACCCGACCGACCGGTCCGGCGCCGTCCTCGAGACCGCGGCCAACCTGGCCAAACTCGTCGGCATGGCCCCTCCCGTCTTCTCCCGCACCCGCAAGCAGGTCATCGAGGCCGGCTGGCTGGAGGAGACCGAGAGAATCGGTCACATCAAGTACTACCGCCTCGACCCCAAGCGCCTGGGCGAGAACGTCGTCGTCCCGCTGCGCCGCGCGACCTGACGTCCTGGGGAGCGCCCCTCATTGACGTCAGGTACATGAGGTGCGCTCCCCAGGACGTTCTCCTTCACCCTGACGCAAGGACGACGCCGCCATCGCGGCGGAGCTATTACGCCGTAATAGCTCCGCCGCCCTCGCAGCTGCGCACGCGACTGTCACTCGTCCGCCACCGTCCGTCGATCCGGCCCACGGTGCTCGCAGCCGCGGCGGCCTTCAGCGCGGAAGCACCCAGCCCGGCCTCCAGGTCCCGGCGGCGTCGTGGCCGGCCGCTGTGGCGGCGAGGTGGGCGCGGAGGGTGGCCAGCGCCGGGTGGGGGTTGTCGCGGTGCCACAGGAGCGAGTGCGGGTAGACGGGCGTCGGGTCGGTCACCGGGATGCGGCGCAGGCCGTGGCCGGCGGGCCAGACGAGGCGGGTGTCCCCGCCCATGAAGGTGGCCAGGGCCGGGGTGTCGGCGACCGTGTCGAGGAGCACGTCGGAGCCGAAGTTGGGGCCGGTCGCCTCGATGGTGAGACCGAACTCGGCGACGAGGTCGTCGTAGTAGGCGGCCCACTCGGTACCGGGGACGATGCCGGGCATCCAGATCCGGTGCCCGGCGAGCTGAGCGAGGGTCACCGACCGGGCACCGGCCAGCGCGTGGGCGGGCCCGGTGAGGAGCTGGAGCGGCTCGTCGAGCACCCGGACGGACGTGATGTCCTCGGGCAGGGGCCGGCCGGGCGCGGCGACGGCGCGGAAGGACGCGTCGATCGCACCGGACCGGAGGGCGGCGACGGCCGTCTCGATGTCGAACAGCATCACCACGTCGAGCTCGATCTCGGGGTGCGCGCGATGGAAGCCGCGCATCAGGCCCGTCGCCGCGCCGCGCGAAGAGATCACGTCGACGCGCAGCGGACGGCGGCCGGTGCGCACCGAGCCGACCGCGCGCTCGGCGACGCGCAGCAGCTCGCGCGCGTGGGGCAGGAACGCCTGCCCGTCGATGGTGAGCTCGGCGCCGCGCGGCGTGCGGGTGAACAGCCGCACGCCGAGGCTGCGTTCCAGCGCGGCGATGCGCTTGGAGACGGCCTGCTGGGTGATCGCCAGCTCGGCGGCGGCCTCCTGGAACTGCCCCGCATCGGCGGCGGCGACGAAGGTCCGGACGGCGTCGAGATCCACCCCGACACCCTAGGGCCACAACCACTGGTTGTGGCCGACGGCGCCACGGTTGTTTGATCCCTGGGTCTGGCGCTCGCTTTGATGCTTCCGGTGGCGGATCGGTTGTACCAGGGAGTGGCGAAGGGTGTCGGGCATGAAGAGCGGAAACCGGCTGGGACATCTGCTCGGACCTGTGCGCGGACACCGGCTGGGGCGCCGCTTCGGGTGGTTCTGGGCAGCGTACGGGACCAGCGCGCTCGGCACCTGGCTCGCCTTCGGCGCGTTCCCGCTGATCGCCATCCGGGTGCTGCACGCCGGCCCGGCCGAGGTCGCCGCGCTGTCCTCGGTGGGGGCCGCGGTGGGCGCGGCCGTGGCGGTGCCGCTCGGCCCGTGGGTGGAGTTCCGCCGCAAGCGGCCGGTGCTGATCGCGATGGACCTGGTGCGGTCCGCGGCGCTGCTGACGGTCCCCGCCGCATACGCGCTCGGCGTGCTCACCTTTCTCCAGCTCCTGCTGGTCTCGGCCGTCGTCGCGGCCGCCGACATCACCTTCCGCGCCGCCTCGGGCGCGTACCTGAAGACGCTGCTGCCGGCCGGGGACCTGCTCGTCGCCAATGCCCGGTTCGAGTCCACGACCTGGACGACCACGATCATCGGCCCCCCGCTGGGCGGCGCGGCGATCGGGCTCCTCGGCCCAGTGGCGACGGTGATGGCCGACGCGGTCAGCTACCTGCTCTCGGCCCTGGGCATCCGCGCGACGGGCGGGCACGAGCCACGGCCCGAGCACCGGGAGGCCGCGCGCATGCGGGCCGGCGACCTGCTCGACGGCTGGCGGTACATCCTCGCCGACAAGGCGCTGCGTCCGCTGTTCCTCAACTCCGCCCTCTTCAACGCCCTGGTGATGGCGACCCAGCCGCTGCTGGCGGTCCTGATGCTCGGCCGGCTCGGCTTCACCCCGTGGCAGTACGGCCTCGCCTTCGCCGCGCCCTCCATCGGCGGGCTGCTCGGTTCACGGCTGGCCCGGCCGCTGGTCACCCGGTTCGGGCAGCACCGGGTCCTGGTCGTGACCGGGGCACTGCGCGCGCTGTGGCCCGTCGGCCTGGCCTTCACCGGGCCCGGGACCGGAGGGCTGGGGCTGGTGATGGGCGTCGAGCTCGGGCTGATCTTCTGCTGCGGCGTCTTCAACCCCGTCTGCACCACCTACCGCCTCGAGCGCACCCCGACCGGCCGCGTCGCCCGCACCCTGTCCGCCTGGGCGGTGACGACCAAGGCCACGACCGCGCTCCTGACGGCTCTCTGGGGTGTGCTGGGCGGCCTGCTCGGCCCGCGTACGGCCATCGGCCTGGCCGGCGTGCTCCTGCTGGCGACCCCGCTGCTGCTTCCCCGTCGCGCGGCCGCGCTCTTTTCCGGTCGGGAGCCCGCCCCGAGCCGCGCCTGACGGGCCGATGCGGCCGTCACCCCGATCGACCGTCTGGCACACGAAGGGGCGGCGTACTCCGACGTGGTGTCGGTGTACGCCGCCCTGGGTGGAACGGGGTGCGGGAGGTGGCCCGCCTCGCCATGGCGTTACTTCGCGTCCTGGTTGAACTTCGAGGTCGACCACCGGTAGCCGAGCACCGCGAGGCCGAGGCACCACACCAGGGCGATCCACCAGTTGTTGCCGATGTGGGTGCCGAGGAGGAGTCCGCGCAGGGTCTCGATGGCGGGGGAGAAGGGCTGGTACCGGGCGATGGGCTGGAACCAGCCGGGCATGGAGTGCAGCGGCACGAAGGCGCTGGAGAGCAGCGGCAGCAGGATCAGCGGCATGGCGTTGTTGCTGGCGGCCTCGGCGTTCGGGCTGACCAGGCCCATGCCGACCGCGATCCAGGTGAGCGCCAGGGCGAACAGGACGATCAGTGCGAACGCCGCGAGCCACTCCAGGACGCCGGCACCGCTGGAGCGGAAGCCGATGGCCACGCCGACGGCGCCGACGAGGACCACGCTCATGACGGACTGCAGGACGCTGCCGATGACATGTCCGACGAGGATGGAGCCGCGGTGGATGGCCATGGTGCGGAAGCGGGCGATGATGCCCTCGCTCATGTCGGTGGAGACGGACACCGCGGTGCCGATCACGGTGGAGCCGATGGTCATCAGCAGGATGCCGGGCACGATGTAGGCGATGTACGCCGAGCGGCCCGCGCCGCCGCTCATCGCGTCGCCGAAGATGTAGACGAACAGCAACAGCAGCATGACCGGGGTGAGCAGCAGGTTCAGGGTGAGGGAGGGGTAGCGCCGGGCGTGCAGCAGGTTGCGGCGCAGCATGGTGGACGAGTCGCGCACGGCGAGGGAGAGCCGGGACGGGTGGGCGGGAAGCTGCACAGAGCTCATCGCAGGGTCTCCTTGGGCTGGTTCGGCCGGCTGGGCACGGTGCCGCTGTCGGTCAGGGCGAAGAACACGTCGTCGAGGTCGGGGGTGTGCACGGTCAGTTCGTCCGCCTCGATGCCGGCCGAGTCCAGCCAGTCGAGGATGGAGCGCAGCTCGCGCTGGGTGCCGTCACTGGGGATCTGCAGCGCCAGCGCCTCGTCGTCCCGGGTGACCTCGCGCAGCGCGGAGGCGGCGGAGCGGTAGGCGGCCGGGTCGGTGAAGCGGAGCCGTACATGCCCGCCGGGCACCAGCCGTTTCAGTTCGTCGGCGCTGCCCTCGGCGGCGATCCTGCCGTCGTGCAGGACGGCGATGCGGTCGGCGAGCTGGTCGGCCTCGTCCAGGTACTGGGTGGTGAGGAAGACGGTCGTACCGCCGGAGACCAGCTCGCGGATGATCTGCCACATGGTGTGGCGGGAGCGCGGGTCGAGGCCGGTGGTCGGCTCGTCGAGGAAGATGATCCGCGGGTCGCCGACCAGCGTCATGGCGATGTCGAGGCGGCGCTTCATGCCGCCGGAGTAGGTGGAGGCGGGCTTCCTCGCGGCCTCGACCAGGTCGAAGCGCTCCAGCAGACCGGCGACGACCTGCCGTCCCTCCCGGCGGGAGAGGTGGTGCAGGTCGGCCATCAGCAGCATGTTCTCCTCGCCGGTGATCAGCCCGTCCACGGCGGAGAACTGCCCGGTGACCCCGATCGTGGCACGCACGGCCTGGGCGGCGGTGGCGAGGTTGTGGCCGCCGACGTGCAGGTCGCCGGCGTCGGCGGTGATGAGGGTGGAGAGGATCTTGACGGCCGTGGTCTTGCCCGCACCGTTCGGGCCGAGCAGGGAGAAGATCGTCCCTTCCGGGACGGCCAGGTCGATGCCGTCGAGCACGACCTTGTCGCCGTAGGACTTGCGCAGCCCGTTCGCCGCGATGGCCAAAGTGCTCATGAGGGGTGCTCCTTCGGGGGGCGGCGGGTGGTCAGAGGCTGCGGGCGGTGATGTCGCCGTAGGAGGTGGTGGCGTGGATGGTCAGCTCGGGAGTGCCGTCGTTCCTGAGGGTGTTGCTGACGCGGCCGTAGCTGGTGCCCGCGTCCAGGGAGGCGGAGACGCCGCGGGCGGCGCCGACCGTGATGTCGCCCTTCTCGGTGCGCAGCGTCGCCGTACCGCGCACGGCCTCGGCGATGTCGATGTCACCCCTCTGGGTACGGATCTCCGCCGGGCCGTTCAGGCGGCCGACCGAGACGTCGCCGTCGTGGGCGGTGAGGCGGGCGCTCGCGGTCTCGTCGAGCTTGACCGAGCGGTAGCCGCCCGCGAAGTCGACGTCGCCGAGCCGTCCGACGCCGCGGAACTCGGCGGCTCCGGCCTTCGCCTCGACCCGGGAGCCGGCGGGCAGCTTGACGGTGACGTCGACGGAGCCGGAGGGCCCGAGGAGCCGGTTGGTGACCTCCGGGGCCTCGATGCGCAGCACACCGTCGCCGTAGCCGACCCTCATCGCCTCGGCCGCCTTCACGTCGCGGTTCTTGGACGGGTTGGCGGGCCGTACCTCGACCGTGGTGTCGGTCCGGTCGGCGGCGATGACCTGGATGCGTCCGGCGGGGATGTCGAGGACGGCGGAGATCGGGGTGGGGGTGTCGAACTTCTGCATCGTGCGCTCCTTCGGTTCGTCGTTTCCGATGTGGAAAACGCTACGTTGCATTCAAGATTGTGGCAACACTGATGTTGCGTGTAGAGGGAGTCATTGCAGCTCAAGGCCGGTAAATCGTTGCAACGGAATTGCAGAGTAATGCAACAGTCCTCATCGATTCGTTGCAATGAATTGAAGCTGAACGCTCTGGTGGAGCCCGACGCCCACCAGGAAGCCCACGCCGCGTGCCACAAACCCGCTCCCGCTTCGGCCGTCGTGCTGCCCTCGGTTGTTTCTGGGGGGTTGGCTGGGCTGCGTGGTACCAGGGGCCTTCGCCGGCCCCTGGACCCCGCTGCCCCGTCGCTTCCCGGCGCGATTCCGTTTCGTCGTGGCGCGGGCCGTGCGCGCCGGGAAACGACGGGTACGTGTGCCGGGCGCGGGACTCGGTGGGACCTTGGGTCCCGTTCGGTCCCGCACGCAAAATGCCTGTTCAGAGGCCTTCTCTTCGCATGAACGGGACTGACGGGACTGACACTGCAAGTTATGCCGATCAGGCGCGCGCGTATGCGCCCGCGTACGTATTTCTGTAGTACTGCACGCGATATGCAGCTCATATATGGAACCTTGAGTCCCGTCAGTCCCGTAGTGCGCGCCTGAGACCCTCTGACCTGCTCTTTTGTGTGCGGGACTGAAACGGGACCGAAGCGGTGCCCGGTCCCGGCCGGTTCTGTCGCCCACCACCGGGTCCACGCTGCGCGGGGCTGACGGGACTGAAGATTCGACACGCGGATGCCGAGTGTGTTGTCACGACCGGGTGTGCGCTAGCCTCTGATCACAAGCGGAAACTTCAGTCCCGTCAGTCCCGTTGGTCCCGCCTCTGAGCCGGGGTGGCGGCGCGACGGACACGACGCCTGTGGGGCTGATGCCTCAGCCGAAGAAGATCAGCTAGGACAAGGACTCTCCAGTGCCCGGCCAGTTTGCGGCAGGCTCGTCAGGACCTCGCGGTGTCCGTCGCGATGGAGGTACTCACGAGCGCCGCAGCCGTACCGGTCCTGCTTCTTCTACTGGCGTTCTCCACCCCGGCTTTCACAAGGGACGCTCATGAGCAGTGCCGAGTCGGCACGCCTCGACGTTGCGGCCGCCACCGAACAGATCCTCCAGACCAGACTCGACCTCGGCCTGCCCGCAGACCAGGCGATGGTGCCCGCGCAGGCGGGAAGCGAGGCAACCCGACGAGTCGCTCCAGCAGGCCAGTTGCCGGACGAACTGACCGACCGGGGCAACGCCAAGCTGTTCGCGCGCCTGTACAGCGATCGCTTCCGGCACGTGGAAGGCCTGGGCTGGTACTCCTGGGACCAGTACCGGTGGAAACGCACCGGCGGTGAGAAGGGCGCGATGTGGGCGGCCGGTGACATGGCCGAGCAGATGCCGCGCACCGACCCGCACGGCACCTTCAGCGACCGTGAGCTGGCCGCGCACCGGCGTCGTACTCAGTCCACCGCGGGCGTGAAGGCGCTGCTCCAGCAGGCGCAGGCTGCCCCGGGACTCAGCCTCGACCCGGACTCCATGGACGGGGACATGTACGCCCTGTGCACTCCGGGCGGCGTTGTCGATCTGCGGACCGGTGAGCTGCGCAAGCCCGACCCGCTGGCGGACATGCACTCGCGCGCCACCACGGTCGGACCGGAGGACATGCCCTTGCCCCGGTGGCGCAGCTTCCTGCGTGACACCTTCGGCGACGACGCCAAGGGCCGGGAGACGATCGCGTTCCTGCACCTGCTGCTCGGCTACTCCGTCACCGGGGACGTGGGTGCCCAGATCCTGCCTTTCCTCTACGGGTCGGGCGCCAACGGCAAGTCCGTGCTGCTGGAGGTGATGATGCAGGTCCTCGGGGACTACGCCAATGCCGCTCCGCCCGGATTCCTGATGGAGAAGGGGAAGTTCACCGAGCACAGCACCGAGCTGACCGAACTGCACGGCCGGCGCATCGTCGTGTGTTCCGAACTCAAGCCGAACGACAAGTTCAACGAGGCCCGAGTCAAGCTGTTGACGGGCGGGGACACCATCACCGCCCGCCGCATGCGCCAGGACTTCTTCACCTTCCGGCCCACCCACAAGCTGTGGCTCCTGGGGAACCACCGGCCCGAAGTGGGCACCGGCGGCTACGCGTTCTGGCGCCGCATGAGGATCATCCCCTTCGAGCGGAAGGTCCCTGACGAACTCAAGATCGACAACCTGGCGCAGGAACTGGTCCGCGACGAAGGCCCGGGCATCCTGCACTGGCTCATCCAGGGTGCCCAGAAGTACCTCGCCACCAGGGACCCGCTCCATGGACCGGCCAGCGTACGGCTGGCCACCGAGGCCTACGAGAAGACCGAGGACCACATCGGCCGGTTCATCGCCGAGCGCTGCACCAAGGGGGAGGGCGGGCAGCCCAACCCCGAACTGCGCGTCGAGCAGAAACTCCTCTACGAAACCTACGGCCGATGGTGCTCGGACGAAGGGCTCCGCCCGGCCACCAGCCGCGCCTTCGCCAGCCGCATCCGCCAGGAACTCGGCCTGGCCTCCCCAGCCGAGATGATCAAGAACAATGACCGCAAGCTCTACCCCGGCCTGGCCCTCCTCGCCGACGCCGGGACAGAGCCCGGCGCATGACGCCCCGGACCGAGTCCGACGGCCCCCTGCCCAGGACTCTTACGATAGTTGCCAGAACCAGACAACCAGCGGTGAGCGCGCCGCATGATCCGGCCAGAGGCCGGCCCACGGGACAGGAGGGTCTGCGGCCATGAGCTCGATGCTGCAAGACAGCCAGCTCACCGACGAAAACGAAGTGGTCTGGCTCGAGGACCCGGAAGACCTCGACTACGTCCGGCAGGCCCTGGACAAAGTGCCCACCCGCAGGGGCAAGCCCCGCTACTCGCGCGACGGCCGTCTCATCGGCTACACGAACCTCCACCCGGGTGCCGCCAGCGATCCCGACTCGGGCCTCTTCGCCCGCCGCGCGTTCTTCCTCCTGCCCCACGACCGCGACAGGCAGCCGCAGGGGCCGTACTCGGTGGGCGCACCGGGAGAAGCCGTCGACCCCCGCACCATCGAGCCGGGCAAGGTCGGCACCAAGACGCCACGC
Organism: Streptomyces puniciscabiei; assembly: GCF_006715785.1. Taxonomy (NCBI): domain Bacteria; kingdom Bacillati; phylum Actinomycetota; class Actinomycetes; order Kitasatosporales; family Streptomycetaceae; genus Streptomyces; species Streptomyces puniciscabiei. The sequence goes on from NZ_VFNX01000007.1 coordinate 131,502, forward strand.
TCGCAGAGGACTGCGGAGATAACGCCGGCGGGCAGGCAGGCGACGTCGGTATGACCGCGCGACACGGGACTGACGGGACCGACCCGTCGAGATGGCCGTCACTTACCTGAGGGAGTATCCCGGCCTCGGTGGAGTCGCGTGCCGGCCCTTCGGTCCCGTCAGTCCCGCGACTGCGTAGATGAGGGACTGACCTGCCCGCTTCCATCCCCGGGGGGCGGGGCGCGCTTGGTTGCCTGGGTCGCTCGGTCGAGGACGGCTCGGTGACGGGCAAGCAGCTCGCAGGTCTTCGGTCGCTGCAGGCCTGCTGGACAAGGCCGCACGTCACAGGAGTTCATGTCCCGGATCCAGGGACTGAAGCGACTGAAGTTCGGGGTACAGGGAACTTCAGTCGCTTCGGCCGTTGAGTGCGAGGGACGTACGGCCCGGCGACGGCGCGGGGCCGGTGAGCCGGCCGGCGGACGGCACTTGCGCCCGACTCGCTCACCTCGCAGCGGCATCGGTGTCGCCGCCGAGGTCGATCGCGGCTCACACCGCCTCTTCGTGACCGCCGGTGGCAGGCAGAGCCCAGACGGCGGAGCGAGGCAGGGCCGAACGGCTCCGTTGAACTCGGTCGCTTGGCTGGGTGCCCCGTCGGGCGCGAGAACGGTGGCGTACCCGGTCCGGGTGCTGAGTCCTGGCTCCGCTGACATCCGCAGACCTCGCCTGCGCTGAGCGTCCATTCCGGCCGTCTCGGGTCCGCATCACCCTCCTGCCGGTGACGGCCACATTCCCATGTGGCGGCCAGGAGACGGTCGTTGGGCCGGTGCGCCGACTCGTGCGGGTCACGGCAGACGCGCACGGCGCCGCCGTTCTGCGGCGACTTCTTACGTCTCTCTCCGATCCTCCGGCGTCTCCACTTGGCTGGACGACGAGTTCACCTCGCGGGTCGCCCTCCTTTGGAGGGGCCAATCTGTCTTGTATATTGGCACCTCGACTTCTAAAGTGTCCTCATGGCTCCTGAGAGGACTCCCCTGTGACCCGCAGAACGATTCCGCTGGTGGCGGGCATCTGCTGCATCGGCACCTCCGAGCTGCTTCCCGGCGGGATGCTGTCCCAGCTCGGCTCGGCGCTGGACGTGGATGTGACGACCGCGGGCCTGCTCGTGACCGTCTACGCCGCGACCGTCGCCCTCGCCGGGCCCGTCGTCACCGTGCTCACGGCGGGGGTCTACAAGGCGCGCCTGGCCACCTGGCTGCTGGCGGTGTTCACCGTCGGCAACGTCGTCATCGCGACCGCGGCCGGCTTCCCCCTGGTCCTGCTCGGCCGCGTCGTCACCGCGAGCGTGCACGGGGCGTATCTGGCCACCGCGATCGTGGTGACCCAGCGGCTGCTGCCCGTGGAGCGCTCCAGCAAGGCCGTCACCGCCATCCAGTTCGGCGTCAACCTCGCCACCGTGCTCGGCATCCCGGCCGGCGCCGCGCTCGCCCAGCTCGGCGGATGGCGCACTCCGTTCGCGATGATCTCGGTGGTCGCCGCACTCGCCACCTGGGGGGTGCACAAAGCCACCGCCCACCTGGACATCGGCACTCCCGAGCCGGACGCCCGGCAGGAGATCTCGGCGCTGCTGAACCTGAACGTCGCGCTCACCGTCGGGGCCACCGCGCTGTTCTCGGCGGCGATGTTCACGGTCATCACCTACTTCGAGCCCAGCGCCGTCGCCGCCGGGTACGCCGAGCGGGCCGTACCCGTGCTGCTGGTGGTGTACGGCGTCGCGAGCATCGCCGGCAACTCGATCGGCGGGCGGCTCGCCGGCCGCGGCCGGGGGCACGCGCTGCTCACGGCGGCCGCGTTCATCGCCTGCTGCGCGGCCTTCCAGCCGCTGCAGCGCTCCACCGTCACCTTCCCCGTGGGCGCGGTGCTCTTCGCGCTCGCCACGTTCTCGCTCATCCCGATCCTGCAGAGCGACGTCCTGGACCTCGCCGCGGCGGCCCCGAGCCTGTCGCTGTCGGCCAACATGTCGGCCTTCGGCGCCGGCGCGGCCCTCGGCTCGTTCGCGGGCGGCCGCGTCATCACCCACTTCCACGACGTGCACGACGTACCCCTGGCCGCTGCCGTCCTCGCCCTGGGCGGGTTCGCCCTCTACGGATGGCGGCACGCGCGACCGGCCTCTTCCCCCGTCGACCGCATCAAGGAGGCGTCCCATTTCCAGGCCTAGCATCGACCACCGCGCACCGCTGCCGTCCCTGACCGGTCTGCGTTTCGTCGCGGCGGCACCCGTGTTCTTCTTCCATCTGTCGCTGACGTTCATCCCGATGAACCCGTTCAGCGACCCGACCTGGGCCGACGCCTATAAGACGATCTTCTGGAAGGCCGGCTGGGTCGGCGTGTCCTTCTTCTTCGTCCTCAGCGGCTTCCTGCTGATGTGGCGGAACTCCGACAGCCGCGGTTACTGGCACTTCTTCCGCAAGCGCCTGGTCAAGCTGTTCCCGTCCCACGTGGTGACCTGGACGGCGGCCATGGTCCTGTTCGCCGGGGCGGCCGCGGCCACCCCGTGGGACTACCTGCCGAACCTGTTCCTCGTGAACTCGTGGTTCCCGGTCCACGACATCTTCCTCGCGGTCAACGTCCCCAGCTGGTCGCTGTGCTGCGAGCTGATGTTCTACGCCGTGTTCCCGCTGCTCGCGCCGCTCGTGCGCCGGATACCCGACAGGCGGCTCGCGCTCGCGCTGGCCGGATGCGTTGCCGGGACGTTCGTGATCGCAGGCATCACCACGCTGCTGCCGAACACGCCGCACACCGACGGCATGCCGATCTCCACCATCCAGTTCTGGTTCGGCTACAACTTCCCGCTGCCCCGCCTCCTGGAGTTCACCGCGGGCATGATCCTGGCCCGGCTGCTGGCCGCGGGCCGACTGCCCACCGTCCGGCCCGCCGTCGCCTGGGGTGCGCTGCTCGTCGGCTACGTCGTCGCCGAACTGGTGCCGTTCACCTTCTCGTTCATCCCGTTCACGCTCGCGCCGCTGCTGCTGCTCGTCGGCTCCGCCGTCCGCCGCGACCTCGACGGGCGGCCCACCTGGCCGTCCTCGCGGCCGATGGTGTGGCTGGGTGAGGTGTCGTTCGGCTTCTACATGACCCAGCACGTGATCATGTACACGCTGCGGGTCAAGATCCAGCATGGCGCACACTATGCGCCGCTGCCCGCGATCGGCCTGATCCTCGGCACCTTCGCGGCCACGATCCTCGCCGGGTGGCTGCTGTACCGGCTGGTCGAGCTGCCCGCGATGAACCGCTGGGCCACGGCCCGCCGCGACCCCGGGCTCCCGCAGGGGGCACCGGTCCGGACCCCGGTCGCCCCGACCGAGACCGAGCGCGCCGCGACCGACGGCCTCGAGGCCGATGGCGTCGAGGCCGGGGCGGGGGTGTCCTCGTGAGCACCGCACAGCCCACCGGACGCGGTACGAGCACCGCACAGCCGGCCGGACGCGGTACGAGCACCGCACAGCCGGCCGGGACCGGACGCGGCGGCAATCTGCCCGGGCTGTCGCTGGCCCGGCTGCCCGCCTCCCTGTTCATCCTCACCTCGCACATCGTCGGCGTGGGCCTCTTCGCCGACCAGGCACTGCAGTCCCACGTCTACGGCGCCCTGAGCAAGATCGGCTACACCTCGGTGTCGTTCTTCATCGTGCTCAGCGGCTTCGTGCTCACCTGGACCTCGCGCGGCACCTCGCTGGACTGGCGGCGGTTCATGTCCCGGCGCGTGGTCAAGGTGATTCCCGTCCATCTGATCGCCTGGGCGGTCTGCGTCGCGCTGTTCGCCGCGACGGCCTTCCCGCTCGGCACGGTCCTGGCCAACCTGTTCCTCGTCCAGGCCTGGGTGCCGGACCACACCGTGTACTTCGCGGTCAACAACCCGGCCTGGACGCTGTCCGTGGAGATCTGCTTCTACCTGGTCTTCCCGCTGCTGTACGGCTTCCTGGTCAAGCGCTCCACGACCGCCCTGCGCACCCTCGCCGTCCTTCTGACCGCGGCCGTCGTGGCCCTGCCCTCCGTGCTGTCGCTCTTCCCCGACGGCGCGACCTTCCGCAGCCCCGGCATGAACTACCACGGCCGGCCCGAGGACATCTCGGAGTGGAAGTTCTGGCTGGTCTACGTCTGCCCTGCCGCGCGGATGCTGGAATCCGTCCTCGGCATGCTGATCGCCCTGCTGCTCAAGCGCGGAGCCTGGCCCCGCATCCCGCGCTGGGCCGCGCTGGTGGTCCTCGCGCCGGAGATCTACGTCGCCACCGAGCACGCGCACTTCATCTTCGCCACCAGCGCGGCCACCATCACCGGCATCGTCCTGCTGGTCGGTGCCGTCGGCGCCGGTGACCTGCGCCGCGCGCCGGAGCGGGCCGCGCCCGCCCTCGCCCGCTTCGGCCGCTTCACCTTCGGCGTCTACATGTACCAGTGGCCGCTGCTGTGGATGTGGTACCTGCACCGCGGGGGACAGGGCTACAGCGGTGTCGAGGCGCTGATCGTGTACGCCGGCATCGTGGCCCTGACCGTCGCCGCCACGTATCTGTCGTACCAGCTCGTGGAGAAGCCCCTCGACCAGCGCTGGCGCCGCCGCAACACGCCCCCGCGCCCGGCGGCCCCGGCACGGGCACAGGCTCAGGCAGTCGCCCGGACCGACCGCCCGGCCGAACCCGCGCACCCGCGCTGACCCCCACAGAACCCCGACGTCGTCCCGGTCTCCCCCGGCCGGGACGACGTCGGCACCGCGCCCCGGCAGAGGACCCGGCGGCCGGCTCCCAACCCCTCAACTCACCCCCGAAAACAGGAGGATGCTCATGTCGCAGGAATCGACCGCCGTGGTCCTGGGCGGCGGCGGGCTCGCCGGTATCGGCTGGACCATCGGGGTCCTGGCCGCCCTTGAGGAGGCCGGTGCGCTCCGGCTGGCCTCGGCCGCCCATGTCATCGGCACGTCCGCCGGCGCGGCCGTGGCCGCCGCCGTGCTCCAGTCCGGGGCCGCCGCCGAGTTCGACCGCACCGTCCGCAAGGCCCGCCGCAACGAGGAGATCGCCCCGGCCGTCGCGCTCGCCGACATCCTGCCGGACGTGCTCGCCGTCCACGGCACCGACGAGTCCCTCGCGGCCAAGACCGCAAAGCTCGCCGCGCTGTCCCGGGAGCGCTCCGGCACCGACCCGGCCCGGCGCCGCGAGGTGATCGCCGGCCGCCTGCACAAGGACGCCTGGCCCGACGCCCGGCTCTCGGTCACCGCCGTGCGCGCCGACGGCGAGGCCACCGTCTTCACCGCGGACTCCGGCGTCTCCCTCGTCGACGCACTCACCGCCAGCTGCGCCGTACCGGGCCTGTGGCCGGTGGCCACCATCGACGGCCACGACTACGTCGACGGCGGCACGTACTCCCTCACCAACGCCGACCTCGCCGCCCACGCCGACCGCGTGCTGGTGGTGCGGCCCCAGCCGGACCTGCCCGGCTACGTGACGCCCGAGCGGCAGCGGGTCCTGGACCGGGCCCTGCTGCTGGAGCCCTCCGAGCGGTCCCGGGCCGGGTTCGGCTCCGACCCCTTCGACCCCGACGTACGCGGTGTGGCCGCCGTACTGGGCTACGAGGACGGTCTCGCGGCCGTGCCGGCGGTCACGTCGCTGACCGGCGCATGAGAGCCGTGCAGGGCATCGGCGGCGCGCCCGTGGCGGCGCCGGCGGCGGATCCCGCGCCCAGCGGGCCGCCGCCGGCCCCGGCCGGGCGCCGCCCCCGCCTGGACTCGCTGACCGGACTGCGCTTCTTCGCCGCGCTGTCGGTGTTCGTGTGCCACTCCTCCTACCTGGCGTTGCCGACGTTCGCGAACCACCACACCAACGTCGTCTTCCACCAGGTCGCCAACCAGTTCGGCGGCCTCGGCGTGGCGTTCTTCTTCGTCCTCAGCGGCTTCGTGCTCACCTGGTCCTCACGCACCGGTGACCGGCTCACCCACTTCTACCGGCGCCGGTTCGTCAAGATCCTGCCGCTGTACTACGTCGCCGGCGCGGCGGCCGTCGCCGTGTTCTGGGGCACCGGCACGCAGGTGTCGGACGTGGTGCGCTACGCCACCCTCACCCAGGTGTGGGTGCCCAACCCCAAGCACAACTTCACCGTCCTGCCCCCGGGTTGGTCGCTGGCGGTGGAGGCCGTGTTCTACCTGGTGTTCCCGTTCGTGGTCGGGCGCTTCCGCACCGTCCGCCCCCGTACGGCCTGGACCGGGCTGGCGGTGTGCGTGGCCGGCGCCTTCCTGATGCCGGTCCTCGCCTACGACGTCCTGCCGGCGGGGCACATCAAGCTGATCAGCGAACCGAGCGTGACCGGCTTCCAACTGTGGTTCGCCTACGTCTTCCCGGTCGGGCGGCTCTTCGACTTCTTCGCCGGCATGTTCGCCGCCCTGCTGGTGACCTCGGGCCGGTTCCCGCGGGTCAGCCTGCCGTGGGTGCTCGCGTCGTTCGTCCCGGCGTACGTGGTCGCCAGCTACAGCCCGGTGCTGTTCGGCTGGCGGGCGCCGCTGATCATCTCCTGCGTCCTGCTCATCGTGGCCGCCGCCCAGCGGGACGTCGCCGGCCGTCCGGGCGTGCTGTCCTCCCGCCCCCTGGTGGCCCTCGGCAACGCGTCCTTCGCCTTCTACCTGTGCCACTACCTGGTGCTCTACACCCTGAACATCAAGGTGCTGCACGGCCCCTTCGACTCGGCCGCGATGGTCGCGTTCTACCTGGCGGCCGCCCTGGCGATCTCCCTGGCCCTGGCCGGGCTCCTGTATCGGTACGTGGAGATGCCCCTCGTACGACGTCTCGGTTCCGTGAAGGGAAGGCGATGACAGAGATTCACCAGCCGGTGGTGCCGGTGTCTAGCGCGCTGCTCGACACCGGCACCACCGAGTACGTCCACGCGGGGACCGGCGCCGGCCTGGCCCTCGCCCACGGCGCGGGCGGCGACGTCGAGCTGAACTTCGGCCCGCTGCTGCGCCGCCTGTCCGGACACCGGCACCTGATCGGCACCCGATACCCGGGCACCGGCGCCTCGCACCCGGCCGGCGACCTGGACGTCTACGCCCTGGCGGACTCCCTGGTCGCCGCGCTGGTCCGCGAGGGCCACGACCGCTTCCCCGTGGTCGGCGCGTCCTTCGGCAGCGCCGTCGCCCTCGCCGCCGCGCTGCGCCACCCCGACCGGGTGACCGGCCTGGTCCTCACGGTCGGCTTCAGCGAGGCCGACACCCAGCTTCGTACCGTCGCCTCGGTGTGGGCGGCGCTGGACGCGGCGGGCGACCGACAGGCGCTGGGCGCATATCTCATCAGTCATCTGACACACCCCCAACTCCTGGCACGACTAGGCGAGTCCGAGCATCACGCCCAGGCCAAGGCGCTCGGCGAGGCCCTGCCGACGGGCGGCCTGCGGCAGATCACCGCCGCCACCGGGGTCCACCTCACCGACCGCCTGCCCGACATCACCGTCCCCACGCTCGTCGTCATCGCCGGCGCCGACCGTGTGGTGCTGCCGTCGACCAGCCGCATGCTGGCGGAGCGGATCCCGGGCGCCTCGCTGATCGAGTACCCGGACGCCGGTCACGCCTTCACGGAGGCGGAAGGGGAGGTGTGGGCGCAGGACGTGGAGCGGTTCCTGGCGGACCACCGGTTGTGAGGGCGCCGACCTCACCCGGCCCGCTCACCCGGCGCCTCCGGAACCGGGCGAAGGACACGTACGGCGAGCAGCACCACCCCCGCCAGGCCCAGCGAAACCACCGGCAACCACACAGCCGCCCCGCCGAGCAACCCAGCCCCCGCCGCCGACCCGCCCGCGATCCCGACCTGAAAACACGTGACATAGACGGACGACGCCCGGTCCGCCTCGGCGGCGGCCACCCGCATGATGCCGGTCTGGAACACCGGCCCCGCCGCGGCGAACGCCCCGCCCCACAGGGCCACGCCCACCGCAGCCGACGTCACGGCGACCGCCGCCGGCAGCGGGGCGAAGCCGGACAGCAACAGGGCCACGCCCACCACGAACACCGCCATCGTCACCGTCGCCGTCCGGCGGGGGGCGGTGTCGTTGTGGCGGCCGACCAGGAACGTGCCGACGGCCCCCGCCAGCCCGAACACCGTCAGCAGCGCGACCACCGCTGCGGAGGAGCCGGTGACGCCGCTGACCAGCACGGAGAAGTACGTGTAACTGATGAAGTGCGCGGTCACCAGGACCAGGGCCACCCCGCACAGGGTCAGCACCGCCCGGCGGTCCATGCCCGCGCCCGCCGCGGCCGCCTCCTGCCGCGGTGCGGCGGGGTCCGCGAGGTCGTCGCCCCGCTGTCCCCGCAGCGCCCACACCAGGGCCGCCGCCACGACCGCCGTGACGAGCGCGAGCAGCAGCGCCGTGGCGCGCCAGCCGATCAGCCGGCCGATCAGGGCGGTGCCGGGGCTGCCGGCGATCGCGGCCAGGGAGGAACCGCCGAACACCGCCGCGGTCGCCGTACCGGCCCGCTCGCGGGGCGCCAGAGCGGCCGCTGCCGGGGCGATCAGCGACCACAGCACACCGTGGGTGAGGGCCGCGGCCACCCGGCTGGCCACCATCATCGGGTAGCTGTGCGCGAGCGCGGCCAGGACCTCCGCCGCGATCAGCACCAGCAGGGAGACCAGCAGCGCCGTACCCCGCGAGACCCGCGCGGCGAGCGCCACCGTCGGCACGGTGACCACGGCCGCGACGACGGCGTACCCGCCGACCAGCAGCCCGACCCGGCCGGCCGGGACGTCCAGGCCGCGGGCGATGTCCGGCAGGAGGCCCACGGGGAAGACCTCGAAGGTGACGTAGACGAAGGTCGCGGCGGCCAGCGCGGCCAGCCGGCCCGCTGTCCGCGCGTCGATCCGGGCAGGCGGCCGCAGAGCTGCCATGGTCTTCATGCGTGGGCCGCCCCGACGCGCACCATCACCTTCGGCCGGAGCCGGTCGCGGGCGGCGAGGCGGGCGAACGCGGCGTCCAGGCAGTCCAGCGGGAACACCCGGTCGACGAGCGCGTCCAGGTCGACCGCGCCCGACTCCACGAACTCCACCAGCCGGTCCCAGTATCCGACTCCGGAGAGCACGCCGTGCAGGGTCACGTCCTTGATGACCAGGGCGGCGGCGTCGAAGCCGGCGACCGTGCGGTGCGGGGTGCCGAGCTGGGCGATCCGGCCGCCGGGCGCGACCAGGGCGACGGCCGCCCGGACGGCGGCCTCGGCGCCGGAGGCCTCCACCACCGCGTCGTACGTCGCCTCGTCCTGCTCGCCCGGCGCCGCCTGTGCCTGCAGGCCCAGGCCGGCCGCCAGGTCCCGGGCGGCGGGGTGCGGGTCGAGGACCACCGGGTCGGCGCCGAGCGCCCGCGCCACCTGGGCGGCGGCCAGCCCCAGGGTGCCCGCGCCGAGCACGGCGACCCGGTCGCGCGGGCCCACGGCGAGCCGGTCCACCGCGTGCACGGCCGCCGCGGTCGGCTCCAGCAGCGCGGCCGCGAGGTCGGACAGGGCGTCCGGGATCCGGGTCAGAGTGTCGGCGGGAACGGTCAGCAACTCGGTGCCGGCGCCCGCCCGGGGCCCCAGTACGCCGATCTCGCTGCGGTCCGGGCAGTACCGGATCCGGCCCGCCCGGCACGCCGGGCACCGGCCGCAGGCACGGAAGTTGTGCCCGGACACCCGACGCCCCTGCCAGTCGGCATCGACCCCGGGCCCGGTCCCGCACACCGTGCCGACCCACTCGTGGCCGAGGACGAACGGGTAGCTCTTCAGACCGTCCCGCAGATAGTTGCTGGAGCCGTCGTAGAAGCCGAGGTCGGTGCCGCACAGCCCGAGCAGGCCGACCCGGACCAGGACCTCGCCGGGGCCGGGGGCGGGCGGGTCGGTCTCGGTGATCGACACCGTGCGCGGAGCGGTCAGCATGATGGCTTTCACAGCAACTCCCTTTGTTCCATGGTCTCGTGGCCGGTGGCGAGCGCGGTACGGCACTCGGCGACGTCGGCGCGCAGCCGGGCGTGGTCCTGCCGGTAGTCGTTCTCCACGAGCACCGAGCGGGCGGTGAACAGGCCGAGCAGGCACCGCAGTTCGGTGCCGATACCCGACCAGCCCGCCGTTCCCGCCGGGTCCTTGACGTGCAGGTCGGGCAGCAGCAGCCCGGACGCCGCCACGGCGCGGGCGAACGCGGCCGGCTGGACGCCCGCGTCCAGCAGGTTGCCGGTGTCCAGGACGAGCCGCAGCGCTGGATGGTCCACCGCACGGGCCAGGGCGAGGCTGTCCTCGGGGCCGAGCGGGGACTCGTAGGCGAGGGTGAGTCCGGCGGCGCCGGCGCGTTCGCACAGGGTGCGCAGGGCGTCGGCGGTCCCGGCGCGCAGGCCCGCGGTGGTGGGCAGGCTGCGCCGGAAGCCCGGGACGTGCAGCACCCGGACGCCGAGGCGGCGGGCGCAGTCCAGGGCCCGGTGCAGCACGACCAGGGCGGCGGGGTTGGCCGTACCGCGGGCCAGGGCCAGACCGATGTCGTTGACGTGGTTCACGGCGAGCACCGGGACCGGTACCACCCGGGCGACGGCCTCGGCGGCGGCCAGTTCGGCCGGGTCGGTCAGGGGCGGGCCGCGGTGGGCGCCGCCGAAGTCCAGGTGGAGCGCGTCCGCCCCGGCGGCGAGCGCGGCCCGTGCGGCGGCGGCCCGGTCGGTACCGATCCGCCACTGCGGCGCGGCGACCGTCACGGCGCCCTGCGGCCGTGCCCCGCTCATCGGCCCACCCCGCGCGTCAGCCGGATCGCCGCCTTCAGCACCCGGCGCCCGTCGGCGACCCGGCGGCGCGTGGTCAGCACGGTGTTGACGAGGTCGGCGGCCCGCGCCAGGTCCACCTCGTGGGTCAGCACGCCCCGGCCCACGGCCTCGCCGGGGGCGGTGAGCAGGGCGACGGCCTCGCGCAGGTGGTCGCCGGACACACCCCGGTGCCCGTGCAGGAGCAGCGGTCCGGCGGGCCGGGCGAGCGGCGTGGCGCGCGGCGGCCAGGGTGTGCCCCCGCAGTGCCCGGCGCGCACCGCTGCCACGTCGACCGTCCCGGCGGTCAGCTCCACCGGGCCTGCGGGCACTCCCGCGTGCACGTCCACGACCAGCGGGCCCGGCACATGGCGGTCCACCGCCCGCAGCGCTGTGAGGGTGCCGGTGCGTGGGGTGGCGAGGACGGCGGCGACCGGTGCGGGCAGGTCCGCCAGCGCGGCGGGCAGCGCCGGGTCGTCCGGGTGGACGGCCCTCTCACCGTGGCCCACCAACAGCACGCACAGGCCCGGCAGTTCGCGCGGCCACACCTCGGCGGCCAGCCGCCCGACGATCCCGTCCCCCCAGACCACCAGGGCGGCCGGACGGGTCAGCCGCAGCGCCGTGCGCAGCCCGTACAGCACCGAGGCGAGCGGCTCGGCCAGCGCGGCCGGCCGGGGAGCCGCGGCGCTGTCCGGCACCGGCACGACGAGGCCGGCGCGCACCGCCGAGGCCGGGATCCGGGTGCGCTCGGCCCACAGGCCGGGCAGGTTGTGGCCGAGCAGGAAGGACGGGTCGCCGGGGTGCGTGGGGTTGACGGTGACGGCCGTGCCCGGGAGCAGCCCGGTGCCGCCCGGCTCGACGACGTACGCCACGCCCTCGTGCCCGAGCACCGGGGCGGGGTCCTCGCGCAGGCCGCGCAGGATCTGCCAGTCGGTCCCGCAGATGCCGGCCACGGCCGGGGCGAGCAGCGCGTCGCCCGGCTCCAGCGAGGGGGTGGGCACCTCGGCGACGTCGACCAGGGTGCGGCCGTGGCGGTCGGGGGCGCGGCGCACCAGCGCGTGGTGCGTGGCCGCGCTCACGGCGCGATCCTCGGTGCCCAGCGGCCGATGCGTTCCGCGCCGCGCAGCGCGTCCACGTCGCCGGGACCGCACAGCACCAGCCGGTCCTCGAGCCAGGACGGGCTGTAGCCGCGGGCGGCGTACGAGGTGGGGGTGGCCAGCCGGCCGCGCAGTTCGGCGGCGTAGTGCGCGCCCAGCCCCTCGACCACCCCGCCGCCCACGCCGAGCAGATCGAGGTGCGGGTCGAGACACCACAGGGTGCGGATCAGCTGGGCGACCGGCTCGACGCACAGGCCGAGCAGCCGCCGGGCCGCCGGATCGCCCGCGTCGAGGGCGCCCGGCAGCCACTGGGCCACGTCCGCGGCGCCGGCCAGCCCCAGCCGCTCGGCGACCCGGACGAATCCGGGCCCTGCGGCGACCGAGGCGAGATGGCCGTGGCCCCCGCACTCGCACACCAGCCCTGCCAGCTCCGGCGGGCAGGCGGCGGCCAGATGCCCGACCTCGCCCTGGAGCCCCCACCCGTCCACCGGGATGACGGACCGCTCCAGGTCGGCGATCCTGAGCCCGATGCCGCTGCTGACGGTCAGATAGCCGACGCGCCGGGTGCCGGGCCGGGCGCGCGTGGCGGCGAAGTCGGCGAGGGCGGCGGTGACGTCGTTGACGAGGGTCCAGGTCACGTCGGGCCGGTACGCGCGCAGGGCGCCCAGCAGGTCGTACGGTTCGTCCGCCGCGCCCCACAGCGGGGCCGAGCCGTGGACGACGCCGGTGACGTGGTCGATGGCCGCGCCGAAGGAGACCGCGGCCCGCGCGCCGGGCGGGGCCGCCCGGCCCAGCAGCTCGACCATGTCCCGGCGCAGGTCCGCCACCGCCCGCCCGGGCCACCGCAGCCGGCTCGGCGACGGCACGCGCTCCACCGCCCCACCGGCCCGCCAGCGCACCCAGGTGCCGCCGACATCAGCGGCGAGGGTCGCTCCGGGAGCGTGCGCGGGGACGGCGGGGCGTGCGGCGGTCAGCGTGGCGAGGGAGCCCGGGTCGGGGGAGCCCGGGTCGGGGGAGGCGGGTGCGTCTTCGGCCGGCGGGGTGCCGGGTGTCCCGGCGGTCGTGGGGGTGCCGGAGTGCTCGGTCGCAGGGGTGCCGGATCCGGTGCCCGGGGCCGCGGTCCGCATCGGGTGGGCCGTCGGGTTCGTGCGCACCGCGGGTGGCTGTGCCGGGGTCGGGGCGGGCCGTCCGGTCATCGCCGTACCAGCCCGCCGTCGTTCACCGGCTCCGGTGTGGACAGGGTGACCGCGCAGGTGGTCGGGTCGGTGGTGACGTGGAAGCCCCGGAAGTCGGCGTGGCGCTCGGCCTCGTGGTCGTGGGCGGCACAGGTGCCGATGACCACCGTGCGGGCACCGGAGGCCAGGCCGGCGCGGATGCCGGCGGGGGAGTCCTCGAAGACGACCGTCTCGCGCGGGGCCCGGCCGAGCAGGCCGGCGGCGTGGAGGTAGCCCTCGGGGTCGGGCTTGCCGCGGGTGATGTCGTCCGCGCTGACCAGGACCGGGGGCACGGGCAGGCCGGCGGCGCCGAGCCGGACCTCGGCCAGCCGGCGGCTCGCGGAGGTGACCACCGCCCATGAGCCGGACGGCAGGGCGGCGAGGAGTTCGGGGGCGCCGGGGATCGCGGTGATGCCGGTGGTCTCCGACTCCTCGTGCGCGACCAGTCGGCGGGTCTCGGCCGCTGCCAGGGCGGCGTCGGGGACGAAGCGGTGCACGGTCTCCCGGGTGGGACGGCCGTGGGCGAAGGCGAGGACCGCGGGGAGGTCCAGGCCGTGCCGCTCGCTGAAGCCCGCCCAGGTGGACTCGACCAGGGCGGTGGAGTCCACCAGCGTTCCGTCCATGTCGAACAGCAGTGTGTGCGCCTGAAGCAGCGGCAACGGGTCTCCTCGGTGGGGAGTTGGGGGGCGAGGGTCAGGCGCGGGTGCCCGCGAGGGGGCGGGACTGGGACACGGGGACCCCGGCGTGGACGGGCGTCCAGCTGCGGTCCTCGCGCACGACCAGCGCCTCACCGGCGTACGGCACCCCCCGCGTGCGGGCGAGTTCGGCCGCGAGGGGCGCGAAGTGGCCCGGTGTCATGTAGGCGCCGTAGTCGAAGTCCGCAGGGCGGCGGGCGCGGATGCCGGGGGTGTCGACCATCCCGGCGGGCAGCGCCTGGACGAACGTCACCTCGGCCGGGTCGGTCTCCTGGGTGACGGAGCGGATCAGCGAGTCGGCGGCGGCCTTGGTGGCGGCGTAACCGGACCGGTGGGGGCCCGCGTTGTAGACGACCTCGGAGGAGATGTGCAGGAACAGTCCGGGGCGGGCCGCGCGCAGGGCGGGCAGGGTGGCCTTCAGGGTCCAGGCCAGGCCGTGCACGTTGACGGCGAACTGGTCGAGCCAGTCGCTCTCGCGGACCTCGGTGAAGGGCTCGCGCCGGGAGGTGAAGTAGACGGCCGAGTAGCAGACCAGGTCGACCCGGGGCGGCGTACCGGAGCGCAGAGAGGCCTGGGCCCGGTCGCCGTCGCGCAGGTCGAGCCGGTGCCAGGCGAGCAGGTCGGCGCCGGCGCCGGTGGGGCGGGTGCGGCTGAAGACGTGGGTCTCGATGCCCTGGGCGGCCCAGGCGTCGGCGACGCCCCGGCCGATGCCGGTGGACCCGCCGATCACGACCGCGGTGGCGGGCTCCCGCACCGGGGCGCTCACGCGCTCACCCGTACGGACGCGGCGGCCGGGGTACGGCCCGCCGCCCGGGCCTTGTCGCGCAACAGGGCGGTGGCGTCCCGGAGTTCGGCGGGGGTGACGTCGTCCACGAACCGGTGCCGGCCGATCCCGACGGGCAGCGGCAGCCGCTGCCGGCCGTCGCGGTGGCGCACGGTGTCGAGCAGGGCGGCCTCCAGCAGCGCCGGGTCGTCCAGGACGTCGTTCCACAGCGGCAGGCCGAGCGAGGCGGCGACGGCGTAGATCCGGTCGGCCTGCGCGGTGCTGACGTCACCGCGCCGGGCGGCGAGTGCGGTGGTGAGCGCCATGTCGATCATCACGGCCTCGCCGTGCAGCAGTTCGGGCAGCGCGTGCATCTCGACGGTCGGGCTGAAGGTGTGGCCGTAGTCGACACAGCGCTCCAGGTGGGACTCCCAGAGGTTGGGCTGGAGCTCCTCCAGCATGAGGTGGATGGCCTCGGCGATGATCGCGTCCGCGGCGGCGGCCAGCTCGCCGGTGGTGCCCTGCAGGCGGTCGGCGTGCACGGCGGCGCCCCAGGCCTCCAGCAGCCCGAACAGCTCCTCGGAGCGGATCAGGGCCATCTTCATGATCTCGGCGAGGCCGTTGCTGATGTGCCGCGGCTCCAGAGTGCGCAGGAAGGTGCGGTCCAGGAAGGTGGCCGTGGCCGGGGCGTAGGTGCCCAGGCGGTTCTTGCCGCGGCCGTAGTTGACACCGGTCTTGACCCCGACTCCGGCGTCGACCAGGCCGATCAGGGTGGTGGGGATGCGGATGTACGGAGTCCCGCGCCGGTAGAGGCTCGCGGCGAAGCCAACGATGTCGGTGAGGACACCGCCGCCGATGGCGAGGACGGGCTCGCGGCGGCGGTCGATGCCGAAGTCGTTCATGGCGTCGACCACGCGCAGGACGGAGTCCCACTCCTTCACGGGCTCGTCGGCGCGCAGCGGCACCATCGCGGCCCGCACGCCGTGGTAGCCGAAGTAGTCGCGTATTTCCTGGCCGTAGTGGGTGTCGACGTTCTCGTCGATGACCACCAGCCGCCGGTCACCGGAGCGCAGGGGGGCGTCCGGGCAGGCGTCGAGCAGGGCCGTGTTGTCGAGGGCGAACAGGTGGTCGGAGCTGACGACGTGGTAGCGGACCTGGCGGACGGCCTCGACCGTCCAGGCGGGTCCGCTCGCCGGGCCGTTGTCGACGCTGTGCCGCAGGCCCTGGGTGAAAGACGTACCGCTGCGCATGTCTCCTCCGGGTTCGGAAGGGTTTCTCACAGGACAATCGTCTCTGAGGCGATCGCTGATGCCAATATATTAGCACTCCTGTTGGGCACGGTGTCATTCGTGTTACGCTTCAAGCGTCTCGGCGACTGAAATGGGCGGCCGAGTCACCCGACCCGAGTCGACGCAGCCCAAGGAGTCGGAGATGGCCACGCTGGCGGAACGCCTCAACGCCTGGTTCGCGGACGCGGCCACCACGGACGCCGTGGGCCGCCGCCGTGAGCCCTCCACGGCCGAAGTCGCCCAGGCGATCTCGGAGGACCCCTCGCACGACGTGACCATCTCCCGGAGCTATCTGGCCGCGCTGCGCAACGGCTCGCAGACCAACCCCACGATCAGCGTGCTCGCGGCGATCGTGCAGTACTTCCGCGCCCGCCCGATGACCCTCCCGGTCTCGGTGGGCGCCCTCATCAACGAGGAGACGGCGGACGACGCCGACGATCCGGCCTGGGCGTCCGCGCTCGCCGACCGGCAGGTCCGCTCGATCGCGATGCGGGCCGGCGGAATGACCCCGGAGATGCGCGAGCAGCTGCTGTCGATCATGGACGCGCTGGACGCCCCGAGGCCGTCCGCGCCGAGCCCGGAAGGACAGGACACCGACCGATGAAGGCCGTGGGCATCACCCGCACCGGAGGCCCGGAGGCACTCGGCCTCCTGGACCTGCCCGAACCGGACACCGACGGACCGGGCGCGGGCGGGCCGGACGCGGGCGGGCTCGTCATCCGGGTGGCAGCCGCCGCCGTCAACCCCGTGGACCTCGCGACCCGTTCGGGCCTCATCCCCACCGCCCTCCCGGCCGTCCTCGGCTGGGACCTGGCCGGCACGGTCGCCCACGCGCCGCAGGGCTCCGGCTTCACCCCCGGCGACCGGGTCATGGCGATGACCGCCCAACTCGGCACCGGCGTCGGCAGCATGGCGGAATACGTCCGCTTCGACCCCGCCTTCGTCGTCGGCGTCCCCGACTCCCTCGGCCTCACCGACGCCGCCGCCCTGCCGCTGGCCGGCGTCACCGCCGTCCAGGCACTGCGCCGCACGCCCGAGCGCGCCGGCCGCCGGGTACTGCTCGTCGGCGCCCAGGGCAGCGTCGGCGGACAGCTCGCGCCGCGCCTGCTGGACGAGCCGGAGACCCGCACCGACCTCCTGGTCCGCCCCGGTGACGGCGAGACCTGGCGGGAACTGCGCGCCGGTCGCCCCGGCGAGGGCGCGGTGCTGACCGATCCGGCAGGCGTCGAGGCCAAGGCGTACGACGTCGTCGTGGA
>NZ_VFNX01000008.1 GCF_006715785.1 Streptomyces puniciscabiei
AGCACTGCACCGGGTAGGTGACCGCGAGATTGAGCAGGTGCCGGTCGCGTACCGCGGGTGACCGCCGTTCCAGCGCGGCGAGGAAGGTCCCGTAGCCGAGTGCCACGAGGATCAGCAGGGCCGCCGTGGCCGAGAGGACGGCGTTCAGGCCCGTCACGGCCACCGCGATCGCCGCCATCGCGGCGCGCAGCTCGGCCCCGGTGATCGCACCGGTGACCAGCGGCCGGTCCGGGTGGTGCACCCGGTCGTGCGCGAGGTCCTTCTGCTCGTCGAGCATCCGCAGGAACAGCAGCGCCAGTACGACGCTCAGCACCCGCACCCAGGTGGCGCCGGACGGCCGCCAGGGGGTTCCCGTCGCGGCCACCGCCGAACCCTCCAGGGCGAAGACCCACAGCAGACCGTAGGCGGCGTAGAGCTGCGGCGCGAACCTGCGCAGCACGAAGCGGCCCAGCCGGGCGGGAACCCGCGCGGCGGCGACGGAGGTCACCGCCGGGACTGCCCCGGGTCCACCGCGTGCCCGGTTCATGCCGCTCCCCGGGCCGCCGCGGCGGCACCCGCCAGGCCGGCCGGGTCGAGGTCCGGGTCGGCGAGCCTGATCCGCGCCTCGGCAGCCACGGCGCCGGGCTGGCGCAGGGTGCACTCGATGTCGGCACCGGGCCGGACCGGGGCGGTCCGGCACTCCAGCGGCAGGTCCATCTCGGCGAAGCAGCGGAACCGGGCGGCCAGGCCGAGCGGAAGCACCGTGGGCGTGCGGACGGTGCCGGCCGCCACGGCCGCCGTCAGGGCGAGTTGGCGGAAAGCCTCCAGTTCCAGCATGCCGGGCACGTGGTCGACCCAGTGGTCGTAGAGGGTGGGATGCCCGGTGTCGGCGGTCAGCCGTGCCGTGCGGCCGCCGTCGCCCGTGGCGCGCGGCGGGGAGATCACCGTGTTGGCCGGGTCGCGTCGCCCGACGAGGGCCGCAGCGACGCGTGGTCCGGGCAGCGCGACGGGCCCGTCGGGCAGGCCGAGCGCGCCGCGCTGTCCGGCCCGCAGCCCGGTCCAGTCCTCCGGGCGCATCCAGGAGTAGCCGATGCGGGCCAGCAGGGCCACCTGCGGGCCGATGGCCAGGGCGAAGCGCAGCCGCAGGCCGGTCACCCCGGTGCGGACGCGGAACCGGTGCTCGACATGCGTGGTGATGACGGCCTCCGTGGGACCGTCTCCCATGGTGAGGGCCGATGCGTGCGGCACCTCGAACTCGACCGTGCGCAGCAGGAACTTGTACCCCAAGGGCACGTCGAAACAGCGGTGGGCGACCACGAAGATGCCCTGCCGGCACACCTCGAGCAGCAGCAGCGGATCGTGCCGGTCACGGGGGCCGAGGGTGTCGTGGTAGAAGGCGTGGCGGCGGGGGAGCTGCGCGCCCAGCAGCAGTTCGTCCTCGCCGTGGTACTCCATGTCGGTCAGGAAGACCTCGGCGACCGCGGCGCGGTGCACCAGCTCCTTGGGGAGTGTCCGGGTGAACTGCATGGGCCGCTCCTCAGGTCAGGGTGGCGCGGACGGCCCGCAGGTGGCGGCGCCAGGCGTCGGCGTCGGCTCCGTCGAGCACCGGCGCACGGCCGGGCTGCCGCATGGGCAGCACCGTCGAGCCGACGATGACGGCGTCCCACGGGTCGAGTTCGATGCCGTGCCGCCACGCGGTCTCCAGCAACTGCCGCGCGCCCGCGTCGGTGCCGCAGTGCGGTGACATGAGGTCCCGCAGCCGTTCCACGGCGGGCTGGAAGTCGAGGTCCCGGGGCTTGGTCGCGGCGTAGAGCCGCCCGGTCAGCTCCAGGGCGTCCGCAAGGCGGTCGTCGCCGGCGAGGGCGGTGCGGAACAGACGCTCGCGTGCGCTGTCGTCGAAATGGACGGCCAGCTCCCGCAGGACGTCGGCGGGTTCGTCAGGGGTGTGCACCAGGTTCAGCAGGTAGCTGTAGCGGCCGAGGAGATGACGCAGTTGGCCGGGCTGCCGGGCGTCGGGGTCCGTGGGGCCCTTGAGCCGGGTCAGTTCGACCGATGCGGGGACGTCCAGGTCGTGGACGGCTCGGACCAGCAGCACGAGGGCGTCGGCGTCCTCGAGGAACAGGGCCGCGAGCCTCCTGCGGTAAGGGGTGGCGAGGTTCCACTGGAAGTACCACAAGGAGCGGATCATGGTGCGGGTCAGCCGGGTGACCGCCGCTCCGACGATCCTGAAGCCCTGCCCGGCCAGCCAGTACACCGCCGCGTCCAGCCTGCGGGCCACCACGGCGTCCGGTTTGAGCAGCAGCATCGCGTGCCGGTGGGCGAAGCCCGGGACGTCCTCGGTGAGGGTGGCGAGCTGCTCGTGACTCTCCTGGTAGTAGGTGTCGGCGCCGTACAGCCGCTGTTTGGCGGGCTGGCAGGTGAGCAGCGGGGAGACGGGAATGCCGCGCGGGGGCTCGGCGAGGTGCGCGGTGGTCATCGATGGGTGCTCCCGTCGGGTCGGGCGGCGGCCGGTCCCCGGTGCGGGGCCGGGCCGAGATAGCCGGTCATGAGGCAGTGGTCGAGGAGGCGGCGCAGGTACGGTCGTGCGCCGGCCGGCGCCGGCCGGTGGCTGAAGACCGTCGCCTGGGCGTCGTCGAAGTGGACACGCCGCCGGAAGTAGGTCTCGTACAGGGAGATGACGCGGTGGTAGTAGGGGCGTTCCCGGTCGGGCAGGTCCGCGGCGGAGAACGCGGACCGCGGGACGAACCGCGGCACGTGGAAGGAGGGGTACTCGGCCAGGACGTCGGAGAAGTCCCGCAGCGTCAGCTCGTGCCCGACGGCGTGCAGGGTGCGGCCCTCGGCCTCGGGGAAGCGGGTGGCGGCCTCGGTCACCAGGTGGGCGACCCGGTCGACGGGGACCAGGTCGAGGACGGCGTCGTAGCGGCCCGGCACGGTACGCACCAGGCCCCGGGTGAGGACCCGCAGCACGGGGTAGATGGTCTTGAAGTCGCGGACGCGGCCGGTGCGGGCGGCCCCGGTGACGATGCTCGGGCGCACCACGCTCACCGGCAGGCCCTCGGTCGCCGCCGTGCGGACCAGCGTCTCGGCGCCGAGTTTGCTCTTCTCGTAGCCGTTGCCCAGGCGTTGCCCCAGATCGGTTTCGTCCTCGCGTGCGGTGCCGTCGCGTTCCCCGCACACGTAGGCGGTGCTGACGTGCACCAGCGGTGTGCGGTCGGCGAGGGCCAGGGCCAGGACGTGCCGGGTGCCCGCCACGTTGACGCGGTCGTAGCGTTCGTCGGGCAGTCCGAAGTCGGTGACGGCGGCGCAGTGCACGATCCGGTCGGCGCCGGCGGCGAGCCTCCGGTCGTCGTCGGTCAGCCCGAGGCGGGGGCGGGTGATGTCCCCGGTGATCCGGGTCAGCCTGCCCGGCCCGGGGGTGAGCTCGCTTCCGTGGTTGCGGACGATGCGGGGGGTGCGGTGCAGCAGCGCCAGCACGGTGTGGCCCGCGGCGGTGAGCCGGGCGGTCACCTCCGCGCCCACGAGGCCGCCGGCTCCGGTCACCAGCACCGTCATCGGGTCGGGCATGGGCGGCTCCTTCGGGCGGAACGTCGGATGCGGCACCGTCACAGGGCCTGGTGGGGCTGGGCGCCGTTGCTTGCCAGGAGGTCGCGGGCTTCTTCGACGGGCAGGTCCGCGTCGAGGTGGGCGCCGATGCGCAACCAGTCGTGGCCGAGCCGCAAGGTGGCCGCCCAGGTGGCCGCTGAGTCGAAGGAGGCCGGGAACGTCCCGGCGCCCACCGCGGTACGGACCAGGGCGGTGCAGGCGCGCACCTCCGTGAGCAGTCCGTCGCCCTCTTCCGCCGAGTCGACGGTCCGCCGCAGCAGTTCGCCGGCGCGTGCCCCGATCGGCCGGGTGGCGGGCGGCAGGAGGTCGAGGCGGCGTACCAGACCGGCGTCGGCGGGCAGCGGATGGACGCCGTGGGCGCTGAGCAGTCCGCGCAGCACGGCGTGCACGGCACGGCGCGCGCTGAGTTCGGCCACCCGCCACTGACCCTGGCGCAGGGCACCCGTCAGATCCTCGACGGCGTTCTCCACGACGACGTTGGACCACACCAGGGCCATGGCGGCGGCCGCGAACCGGTCGGCGGGCAACGGCAGCAGGTCGACGGCGCGGGAGCCGGTCACCGCCGCACCGTGCAGCGACAGCAGCGGCCGTGCGAGGGAGGGCGGTGGGGTGACGGGGCCGGGCGGAGCGGCGAGCGGCAGCGCGGGGGTGACGGTGCCGCCGCCCTTCCAGGCGAGGCGGATCAGGCCGTAGCGCAGGAAGGCGGCCAGCAGCGCTCCGGGCTCGCTGACGCCGGTGTGCGCGGCGGTGTCCAGCACCCAGGGCAGCGGCCGGCCCAGGACGAGGGAGCGCCAGACGGACCCGGCGTCGTCGCCGAGCGCGAACACCTCACGGCCACCGCGGATGACATGCACCCGCTCACCGGTCTGCCAGGTGGTCACCCCGGCCACGCGTTCGACGGTGAGCCGCTCGGGCCGCCAGGACACTCCGGTGAGTCCGAGATCCCGGGCGAAGGCGAGGCAGGCGGTCAGGTGGTCGCGGGCGGCGTCGGCGTCGCCGGGCGCGGGGGTGACGGCGTCCAGTTCCCCGTAGCGGTCGCGTACGTCCGCGCGGCCGGTCCGGGCAAGCTGCAGGGACAGCCACTTGGGTTCGAGGTAGGTCTCCCCCACCCCGGCGGCCCAGGACTTGACGGCCTGGACGAGTCCGGCGCGGGTCCATTCGGCCGCCTCGTCGCCCTCGCCGAGACACAGCAGCGCGATCGCGTGGCGCAGGGACTGGCGGGCCCGGTGCGCCCACCAGTCGGCGGTGATCCGGCGGAACTCTTCGACGGGCAGCATCGCCTTCACCTCCTCGACCAGGGCGTGGTCGCGCAGCGGGTGGCTGTGCAGCAGCCGCTGGCAGCGGTTGAGGAGGTCCTCCGGGAGCCGGCCGGGCCGCTTGGCGTGCTGCTGCACCGCGTGGAACTGGGCGGCGATCTGCCGCACCGACCGGGTGCGGATCTCCACTCGCCGGCCGTCCACGAACAGCAGGGACGGCATGATCGGCAGGTCGTCCCCGCAGCGGTCGATGAGGAGGAAGTCGATGTCCGAGGAAGAGTTGCCGAAGCCCTCGGCCACGGAGCCTTCGAGGGTCACGGCGCTCTGGGTGGCGCGGGGCAGTTCGGCGAGGGACTTGTCGAGCAGGTCCTGGAGCTGCTCCTCGGTGAGGATCACGGGTGGGTCTCCGTTCCAGAGCTGTGCCGGGCGGCGGGCGTGGCGTCGTCGGGCGGATCGGCGAGTACGGTGACCGTCCCGGCGGCGCCGTCGACGCGCAGCCGGGTGCCGGTGCGGATCTCGGTCGTGGCGTCCCTGACCTGGACCACGGTCGGAATGCCCAGCTCACGTGCCACGACGGCGACATGGGTGAGCGGGCTGCCCCGCTCGATGACGAGCGCGGCCGCCGAGGTCAGCGCGCCGACCCAGCCCGGGTCGGTCCGATAGGTGACGAGAATGCCGCCGCCGATGTCGCGCGGGCTGTCGGTGACGACGGCGCCTCCCTCGGCGACGCCGGGGCAGCAGGGGGTGCCCTGCAGTTCACGGGCACCGCTGCGGGCGGCCGGGGGGCTGCTCCAGCCGGCCCGCTCCAGGTTCCCCGACCAGTACGGGGCGCCGCGGGTGACGAAACGGGACGGCGCGCTCTGCGCGGTATCGGCGGCCAGTCGCCTGCGGCGCAGGGCGGCCAGCTCGCGCAGTTCCGTGTGGACGATCGCGCCCTCGTAGGCGCCCGCGATCTCCTCCAGGCGCAGCATGAACACGTCGTCCCAGGCGTCGATGGCTCCGGCGTGTGCCAGGTCGCGGCCGAGGGCGCGCAGCATGCGCTTGGCCGCTCCGAAGGCACGGGTGCGGCAGAACCTGAGGCGTTCCCGGTCGGCCAGCGCCGTCCGGGCCTTGCCCCGCACCCGCTCGTACAGCAGTCGGCGCGGGCCGCGCAGGTGCGCGTCGAGGTAGGCCTGGGCCTCGTCGGGACGCGCCTCTGCCGCGCCGCGCCGCTCCGCGGCACCGCTGTCCGCGCTGTCCGGCAGGGCGTCCCGCAGCAGGGTGACGAGTCCGGCCGGGTTCTCGTGCAGGTCGGGGACCTCCAGCTTCAGTTCGTCGGGGCTGCGGTAGCCGTAGTCGGCGAGGTAGGCGTCGACGGCGGCGAGGAACCGGGTGTGCCCGGCCGCGCGCAGTGCCGGGAGGCACTCGGAGTCGGCGGTGTGCTCCAGGACATGCAGGACCTCGGCGTCGGCGCGGGCCTGGGCGGCCAGCTTGCGCAGGGCGCGCACCGGTTCGGCGGATTCCACGGTGCCGGAGGGGGCCGCCGCGGCCCACGTGAACCATTCCGGTGCGTCGGGCAGCCATCGGCGGGTGAGCAGGGCCAGCAGCCCCATGGAGAGCAGAATGGTGGCGTCCAGGGCCTGCATCGGGCCCCATTTCTCGATGAGTTCGCGCTGCAGGCGGCGGAAACGGCGGTAGGTCTCGTCACCGGGCAGCGCGTCGTAGTCGATATTGTTGAAGATCGCGTATGCCCGGTGGAAATCGCGGTGGAATCGCTCCACGGACTGGTGGATGGTGACGTACCTCCCGGCGAATTTCACCGTGCGGGTCAGGCGTGACCAGCGGCCGCGCAGGCCGGGCCGGGGAGTGAACGGATGGAGGGTGTCGGCGAGTTCGTCGGAAATGCTCTCCGCGACGCCGAGGGATTTCTCCAGGACTCGCCGGCCCAGCGGGTACAGCGGGGCCAGGCGCACCATGCGGTACCAGTGGAAGAGGTTGTAGTAGACCCGGCCGTGGACATAGCCCAGCAGGTGCGGGGTCCACTCGCGCACCTCGCGCAGTTGCTCGCCGCGGACACCGAGGGCGCGGGCGTAGCTGTCGTACACCTTGGCGTAGGTGTCGGCGGCGAAGCTGTAGGTGAGCGGGGAGACGACGCCGCTGAAGCTCTCGATGATGTTGGAGTTGTCCCAGATCCGCTGCTCTCCCCGGGGTGCGGGGCTGGTGACCGGGCGGCTCTGCAGGATCCACAGGGTGTCCTCGGCGATGGCCCACTCGATGTCCTGAGGGGCGCCGTGGTGTGTGCTGATGCGGGTGCCGGCCTCGTGCAGCCGGGCCAGGTCGGCGGCGCTGAGGGCGGGCTCGGCGCGCTCCTCGTCGGCGACGGGTGAGACCTTGCAGCCGGGTCCGGAGCCGGCGTCGTAGCGCTCCCGCTTGTCACCGATCACGGTGGTGAGCGGCTCGCCGGTGGCGGCGTCCAGGACGACGGTGTCCGCATCGACGGCGCCCGAGACCAGCCCTTCCCCCAGTCCGTGTACGGCGCTGACCACATGCCGGTCGGTGCGGCCGGTTGCCGGGTCGGCGGTGAGGAGCACGCCGCTGCGCTCGGCCGGCACCATGCGCTGCACGACGACGGCGACGCCCCCGGTGCCGGGCGGCAGCCGGCGCCGGGCGCGATAGCGCAGGGAGCGTTCCGAGAAGGCGGAGGCCCAGCAGCGGCGGACATGGGCGATCACCTCGTCGGTGCCGCGGATGTTGAGGAAGCTGTCGAACTGGCCCGCGAAGGAGTGCCGCGCGCCGTCCTCCTCGGCACCGGACGAGCGGACGGCCACCGCGCCGCCACCGGCCTGCTGGTAGGCACGCCGGACGGCGTCGGCGACGGGCGGGCCGAGGGGCGCGGCCCGGATGAGACGGGCGATCTCCTCGGCGACCTGCCCGGGCCTCGACTCCCAGCCGTCGGTGAGGAGCCGTGCCAGGTGCGGTTCCAGACCGCTGCCGCGGCAGAATTCCGCGAAGACATTCATGCCGAGGACGGACCATCTCGGCACGTGAAAGCCGAACGTGGTGAGGCTGTGGAGGTTCTTCCCTTTTCCGCCGGCCCATTCGGCGATCAGCGACGGGTCACTGGACGGGGTGAGGACCTGCAGGGACAGGTTTCCGGATGTCGTACCGAGCGACAACTCGTTTCCCTTTCAAGGGTGTCCAGGGTGTTGCCCAAGCGGTGTCAGTCGACCTCGCCCGAATGTTCCACAGTGAGACCGGTCAATTCATCCGGCGGGCTCAGCGGGGGGCACTTTTCGGTCGTGGTAGTGCTTTCAATTTCCTGAGGCGAACCGGGCCGAGCCGGGCCGCCGCCCGGCGCCGGGACCGCGTGCGCCATGCGCTGGCCGTGTTCTCTCCAAGTTTCCCTCCGCGCCCTGGACACAGCTGTACCCATCAGTAGGGTTGCCGCGGCGGGGCCGCCCGACCGGCGGGCCCGAAGCCAAGTGACCTTCGTACAAGGGGGATTCATGAGCGGGACGAGCCGTCGTCGGTTCCTGTCGAGAGCGTCCGCCGCGGCTGCGGGAGCGGCCCTTTGGCCGGTGCTGACGCCGGGAACCGCCGCAGCGCTGGACCGGGCCGTCGCGGCAACCGCGGCACGTGCGGTACGTACTGCCGGGACCACCTTGGAGCAGGTGGCGACACCGCTCGATTCAGGTGCGTACAAGCGGCTCACGGCGGGGCCGGGCTGGCCGCTGGTGGTGCGCGCGGAGCTGGCCGGCGCGGACGCCGGCCGGGACGACCGGCGCACCGGGCTCGCCTCCTTCGTGCAGTTCACCGACCTGCACCTGACGGACACCGAGTCACCGGTGCGGTTCGAGTACCTGGCCCGCCTCAACGACAGCGCGCACCGGCCGCAGGAGGCGCTGACCGTGCGGGGCGCCTCGTCGCTGGTCGAACGGGTCAACCAGGTGCGCCAGGGCCCGTACACCGGGCTGCCGTTCGGTTTCGTCATGGCCACGGGTGACAACACCGACAATCACGAACGGATCGAACTCGACTGGTATCTGACCGTCATGAGCGGCGGCCGGATCACTCCGAACAGCGGTGACCCCCGTCGCTACGAGGGTGTGCAGAACTCCGGCAGCGCGCAGTACTGGAACCCGGAGTCCCCGCTCCAGGACGCCTACAAGGCCAAGGGCCTGCCCGAGATCCCCGGACTCCTGAGCGGCGCCATCCGCCCCTTCGACGCCCCGGGCCTGAGCGTCCCGTGGTACACCACGGTCGGCAACCACGACGACAGCATCGAGGGCAGCCTGCCCGACCTGGGGCTGCTGAACGACCTCTACACCGGCTCGCGCAAGCTGGAGGGCTGCGACGACGCCACGGCGGCGCAACTGGCGGACGCGGTGCTCCACGACCCCGCCCAGGCCGTGCTCCTGCTGAGCAAGCTGCTCGCCAACGGTGGTGCGATCCGTACGGTCACGCCGGACGAGCGACGCCATCCGTTCACACCGGCCGAGTTCGCCCGGGCGCACCTGAACCCCGCGTACACCGGCGCCGGCCCCGCCGGACACGGTTTCACCGCGGACTCGGCCGACACCGGGCGGCTCTACTACACCTTCGACCTCGCCGACGGCGTCCTCGGCATCAGTCTCGACACCACCAACCGGGCCGGCTTCGCCGACGGTTCCCTCGGCACCGCACAGCTGAACTGGCTGGAGTCGGTCCTCAAGGCGCACAGCGGCCACTGGTACGACACCGACGGCCACGTGGTGCGCGGCGGTTCCGACAGCCGTCTCGCCGTCGTCTTCAGCCACCACACCAGCGGCACCATGGGCAACCTGCTGCCCGACCCGTACCACCCCTTCGAGGGCCGGCACAGCGGGGCCGAGCTCGTCGCCCTGCTCCAGCGCTTCCCGAACGTCGTGGCCTGGGTCAACGGCCACACCCACACCAACCGGATCCTCGCGCACGGCCACGCCGTGCCCGAGCGCGCCTTCTGGGAGATCAACACCGCCTCCCACGTGGACTACCCGCACCATGCCCGGATCATCGAGATCGCCGACAACCAGGACGGCACCCTCTCGGTGTTCACCACGCTCATCGAGTCGGCCGCGCCGTACCGGACCGACTTCACCGACACCTCCGACCCCGGCCTGGCCGCGCTGTACCGCGAACTCGCCTACAACGACCCCTACGCCACCCCCGCCACCCGCATCGGCACGGCCGCCGACCACAACACCGAACTCCTGCTGGCAAAACCGTCGGCCTAGCCCCGTACGGCCAAGTGCGCCGTCGGGCAGCGGCCTCGTCCGCTCCCCTCCCCCGCCACCACCCCGGCGAGCCCCGCGCAGGGCGTCGAGAACGCGTGCCGGACACGCCGTGGTCGGTGGTGATGGGGGCCGCGATCGCCCCTGGGCGTCCGGCTCGGTGCACTGGCGGCGGCCGTGCAGCACGGCGCCGGACTGCCCCGTGCAGCCCGGCGCCGGACTGCCGGGCTTGCCGATCCCGCCGTCGTGTCCGAGGCACGCAAACGGGTGGAGCGTTCCCTGATCTGCGAGGTTTCCGACGCCCGCAGCACCGCCCCTCGTCTACGCCGGGCCCGGCTGAGCGACGAGGGCGGGCGCGGCCTGCTCATGGTCGCCGAACTCACCAGGCGCTGGGGCACCCGCTGCACACCCACGGGCAAGACCAACTGGGCCGAGCAGTCGATCGGCGAGGGGTAAACCGAGCGGTCGGCAACAGGAGGCGGGGCGATCGGGGGTTCCTCTGCCCTGGGCGGTTCTTCCGATTGCGGTCGTGACCTCGTCAACCTAGCTTCAACACGTCGGTTTTATTCCGATAAGGCCAACATTATTCCTTATGTGGGCCTTTCCATGGCATCGAACGGAGCTTTCATGTCGGTGATGACCGGTACCCAGCCCCAGCAGCAGTTCGGCCAGCAGATCGGCGCCCCGCAGGGCCAGCTCGCACAGGTGGTCCAGCAGGCGATCCAGCAGGCCTGTCAGCAGGCGGGCCAGCAGATCGCGCAGCGCATGCAGCAGACGTTGCAGCAGATCCAGCAGGTCCAGCAACAGCTGCAGCAGCAGGGCATGGCCCACCAGGCGCACCCCTACCTCGCGCTCGCGCTGCACCACACGCTGCACCAGGGCGTCCGCAGCGCGGTCGAGCAGTCCGTGCAGCAGGCACTGCCGACGGCGATCGTGACGCTGCTCCAGCAGAGCCAGCAGGGCGCCCAGGGCATGCAGGGCATGCAGGGGCAGCAGTGGGGCGGCGGGTACGGCCCGCAGTCGTTCGGGCAGCAGTTCCCGCAGTACCAGCAGTCCGGCTTCGGCTTCGGCCAGATGGGCCAGCCCTTCGGCATCGGCTGACATACGCGGCGCGCGGTGCGGTGTGCCCGGAACTGGTCCCCGGGCACACCGCACCACTGTGGAAGCGCGCGCCGCCCGGCACCGGATCAGGAGCAAGAGGACGACACAGCCGTTGTGAAGGTGGACGTAATGGTCAAGGAAAGGCCCGGAAACAAGCCCCGAAACAACCGCGAGAGCGCATCAGAGGGCTCGGGGGCCGGTGGGCCGCGCCCCGAGGGCAGGGAAGCGGAACCACGCGGGACGGGCGCGCCGTCACCGATCACGGTGCAACCGCGCCGGGGCCGGTACCTGGTCACGCCGCTGCCGCAGCACCTGCTCCCGTCGGGGGTCGCCGCACTGGGCACGGACGCGGTGTGCGACCAGCTGGAGCGCATGCCCGAGGTCACCGTCGTACGCAGGCTGCGGCCTTCGCAGAAGCTGCAGTCCGCCGGGCTGTACCCCTCGTGCCCGGACGTCGCTGTCGTCGAGGCGGCCGAGGCCCAGATGCCGGCGATGCGGGCGCTGCACGTGCACATCGAACCGGACCTGCCGCTGACCGGGACCGGACCCGCATCCGTGGGCACAGCGACGCTGCCGCTGCGCGACCCGGGGCTGCTGACCCCGCTGGAGCGACCCGCCGAGATCACGCTGCGCGTCTGCGGCCCGGACGGCGAACCGCTGGCCGGCGCGGGAGTGTTCCTGATCGGTGCGACCTGGCCGGCCCAGGGCATCACCGGTGCGGACGGGTCAGTCACCCTCACACTCACGACGGACACGGCGGAGTCCGTCCAGTCGCTGTACGTGCGGCCCAAGGGCGGCTACACGGACCGCTGGATCCATCGACCCGACCTGTCGGCAACCCAGGAGAACCTCGTCACCCTCACCCCGCTCGCCACCGTGTACCCGGAACTGGAGCAGCGGCAGCACTACGGCTGGGGCCAGCAGGCCATGCGCGTGGACCGGCTGCCGCCCACCTTCCGCGCGTTCGGCATCAAGATCGCGGCCATCGGATCCGGCGTCAGCGCCGAACACCCCGACCTGCGGCAACGGGTGCGCTCCGGGGTCGACATCGTCCGCGGCACGGACGATGGCTGGGCCCACGACACGCTGGGCAGCGGCACCCACGCCGCCGGCATCATCGCCGGAGCCGACACCGGCAAGGGCATCATCGGCATCGCCGTCGACGCGGAGATCGAGGTCTGCCAGGTGCTGCCCGACGGCCACTTCAGTGACCTGATCGCCGCCCTGGACCACTGCATCGAGACCGAGGCCGACATCGCCCACATCGCCGTGGCGACCCCGTACCCCTCGGCACTGGTCTCCCGCAAACTCGCCGACGCGGCCGCGGCGGGCATCGCCTGCGTGGCCCCGGCCGGGGACACCGGCGGGCCGCTCTCCTTCCCTGCCTCGCTGCCCACCGTGTTCGCCGTCGGCGCCCTCGGCGTCTACGGCTCGTACCCGCCGGACACGTCCCAAGCCACCCACTGCGGAACGCAGTTGACACCGGAAGGGCTCTTCGCCGCACCGTTCAGCTGCCACGGCCCCGGAGTCGACGCGGCCGCCCCCGGAGTGGCGGTCCTGTCGTGCGCGCCGGAGGGCGGGTACACCGTCCTCGACGGCACCGGCACGGCCTCTGCCCATGTCGCCGGCCTGGCCGCGCTCGTCCTCGCTCACCACGAGGACTTCCACGGCCAGTTGCTGCCACGCGGAGCGGGCAGGGTGCAGCACCTCTTCGAGATCATCGCGGCCAGTTGCCGACAACTGGCCGCCCCGGGGACGCCGGAGGCGGCCCGCGTCGGCCGCGGCTTGCCCGACGCCCTCGTCGCCCTGGGACTCGCCCCCGGAATCCAGCTTGCCCCGCCCCTGCCGCCGTACGCCGTCGCCATGGCCCGGTAGGTCCCTCCCCCGGCCGGCCCCCGCATCGGCACCCGCCCTCGCGGACGGGTGCCGATCGGCTTTCCGTCGGCGTCCATTGCGGTGGGGTGCCGGCACCGTCGACGGGGAGACGGTGTACGGCGTCCGGGGCGAGCCACACCGCCTGTCAGAGCGACCGGAGCGAGCAGTCGTCGATCCGGCCGGCCACGGGCAGGCCGCAGGCCGCGCAGACCAGGTTGGGTCCATCGGCCCCGTCGAGGCCCCAGCAGGCACCGCCGCGTCTCTCCGGGATCAGCGGGGTGCCGCGGGAGTCGCACTTCTGATGGGCGTGGGCCGGCAGCGCGACCCGGACAGCGGTCACTCCGTCGGCAGCGAGGCCGGCAGGCCCAGCGCGGTGGACACCTGGCGCCAGATGGCGGTGAGGGCCGTGTCCAGGGTGACCGTGGGGTCGCACAGCATCAGGCGGATGCCGTAGCCGTCGCTGAGTGACAGGACCAGCGTGCTCAGTTCGTCCACGTCGGTGGGCGTGAACTCGCCGGAGGCGATGCCGCGCCGTACCGCTCCGGCCACCCAGGCGTGCAGCTGCGCGTACAGGTCCACGGCGAAGGCGCGGGTGGTCTCGTCGCGCAGGGCCCGGGCCCACAGTTCCTGCCACAGCCGCCAGTCCTGCCGCAGTTCGGGGTCGGTCGGCAGCAGGCTGCGCAGGATCCGGGCCAGGACGACCGCGGCCGGCGCCGTTTCCGCGTCGCGTTCGACGTCGACGGCGGTGTGGGCGAAGGAGTGGGTCATCGCCTCGGTGAACAGCTTCTCGCGCGTGTCGAAGTGGTAGTGCAGCAGCGCGGTCGACACGCCGGCGCGCTCCGCGACCATGCGCATGCGGATCTTCTCGAAGCCGATCTCGGCGATGACCTCGCACGCCGCGGTCAGGATGCGCTCGCGCGTGTCTGCCGTGCGCACCTTGGTCGACACCCTGCCGCTCCCCTCGTCCGGTGGTCGTAGGCCGTGGCCATTTTCCCTCACCGCGGTCCCTCCGGTGTCATCGCCTCGCGAAGCGGGTGTTCGTCGTACGTGTGGAAGCCCCGTCCGGACTTCCGGCCCAGCCGTCCGGCCTCCACCATCCGGGACAGCAGTGGGGGCGGTGAGTACTGCGGCTCGCGGAACTCGGCGTACAGCGACTCGGCGATGGCCCGCGTGGTGTCCAGGCCGATGAGGTCCGTGAGGGCCAGTGGACCCAGGGGGTGCGCGCAGCCGAGGACCATGCCGCGGTCGATGTCCTCGACGCTCGCGCTGCCGGACTCCACCATGCGGATGGCGGCCAGCAGGTAGGGGACGAGCAGCGCGTTGACGACGAAGCCGGCCCGGTCCCGGGTGCGTACGGCCTCCTTGCCGAGCATGTCCGTCACGAAGGTTTCGGCGCGGGTCACCGTGTCGGCCGAGGTGAGCAGGGACGGTACGAGTTCCACCAGCCGCAGGACCGGTACGGGGTTGAAGAAGTGCACGCCGACGACGTGTTCCGGGCGGCCGGTCGCTGCGGCGAGCCGGATGACCGGGATGGCGGAGGTGTTCGTCGCGAGGATGGTGTCGTCGCCGGTGACCACGGTGTCGAGGCGGGTGAAGACGTCGGTCTTGAGGCGTTCGTCCTCGGCCACGGCCTCGATCACCAGGTCCCGGTCGTGCAGGGCCTCGATCTGCTCCACCACGGTGATCAAGTCGGCGGCGGCCTCGCGCCGTTCGGTGGTGAGGCTGCCGTGCGCGGTGGCCCGGTCGAGCGAGCGGGTGATGCGCAGGCGGCCCACGCGGGCCGCCTGCGCGTCGCGTTCCACCACGGTGACCGGCAGGCCGGCCCGCGCGCAGACCTCGGCGATACCCGCGCCCATCAGTCCGCAGCCGACGACTCCGACGCGTTCGATGCCGGTCATACATGGCTCCCTTCGGTCCGTGTCGGCCGTTGCTGTCAGGCGGTGGGCAGGTCCAGGACCCCCGAGCCCCGCTTGATCAGCTCCCCGGCGATGATCAGCCGCTGGATCTCGGAGGTGCCCTCCCAGATCCGGTCGACGCGCAGCTCCCGGTAGAGCCGTTCGACGGCGTACGTACGGTCGTAGCCCCGGCCACCGTGGATCTGCAGGCACCGGTCGATCACCCGTCCTGAGGCCTCGCTCGCCGCGAGCTTGGCGATGGCCGCCTTGGCGTGCAGCGTCTTGCGGTCGGTGTCGGGCTGGTCGGCCTCCCAGGCCACCTGGTGGGTGTAGGCACGGTTGACCGCGATGTCCACCGCGCAGTCCGCGAGCATGCCCTGGATCAGCTGGTACGAGGCGATCGGCGCCCCGAACTGCTCGCGCTCCACCGCCCAGTCACGGGCCAGTTCCAGGGCGCGCTCGGCCGCGCCGGTGGTGCGCGCCGCGATCATCAGGCGTTCCTCGGTGAACCACGAGCGCGTGATGTCGTATCCCTCGCCGACGCCGCCGAGCACGGCGTCCTCGCCGACCTGGACGTCGGTGAAGGTGAACTCGGGGTGCTCGTAGACGAAGGTGTGCATGAAGCGGGGCACGCGGGTCATCTCGATGCCGGGGGTGTCCTTGTCGACGAGGAACAGTGTCGGCGCGCGCTCCGGCCCCGCCGCGGCGAGCACGATCATGAAGTCGGCGTGATCGCCCACCGTCACGAACCACTTCTCGCCGTTGAGCACCCAGCCCTGGTCGTTCCTCGTCGCCGTGGTGGCGAGGTTCTGCGGGTCGGAGCCGGCGCCGGGTTCGGTGACGGCGTAGCAGTCGCGCCGCTCGCCCCTGATCACCGGGACGAGGAAGCGTTCGCGCTGCTCCGGAGTGCAGTGACGCAGGGCGTTCGCGGGCCGCCACACCATGTCCCACAGGGCGCCGGTGAGCCGTCCCAACTCCTCCTGGACGGTGGCCTGCTCGGCGATGGTGAGTCCGGCGCCGCCCCATTCGGCCGGCATGTTGACGGCCTGGAGTCCGGCGTCGAGGACCGCGTCGCGGATCTTGGCGTGGACGTCGGCGGGCAGGCCGTTGTTCTCCTCGCACTGGATCTCGTAGGCGGCGATGACGTCGGTGAGGGCGCGGGCCGCGGCCTTGAGCTGTGTCTGGCGCGGGGTGAGACGGAAGTCCATGGAAGTCCTCGCTGTGTGGTGGTGAAGGGGCGGGTTTGAGTGCGTGGCGGGGTTTCAGCGCGCGTCGGGTTTCAGCGCGGGTCGGGGCTTCAGTGCCTGGCCGGTGTCAGTGCGTGGCCGGTATCAGTGCGTGGCCGGTATCAGTGCGTGGGCAGAGCCAGGGCCCGGGTGCCGCGCTTGATCAGCTCGCGTGCGATGATCAGCCGCTGGATCTCGGAGGTGCCCTCCCAGATCCGGTCGACGCGCAGCTCCCGGTACATGCGCTCGACGGGGTAGGTGCGGTCGTAGCCCCGGCCGCCGAAGATCTGCAGGCAGCGGTCGGCGACCCGGCCGGCGGCCTCGCTGGCCGCGAGCTTGGCGGTGGCGGCCTTGGCGTGCAGCGTCTTGCGGTCGGTGTCGGGCTGGTCGGCCTCCCAGGCCACCTGGTGGGTGTAGGCACGGTTGACCGCGATGTCCACCGCGCAGTCCGCGAGCATGCCCTGGATCAGCTGGTACGAGGCGATCGGCGCCCCGAACTGCTCGCGCTCCACCGCCCAGTCACGGCCCAGTTCCAGGGCACGCTCGGCCGCGCCGACGGTACGGGCGGCGATCATCAGGCGTTCGTCGGTGAACCACTCCTTGGTCAGCTCATAGCCCTTGCCGACGCCGCCGAGCACGTCCTCGTCGGCCACGAAGACGTCGGTGAAGGTGAACTCGGGATGCCCGTTGACCGCGGAGTGCATGAAGCGCGGGACCCGCGTGATCTCGACGCCGGGCGCGGCCTTGTCGACGAAGAAGAGGGTGGGCAGCCGGTCCGGGCCGGCGTCCGCCTGCACCAGCAGGAAGTCGGCGATGTCGCCGCAGGTGACGAACCACTTCTCCCCGTTGAGCAGCCAGCCGCCGTCGGTGCGGGTCGCCGTGGAGGTGCCGGAGGACGGATCCGATCCGGCGCCCGGCTCGGTGACCGCGAACGCGTCGAACCTCTCGCCCCGGATGACGGGCAGCAGGTACTTCTCGCGCTGTCGCTCGTCGCCGTACGCGAGCACGTTGGCCGGGCGCCAGGGGATGTCCCACAGGCAGTTGGTGACCTTGCCGAACTCCTCCTCGACGATGACCTGGTCGAGGAGGGAGAGGCCGGCTCCGCCCCATTCGGCGGGCATGTTGATGGCGTAGACGCGGGCGTCCATGGCGGCCCGGGTCAGCTCGGTGACGAGCTGCTGCGGCAGCGGGCCGCCGGCCTGCTCGGACTGCTCCTCGTGGCGCATCAGCAGGCGTGCGTAGTCGGCGGCGCGGCGCTTCAGATCGGCCTGCTCGGGGGTGTAGCGCATGTCCATGGGTGCCTCTTCGGTCGAGTCGCAACGGGGTCGGGTCGAACGGGGCTGGGTCAGGCGAGTACGGCGCGGGAGTCGAGGGCGAGGACTCCGTGGGGGCTCACGAGCAGGGGGTTGACCTCGAGCTCGGCGATCTCCGGGTGGGCGGCGGCGAAGGAGGTGATCGTCTCCACGGCAGCGGCGGCCGCGGTGATGTCGACGGCGGGTCTGCCGCGCACCCCGTCGAGGAGGGCGGCGGTGCGCAGTCCGCGCAGCAGCTGCAGGGCGCGGTCGGCGGATACCGGGGCCAGGGCGAAGGCGATGTCGCGCAGGGCCTCGGCCAGCACTCCGCCCAGCCCCACCATGGCGACGGGACCGAAGCGGGGGTCCCGGTTGACGCCGACGATCAGCTCGACTCCGCCCGTCGTGTCCGCCATGGCCTCGACGGAGTAGGTGGGGGCGCCGAGCCGGGCGTGCATCTCGCGGAAGGCGGCGAGCAGTTCGTCGCGCCCGGCCAGGCCCAGCGCCACACCGCCCGCGTCGGTCTTGTGCAGCAGGTGCAGGGCCTTGAGGACATAGGGGCCGCCGAACTCCCCGGTCACCGCGAGCAGTTCCGCCTCGTCATGGATCTCCCGGGCGGCGGGGAAGGCGACTCCGGCCGCTTCGAGGGCGCTGCGGGTCTGCAGATAGCCGCACTCGTGCAGGGGGGCGGCGGGTCGGGGCAGGGGCGCGACGCCGGTGCGCGGTGCGCCGGGTGCGGTGGCGGCGAGGGCGCGAGCGGCGTCCTCGGTGGCGGCGAAGACCGGGATGCCGGCGGCGACGAGGGTGCGGCAGCTGGGCGACTCGGGATACATCGACTGCACCACGAGGGGCTTGGCGGTGGCCCGGTGCCGGGCCGCGATGAGGCGTGCGGCCTGCTGTTCCCCGGCCGCGAGCGCCGTACCCCCTCCCCCGAGCCCGCCCCCGGCGGCCGCGTAGCCGCCGAAGTAGCCGGTCATCAGGACGGCGTCGACCTCCTCGGCCGCCAGCAGCGCGGCGACGGTCTCCGCGTACGAGCCCGGGTCCTGCTCGCCCATCCCCGCGAGGTCCACCGGGTTGCTGACGGCCGACTGTTCCCACAGGGCCGTGCGCAGGCGTGCGCGGGTCGGCTCGTGGAGTTCGGGCACGGTCAGCCCGGCCGTCTCGGCGGCGTCGGCGGCGACGACGCCGTGGCCGCCGCCGTCCGTGAGCACGGCGACCCGGTGGCCGGCCGCCCTGCGCCCGCCGGTCAACGCGGCCAGGGCGACGGTGAGTTCGCGCGGGGTGGCGACCAGTTCCACACCGGCGTCCCGGCAGGCGGCGGCCACCACGTCGGCCGAGGTGGTCAGGGCCCCGGTGTGCGACTGGGCGCTGCGCGCGGAGGCGTCGCCGCGTCCGCCGGTGAGGAGCACCACGGGTTTCCCGGCCGCTGCGGCCGCCTCGGCGAAGGCACGTCCGTCGGCGAAGTCCTCCGCGTAGACCGCGACGGCCCGGGTGCCCTCGTGCCGGGCGCAGTCGGCGAGCAGGTCGACGAGCGTCACGTCGGCCTGGTTCCCCAGGGAGACGAAGCGGGAGAAGCCGAGGGCGTGCGGCCGGAAGCGGAGCTGGAGCTCCAGGGCCAGGTTGCCGCTCTGGCTGAGGAGGGCGACCCCGCCCGGGGTGAAGGTGTCGGAGGTCAGGAAGAGGTCCGTGGTGTTGTCCGCCAGGCCGAGGCAGTTGGGCCCGACCAGTACGGCACCGGCGGCGCGTACGCGTTCGGCGACGGCATGCTGGCGGGCGCGGCCCGCCTCGCCGGTCTCCGCGAAGCCCGCGGTGATCGCGACGATCGCACGAGCCCCGCACCGCAGGGCCTCGTCGACGGCGTCCTCGAATGCGGCTGCGGGCACGGAGACCACCGCCAGGTCGACCACGTCGCCGATCGCGCTCAGGGTGGGGGCCGCGGTCCTTCCGAGCACGGTGCCACCGCGGCGGTTGACCAGGTGGACGGGGCGGTGGCCGTTGGCCCGGAGGGCCTGGGCGGCGATGGCGTGGCCGTACTTGGCCGGGTCGTCGCTGGCTCCCACGACGGCGACGGAGACGGGGTCGAAGAGTGCGGACAGGTCGCGTCCCATCTCACTTCACCAGCTTCAGGGCGGAGTTGGGGCAGGCGGCGACGGCGGCCTCGGCGGCGTCCTCACTGCCGGGCGGCACGTCGTGGACCCGCACCTGCGCGTAACCCCACTCATCGATGTCGATCAGTTCCGGGGCGGGTTCCTGGCACAGGCCGTAGCCCTGGCAGCGGGTGGAGTCCAGCAGGAGTTTCATCGTGCGGTCCTTTCGGTGCGCCGGGTTCCGGCGGTTCGACGGGGGTGGGGCGGGGGGTACGGGTCAGGGCACCGGCACCGTGAACCGGCGGCCGTCCTCCGGCCGCTCGCCGTGGCACGCGCGGCAGCCGGCATCGCGGTGGGTGTCGATCCGGTCGGGGAAGTGGGCGAGGAGGGTGGCGACGACGCGGGCGGCGGCATCGAGCAGCCCGCAGGCCCCTCGGCCGGGCAGTTGCGCCGACCAGCGGCGAAGCCGGCCGGTCGGGTCGTGGTCCGCACCACCGCGTGCGGCGGCGGCGAGGGTCCGGGCCAGCGCGCCGGTGCCGGAGACGCACACCCCGCACTGGCGGGCGCTCTGGGCGGCGAGGTAGGCGGCGGCCTCGACGGCCACGGCGACCGGGCAGTCCTCGGGGTGCGGAAAGTGCAGCGCCGCGCAGCCGAGCGCGGCGCCGGCCTCCTGCAGCCGGTCGTGGTCGAGCCGGAGGTCCGTCCAGCCCGTGCCGTACAGCCCGCCGAACAGGCCGCCGAGGAGGACCGCCGGGGCCCTGCCGTGTCCGGTCAGGTCGGCGAGGACCTTCAGATGTGTGCCGGCGGGCACCTCGACCAGCGCCGCCGCGGAACCGGCCGGTCCCGAGAGGGTCACCAGGTGGGCACCGGCGACGGCGGCCGCTGCGTCGGGGCACGCGTGGATGAGCGCGATCCGTGCCAGTGTCTCCACGTTGGCGACCAGGGTGGGCGCGCCGCCGACTCCCGCCTCGAAGGGGCGGGGTGGTTTCGCCGTGGGCAGGGCCGGGCCGCCGTCGATGCGCCGTACGACGGCGGTCTCCTCCCCCGCCACATAGGTGTGCTCGGTGCGTACGACGTCGACGGGCGGGTCGGTGGGGCGTTCGGCGAGGGCCCGCAGGACGGCCTGCTCGGCGAGGGGGTCGGCGAGGTAGACGACGCCGCGTGCGGCACCGGTCATGGCCGCCGTCAGGCGCAGGCCGTCCAGGATCAGGTGCGGTCGGTGGCGCAGCAGCCACCGGTCCTTGACGGAGCCGGGCTCGCCCTCCTCGCCGTTGGCGACGACGACGGGCCTGCCGGGGGCGTCGCGGACGGCCTGCAGTTTCACGGCTGTGGGGAAGCCGGCGCCCCCGCGGCCGCGCAGTCCGACGGCGGCGATCCGCTCGGGGAGCCGGTCGCGCGGGGCCAGAGGGGTGTACCCGCCTGCGGCGAGGTAGCGGGCGTGGTCCTCGACCCCGCGGCACGGCTCGGCACCGAACACCGGCGAGACGAGCAGACCGGGCTGTCCGCCGGGGAGGAGGGAGAAGACGCCGGTCATACTGTGCTCCTGGGCTCGGAGTGGCCGGGGAGGGCGGGGCGGCGGTGCCGCAGACGTGCCAACGCCCCTTCCAGGGCCTGTCGTTGGGCGGCGGTGCGCGCGTAGGCGGCGCCGGGCAGGCCGATCAGCATGCGGTGGTGGTCCAGGACGACCTCGCCGGCCAGGAGCGCCGCCCCGGGGTCGGCGGGCGGCGATGCCGCCGCGGCCTCGACGACCAGGTCGGTGACTTCGCTCAGGTAGCGCAGCCAGCCGCGCTGGGTGCCGCGCAGGACCAGCCGCTCGACCCGGCGTCGCTCGGCGCTGACCAGGGCCGCCGGTGGCCGGCCTGTCGCCGGGGCGCGCAGGGCGGCCACCGCGGCGGGCAGTTCCTGTTCCGGTTCGGGCGTGAGGCCGAGCCATACCAGACTTCGGCGAGCGCTCATGGGTGCCTCCGGGGTCGCGCCGGTTCCGGACGGCCGGGAAACGGGGGGCGCGGCGATGGCGTGGAAGGAAGGGGAAGGGAGGTGCTCCCGGCGCCGGACGAGTCGAGGCGGGGAGCGTGTGCGGGGGTGCAGGCCCTCGGGGCGTGCACGGTGGACAAGCGAGGTCCGGACCGGTGCGAGGCGCGCGGCCGGGCTGTTTGCCCTGGCCATCCGCCTGACACGAGACTAACTAACTAATTAGTCAGCCCACAAGTCTTGACTTGCCGACCCGCCGGTCCCACTCTGACTAACCAATTAGTCAGCCGGGAGCCCGGCAGGCCGGCGCGATAGTGCGCTGCCGCCCGCCGTCCTTCCGCGACCCAGCCTCACCGCCCATCGCCGCCGCCGCGGCGCGGAGGAGGACTTGATGAACCCCTCGACCACGCGGGGACCCGCCCTTC
This sequence comes from Streptomyces puniciscabiei, assembly GCF_006715785.1. Classification (NCBI taxonomy): domain Bacteria; kingdom Bacillati; phylum Actinomycetota; class Actinomycetes; order Kitasatosporales; family Streptomycetaceae; genus Streptomyces; species Streptomyces puniciscabiei. Next base: position 21,939 of record NZ_VFNX01000008.1, read on the forward strand.
CAGCTGCCCCACCGGAGCCGCAGGACCAGCATCCCGGGGAAGCGCTGCCCGCCCGCTACTACACGGATCCGGTCATCGCCGGGAGCGAGACCGACCGCATCTTCGCCAAGTCCTGGCAGCTCGTCTGCCACGAATCCGACCTCCCCGGCCCCGGCGCACGTCTCACGGCGACCGCGGCCGGCCGGGAGGTGCTGGTCGTCCGGACCGAGGACGGCGGCCTCGCCGCTCACCTCAACGTCTGCCGGCACCGCGGCACCCGCCTGGTCGCCGCCCCCGAACCGGCGGGCAAGGCGATCCGCTGCCCCTACCACGGCTGGACCTACAAGCTCGACGGACGCCTCGTGGGCGCGCCTGAGGCACGCCGCATCCCCTGCCTGGACAAGCCCCGGCTCGGCCTGCACCCGGTGAACGTGGAGTCCTTCCTGGGCTTCGTCTTCGTCAACCTCGACATGGAGGCGACCCCGCTCGCCGAGACCTGTGCCGGGCTCGCCCGGGCCGTCGGCCGCTACGCCGGGCCCGGCCTCGTACCCGTCGGCAGGCACCGCATCCATGACCTGGTGCGCTGCGAGCAGCAGAACGCCAACTGGAAGGTGATCGTCGACAACTATCTCGAGGGCTACCACGTCCCCGTCGCCCATCCCGCGCTCATGCGGCTGCTGGACTACCAGGCCTACACGGTGGACGTTCAGGAGAGCTACGTCCTGTTCGAGTCACGGCTGCGCGACAAGCCCTCCTCGAACTGGACCGAGCGGCTCTACCAGCGGCTGGCGGCCCCCATGCCGGGACTCACCGAGGCCGACCGGCGCGTGTGGCGGTACGCCGTGATCTATCCCAACACGCTGATCGACTTCTACCCTGACCACGTGCTCGCGTGGACCGCCCTGCCCACCGCCCAGGACCGGGCGGCGATCCCCGGCGCGTTCTACACCAAGCACGGGGAGAGCGTCCGCACCAGGCTGGCCCGCCGGCTGAACATCCACATCGGCTGGGTCACCAACGACGAGGACGCCGAGCTGGTGGAGCGCGTGCAGGCCGGACTGAGCACGCCCGGTTTCGAGCCGGGTCCGCTCTCGCAGCGCGAGGCCGCCGTCGGCTGGTTCGCCCGCCGGGTCCGTGCCGACCTGGAGGGGGAGCAGCGGTGACACACTCCCGCGCGCCGTACGCCGCAACCCTCCGGACGTACTTACCCCTCCCCCGCTGACGCACCCTCGCACCTCCCCAGACCGGTCTTTCCTACGGAGTCAGGGCCTGTAGTGAGCCGACCAGCCGGTCCAGCCCTGGAGTTGTGCTTGCTCGACGGAGAGGACGTCCATGTCCCCCGAGGTACTTCCACCGACCCGGCGCGCCGTGCTGCGGGCGGGCGCCTGCGGCCTGCTCGGCGCAGCGGCCGGCGGCTGCGGGTTCATGCCCGCGAAAACGCCCAGCGCCGGCGAGCTCGCCCCGGTCAAGGCGCGCGTCGACGGCGATCTCGTCTACTTCAACTGGGCCGACTACGTCGACCCGTCCGTGTTCAAGGGCTTCGAGAAGGAGTACGGCGTCACGGTCGTCCAGTCGAACTTCGACTCGATGGAAGGCATGGTCGCCAAGCTCAACGCCGGCAACCGCTACGACATCATCTTCCCGAGCGCCAAATGGGCCCAGCGCCTGGTGCGCGGAGGCCGGCTGCGCCGCATCGACCACAGCCAACTCCCCCACGCGCGCGCCATATTCGGCGCGTACACCTACTTCGCGGACCCGTGGTACGACCCCGATTCCGCGCACACCGTCCCCTTCACCGCCTACAAGACCGGCATCGGCTGGCGCCGCGACAGGGTCGGTGAACTGACCGGCTCCTGGCGGGACCTGTGGAGCGACGAGGTCAAGGGCAAGGTCTTCCTGCTGGACGACCGCGACGAGGTCCTCGGCATGGGCGCCCTCGAACTCGGCCTGGGCGTGAGCACCGGCGACCCCCATGACCTCGACCGCATCAGCTCCCTGATGGGCACGCTGCGGCCCCGGCTGCGCGGCTTCTCCAGCGACAGCTACAACAACCTCCTCAACGGCAACGCGCTCATGACCCAGGCCTGGAGCGGCGACATGGCCGCCATGCTCAACCAGGCCAAGGACCCCTCCGTGTTCGGCTTCGAGGCCCCGAAGGAGGGCACGCCGATCAACTCCGACTGCTACGCCATCCCCTGGAACGCCCCGCACCCCGGCACCGCGATGCTGTTCATCGACTACATGCTGCGGCCGGAGAACGTGAAGAAGAACATCGAGTACATCGGCTACCCGATGCCGGTGCCCGGCACCGAGAAGACGTACGCCGAGCTGGTCAAGCCGTTCCCCGAGTGCGTCGTCACCGAGGAGGACCTGAGGGCGGACCTGTTCTTCCGCAACGGCAGCCGCGCGGCGGAGGACGCCCGCGACACCGCCTGGACCCATGTGAAGGCAGGCTGACATGGCACTTCCCCCGCGCCGCCGGGGCTCCGACGCCTCCGGCGCCCGCATGTGGACCTGGCTCATGCTGCCCGGCACCCTGTGGATGACCGGGTTCCTGATCGCCTCGCTGGTCCTGGTCGCCGTCCTCGCCGTGGGCACCACCGACGAGCTCGGCAACCCGCGCTTCGGCTTCGACCTGTCCGCCGTACGCGCCCTCGCCGACCCCGCCTACACCGAGGTCCTCGCCCGCTCCCTCGGCTACGCCGTACTGACCTGCCTGATCTGCCTGATCGTCGCCTACCCGGTGGCGTACACCATCGCCCTGCACGGCGGACGCTACAAGCACGCGCTGATCGCCGCGATCGTGGTGCCGTTCTTCGCCAACTACCTCGTCCGCATGTACGGCTGGTCGGTGGTCCTCTCCGACGACGGCCCCGTGCTGCGCGCCCTGCGCGCGGTGGGACTCGCCGACGGCAGCACGAAGATCCTCAACACCGGTGCCGCTGTGGTCGCGGGACTCGTCTACGGCTTCGTCGTCTTCATGATCATCCCCCTCTACGCGGCCCTGGAACGGCTCGACGTCTCCCTCATCGAGGCCGGCCGCGACCTGTACGGCGGCCCTGTCCGCACCTTCTTCTTCGTCACCCTGCCCGCCACCCGGCAGGGCGCGGCGGCCGGGCTCGTCCTGGTCTTCCTGCCCGCCATGGGCGACTTCGTCAGCGCACAGCTCATGGGAGGCCCGGACCAGATCATGATCGGCAACCTCATCCAGGACAAGTTCTTCCAGGGCCAGAACTGGCCACTGGGCTCCGCGCTCACCATGCTGCTGATGCTGGTGCTGCTGTTCGGGATGTTCGGCTACCTGCGCCGCACCCGCAAGGACGAGGCGGAGGCCCGCCGATGACCCTGCTGCGCCCGCCCTCAGCCACCACACCCGACCGGCCGGCCGCCCGGACCCGCACGCGACGGGGCCGTGCCGACCGCAAGCCCCGGTTCCTCGTCGCCGCCACCGCGCTCTTCTTCGCTCTGCTCTACCTGCCCATCGCCGTCGTCGCCCTGTTCTCCTTCAACACCAAGAAGTCCCTGACCGTCTTCGGCGGGTTCAGCCTGCGCTGGTACCGCGCCTTCCTCCACGACGACGTCCTGCTCTCCTCCCTGGGCACCAGCCTGCGGATCTCCCTGGTGGCGATGGCCGGTTCGGTCGTCCTCGGGGTGGCGCTCGCCCTCGGCCTGGTGCGCTGCCGCACCCGCCTCGGCTCACTGGCCGGGCTGATCATGCTGGTGCCGCTCATCACGCCGGAAATCGTCACCGGCGTCGCCTCGATGCTGCTCTTCAAGGGCCTGGGCGTGGCCCTGTCCACATCGACGGTGATGCTCGCCGAGATCACGTTCTCCATCTCCTACGTCACCGTCATCCTCCGCTCCCGGGTCGCCGCACTGAACCCGGAGGTGGAGGAGGCCGCCATGGACCTCGGCGCCACCCGCTGGCAGGCGGTGCGCCTGGTGACCCTGCCCGCCCTGCTGCCCGCCGTCCTGGCCAGCGCGGTCCTGATCTTCGCGCTCGTCTTCGACGACTTCGTCCTCGCCTACTTCACCACCGGTGTGGACCCGCAGCCGCTGTCGGTGCGGATCTACTCGGCGATCCGCTTCGGGGTCCAGCCCACCATCAACGCCGTCGGCACGCTGATGCTCGCGGGCTCCATCGCCCTGATCGCCCTCGCCCTTTTCATCCCGCGCCTCTTCGGCCGCCGCGGCGGCCTCGACATCCTCTCCGGAGAGTGACCCATGGACGCGACCCCCGCCGTCCGCCTCGACGGCGTCTCCAAGCAGTTCGCACACTCATACGCCGTCCACCGCCTCGACCTCGACATCGAGGCCGGCCACTTCTTCTCCCTGCTGGGCCCCTCCGGCTGCGGCAAGACCACCACGCTGCGCATGATCGGCGGGTTCAGCGATCCCAGCGAGGGCTCGGTGCTGCTCGCCGGCGAGGACGTGACCGCTCTGCCGCCGAACCGGCGCAACGTCAACACGGTCTTCCAGAGCTACGCCCTCTTCGACCACCTGAGCGTCGCCGACAACGTCGCCTTCGGCCTCCGGCGCAAGGGCACCGACAAGGCGGAGACCCGGCAGCGCGTCGGCGAGATGCTGGAACTGGTCCAGCTCACCGGGCTCGCCGACCGCAAGCCCCGTACGCTCTCCGGCGGCCAGCGCCAGCGCGTCGCCCTGGCCCGCGCGCTGGTCAACCGACCGGCCGTGCTGCTCCTCGACGAGCCGCTGGCGGCCCTGGACCTGAAGCTGCGCCGGCAGATGCAGGTGGAGCTGAAGCAGATCCAGCGCGAGGTCGGCATCACCTTCGTCTTCGTCACCCACGACCAGGACGAGGCGCTGACCATGTCCGACCGGATCGCCGTGATGAACGAGGGCCGCATCGAGCAGTGCGGCACCCCCGAAGACGTCTACGAGCACCCCGCCGGCCGGTTCGTGGCCTCCTTCATGGGCACGTCCAACCTGATGACCGGCACCTACCGGGGCGGCGAGGTCGCCCTCGACCAGGGCCCCGCCCTGCCGGTGGGCCGCCGCAGCGGCATCGCGGACGGCACCGCCGTCAGCGTGTCCGTGCGCCCCGAGAAGATCTGGCTGTCGGACTTCGAACCGGGCATGTCGGTGCTCTCCGGGGTGATCCGCGAGACGGTCTACAGCGGCCCGACGACCACCTACCTGATCGAACTCGCCCCGGGCGTCACGCTGTCCGTGCTGGAGCAGAACACCGCCCGCGCCCGCATGGAGGACCGCTGGAGCGGCGGCGAGACCGTGCAGTTCGGCTGGCGGCCCGAACACTGCCTGGTCCTGGCCTGACCCCGCCCCATGACGAAAGCGAATGCGATGCATCACGACGTGATCGTGCTCGGCGCGGGTCTCGCCGGACTCGCCGCCGCCCGGGACCTGGCCCGGGCCGGCACCGACGTGCTGGTCCTGGAGGCCCGGGACCGCGTCGGCGGCCGGGTCGAGCAGACCCACGCCCCCGACGGCCGCACCGTCCAGCTGGGCGGCGAGGTCGTCGGCCATGCCCACACCGCCTACCTCGGCCTCGCCGAGGAACTCGGCCTGGAACTGGTGCCCAGCTACGTGGCCGAACCCGGCCGCATCACCCGCGCCACACCCGAGGGCCTCTCGGCCGGCGACCCGCCCCACTGGTTCGGCCCGGGCGACGCGGCCCAGCACGAGGCACTCGGCAGGGAGTTCGGCGACCTCGCCGCGACCGTCGATCCCGACGACCCGTGGTCGCACCCGGAGGCGACCACCCTGGACCGGCTGTCCGTCGCCGACTGGCTGCGCTCCCGCCATGCCACGCCCGCCGTGGTACGGCTGTGGGACATCGGCCAACTGGCCCTGGCGGGCGGGTCGTACGAGCGGATCTCGCTGCTGGCCGCGCTGCGCAAGAGCGCGGCGGTGCCCGGTACCGGCGACTACGACTACGCCGGCTGGGAGGGGCTGCGCCTGGCGGCAGGGTCGGCGACCCTCGCCGAGGTCATGGCGCGAGAGCTGGGCCCCCGCATCCGCCTCGGCGCGCCCGTCGCCGCGGTCGACGCGCGCCCCGGCCGCTGCACCGTGCGCCTGCTCACCGGCGAGGTCCTCACCACGGCGGCCGTGGTGAGTGCGCTGCCCGTGGGACCGCTGCGGTCGGTCCACATCACGGGGGTGAGTGACGCCCGCCTGGCCTCGCTGCACCGGCAACGCCAGGCGGTCGCCGCGAAGTTCGCCGCCGTCTACGACCGTCCCTTCTGGCGCGCCGACGGCCTCAGCGGCCTGTCCGAGACCGAGGGGATCCTGGGGAGCACCTGGCCGCAGAACGAGGGAGTGCTCTCGGCGCTGATCCCGCCCGAGCGCTACGGCGTCCTGCTGGGCACCCCGCCGCGGCTGCGCACCCCGGAGCTGCTCGCCGAGATCGCCGCCATGTTCGGCACGGAGGCACTCCGGCCGACCGCCTGCCACCTCCGGCTGTGGGGCACCGACCCGTGGACGCAGGGCTACGTCACCCAGTGGCCACCAGGTGAGGTCATGGCGGTCGGCCCGCTGCACGGCACCCACGAACCGCCGTTCTACGTGTGCGGCTCGGACCAGTGGGTCGCCGGATACATGGAAGGCGCCGTCCGCACCGGCCGCGCCGCCGCCGAGGAGGCACTGCGCCGTGGCTGACACCCCTCCCCTCACGGCAGTTCTGAACCACATCGCCGGCCAGGACGTCCCGGCCGTCTCCGGAGCCACACTGCGACTGATCGACCCCGCGACCGCACTCCCCCACGGACTGGCCCCGCTCTCCGGCCCCGAGGACGTCGACTCCGCCTGCCGGGCGGCCGAGGACGCCTTCGACGGCTGGTCGGCCACGACACCGGCGCACCGGCAGACCGCGCTGCTGCGCATCGCCGACGCGGTGGAACGGGAGGCGGAAGCCCTGGCAGGTGCGGAGGTGAACGACACCGGCAAGCCGCGCGCCCTCTTCCTCGCGGACGAGCTGCCCGCGATCGTGGATGTGCTGCGGTACTTCGCCGGGGCGGCCCGGAATCTGCCGGGTGCCGCGGCCGCCGAGTACACCCCCGGCCGCACCTCCGTCCTGCGCCGCGATCCGGTGGGCGTGTGCGCCCAGATCACGCCGTGGAACTACCCGCTGATGATGGCCGTGTGGAAGATCGCTCCGGCGCTGGCCGCGGGCAACACCGTCGTCCTGAAGCCGTCCGACTCCACGCCCTCCACCGCCACGCTCCTCGCCCGGCTGGCCGCCGAGCATCTGCCGCCGGGCGTGCTCAACGTCGTGTGCGGCGGCCGGGACACCGGACGCCTGCTCGTCGCCCACCCCCACGTCCGGATGGTCGCCGTCACCGGCAGCGTCCGTGCCGGACAGGAGATCGCCGCCGCGGCGGGGGCCGACCTGAAGCGGCTCCATCTCGAACTCGGCGGGAACGCACCGGTGTTGATCCACGAGGACGCCGATCTCGACGAGGCGGTCGAGCAGCTGTCGTACCTGTCCTTCTACAACGCGGGTCAGGACTGCACGGCGGCCGCCAGGATCCTGGTCCACCGGCGCATCCACGACACCTTCCTGGACGCCTTCGCCCAGCGGGCCGCGCAGCGCAGGCCCGGCACGTCCGCCGACGCCCGCGCCGACTTCGGCCCGCTGGCCAGCGCCGCCCAACTCGTATCGGTGGGCGGCCTGTTGCGACGTCTCCCGGCCCATGCCGAGATCGTCACCGGGGGCGCGGCCCTCCCGCGTCCGGGCTACTTCCACGAGGCCACGGTGGTGGCAGGGGTCCGGCAGGAGGACGAGATCGTGCGGAGCGAGGTGTTCGGGCCGGTCGTCACCGTCCAGCCCTTCGTCGACGAGGCCGACGCCGTCCGCATGGCGAACGCCGTGCCGCAGGGGCTGGCCGCGAGCGTCTGGACCCGCGACCACGACCGCGCGATGCGCGCGAGCCGGGCCCTGCGCACCGGCATCGTCTGGGTCAACACCCATGGCACCACCGTCTCGGAGATGCCGCACGGCGGCGTACGGCACTCCGGTTACGGAAGCGACCTCTCCCTCGCGGGCCTGCTCGACTACACCCAGGTCAAGCACGTCATGCTGTGACGCCCGTCCGGCAAGGCGGTCATCCGAGCGCGGCAAAGAGGTTCTGGACCAACGCCCGCTGCTCACCGGGCAGTTGCTGCCCGCCACGTCCGCCATCGCGTCCAGCGACGATCCGGTTCGACGCGGTCGGCTGTCTCAGTTCGCCTCCGGTACCGGGGTGACCGCAGGGCCGGCCGACCAGCCGGGGGCGTCGCGGGGGCCTCGATCGGCAGCGTCTACGGGAAGAACCGGCCCGCGCTCGGGTGGTCCTGGGCACCGTCCACACAGATGTTGGTGCCGTTGATCCCGCCGGCGCGGGCCGACAGGAGGAAGCACGCCACGTCCGCCACCTCGTGCAGCTCGACCAGCCGCCCACGGGGGAAGTCGTCGCGGGCGAAAGCCTCGTACTGCTCCGGCCGGTTGTCCCGGAACCAGGCCCAACCCCCGCCCTCGAACATCACCGAACCCGGACTGAGCGCATTCACCCGGATGTTGCGCGGGCCGAGCTCCTGGCCGAGGGTGGCCGCGAGGTGGATCTCCGCCGCCTTCGCCGAGGCGTACGACGACCTGGGTCCCGGCTTCCACCCCGTGATCGACGCCACTATGAGCGCGCTGCCGCCCCCGCGCCGCTCGAAGTGGGGCACCGCGGTGCGGATGGCGTGGGCGGCATGCAGCACGTTCAACTCGTACGTCCGCAGCCAGTCCTCGGGCGTCGAATCCAGCAGCCCACCGCCGTACACACCGCCGGCGTTGGCCACCAGCAGGTCGAGCCCGCCCATCTGCTCGGCCGCCTCGTCCACGGCCCGGGCGAGCGCGTCCGGATCCGTGACGTCCGCCTGGACGCCGGGGAGTCCGGACTCCTTCAGCCGGTCCGGATCCCGTCCGCAGACGGTGACCGCCGCCCCCTCTGCCTGCAGCGCCCGGCCGATGGCCAGTCCGATGCCGCTGCTTCCCCCGGTGATGAAAGCCGTCTTCCCCGTAAGTCCCAGATCCACGGTGGCAGCCTGTCACCGGACGTCGAAACGATCAACCCACCTGATTCCGCGGCCGAATGCGAAGGTCGAGCAGGCTGGTCGTTCGCTGTCACATTTCCTCGGCTCGGCGCGTCATCCGGACGGACCGCGAGACACGGTCCATGTGAGGGGTTCCGCCGACGAGGCGCATGACGAACGAGGAGAACGCGATGTTGAAGAACCTGATGTACGTGACGGTCTATGTGACCGACCAGGACCGGGCTCTGGCGTTCTACACGGAGGGTCTCGGACTGCAGAAGCGTGTCGATCAACCGGGTCCTGACGGGCGCTTCCTGACAGTCGCTCCGGGCGATGCCTCGGTCGAGATCATCCTGTGGCCGGGCAAACCGGGGCAGGGCCCGGCGGCCGAGGGCGGGGAGCCGGGTGTCGTGCCGGGTCCGGTGTTCCTCGAGTCCGACGACCTGGCCGAAGAGTTCAAGGCGCTGCGGGCGCGGGGCGTCGGGTTCGCCGAACCTGAGCCGGTCCCTTATCCCTTCGGCGTCCGCGCCACGGCGTTCGATCCCGACGGCAACCGGATCGAGCTCCGTCAGCGGGCCCGGGGCTGAAGCAGGACGGTTGACCGGCGGCCGGCGGAACCGGACCCGAGGGGCGCCGGCTCCGCGGCCCTGCCCGGCGGTCCTATTCGTCCTGCTCCTCAGCCGCTGACTGCAGCTTGTCGTACCCCACGAAGGTGAAGAGGCGCGTGCCCGTCTGGAGCGGCCGGGGCCGGTCGGTGAATCGGTGCACGCCCACGGCGTGGAGTTCGTCCGGGTCGGTGACCCACTCGCGTTCGAAGCCGCGCTCCTCGAACCATGCGCAGATCAAGGGCACACGGTCCGGTGACTTGCGGTTCCTTGTCCAGATGACCCGGCCTCCCGTCTTGCACAGTTGCGTGCATGCGTCGATGGTGCGCTCGATGTCCGACTCCACGATGTTGCCGAACAACCCGCAGACCAGCACCACGTCGGCCGGTGCGATGCCGTCGTAGTGATCGAGCAACGCGGCGTCCGCGGCGATGGCCTCGATGCCGTGCAGCCCGGCCGCCTTGGCGGCCTCGGCCGCCAAGGCGACGTTGCGCGGGTCGAGCTCCACCAGGCGTGCGCGCACGTCCCGGCCACGGGGATGGCCGGGCAGCACACCCAGCAGGTCGCGCCCCTGACCCGCGCAGAGACTCACCACGTCCAGGGGGCCGGGAGGACAGTCGTCCAGTGCCAGACGGATGCGTTCCTGCACGGTGAGCAGTCGGCGAGCGAAGGGCGAGTCGGGCGTGTCGTACCGGTCTTGCCATGTGTGCCAGTCCATGCGCGGACCCTACGAGGTCCCCTCGGCGCCCTGCGGCGCTTTTTCGTGTACGCCTGCGGGCAGGACCCGGAACCCGGTAGGTGTGGCGCATTCGGGGACCGGCTGGTCGTGCGGACCGGCTCCCTGTCAGGTCTCCGCCTGTGCGGTGTCCTCGGCGTCGAGGATCCGATCGCCGTACAGGTCCTGCAGCCAGTTGGTCTGGTAGACGGTGTCGAGGTAGCGCTCGCCGAGGTCGGGCGCGATGGCGACCGCCGTGACGCCGCTTGTGTCATGTCGTGCCAGCCAGTCCGCGGCGGCGCTGACCACCGTTCCGGTGGAGCCGCCGAACAGGAAACCACGCCTGGCCATGCGCCGGCACATACGGATGGTGTCCCTCTCCTCCACCTGGATCACCTCGTCCACATAGGACTCGTCCAGCAGCGGCGGGCGCATGCTCATACCGAGGCCCGGGATCATCCGGCGGCCCGGTTCGCCGCCGAACGCCACCGAGCCCACGCTGTCGACGGCGACGATCCGTACCGGCCGGTGCCACTGGCGGAAGTAGCGTGCGCACCCCATCAGGGTCCCGGTGGTGCCCGCCCCGACGAAGAGAACGTCCAGTTCGGGGAACTGACGGGCGATCTCCGGTCCGGTCGTGCGGTAGTGCGCCCACCAGTTGCCCTCGTTGGTGTACTGGCTCAGCCAGACGTATCGGTCGTCGGAGGCGCACAGCGCACGGACGTACTCGATCCGCGTGCCCAGGAAGCCACCGTTGGAGTCCTGGTCGGCGACTATGTGAACCTCGTTGCCGAGCGCCTCCATCAGCAGTCTGGTCGACAGGTTGCAACGGGAGTCCGTCACACACAGAAACCGGTAGCCCTTGCTCGCGGCGATCATGCTGAGCGCGACGCCCAGGTTCCCGGAGGACGATTCGACGAGGACGGAATCGGGTCCCAGCATTCCGTCGCGCTCGGCGCGCTCGACCATCTCGTTGGCGGCCTTCAGCTTGATGGAGCCTGCAAAGTTGAAGGCCTCGCACTTCAGATAGAGCGGGTATCCGCAGATCGACTCCAGGTCGACGAAGAGATCGCCCTGGTTGAACTCGTACGGAGCGGAGATGACAGGCACGGCGGACCTCCTGGTGCCGGGCCGAGGGCGACCGCCTCAGCCGTAGCGGCGAAGTTCGTGGAAGAAGTCATCGATGAGACGGAGGTGCCCGGCCCGGGACACCTCGTCGTAGACGTACTTGCCGACGGCGAGGTCGAGGACGCCGAGTCCGAAGGGCGAGAAGATCACGGGCCGGTCGGCCGGCGGTGTGGCGCGGCCGGCCATGACGTCGCTGAGCGTTCCGTCCAGGAAGTCACGGTTGCCGGTGAGCTGTTCCACCAGGTGGGGCGATGTGTCGGCCTTCAGGCAGTGCTCGACGTCATCGACGAAGTTGGCCGAGGCCAGCAGGACCTCGGGGGCGAGGTCGCGCAGGGACACGTGCAGGACCAGGGGGTTGTGGCCGAACCAGGCCGGGTCGCTGACGTGCGGCCGGCCGGCGATGGTGGCGAAGACCACGAGGTCGCTGGCGCGGACGAGGTCCTCGGCGCTGTCGTGGACGGTGATGGGCGCGGTGGTGCCGGTCTGCCGTAGATAGCCGCAGAATCCGGTGGCGCTGTCGGCGGACACATCGTGCACGCCGACCGCCTCGAAGGCCCAGCCCGTGCCGGTCAGGAAGGTGTGGATGTAACGGGCGATCAGACCCGTGCCGAAGAAGCCGACGCGGGTGGGGCGGGGGCGGCCGCGGCTGAGCCGGTCGGCGGCCAGCGCCGCCGACGCCGCGGTTCTGGTGGCGCTGATGATCGAGCTCTCCAGGCAGGCGAACGGATAGCCCGTTTCGTGGTCGTTGAGGATGAGCACCGCGCTGGCTCGCGGCAGCCCCGCGCCGACGTTCTGCGGAAAGCTGGAGATCCACTTCAGACCGTCCACGGGGGCCGACCCGCCGAGGGAAGCCGGCAGCGCGATGATCCGCGCCGTGGGGCGGTCGGGGAAGCGCAGGAAGTACGACGGCGGGTTGACCGTGTCACCGGCGTCGTGCAGCCGGTAGGCGGCCTCGACCAGTGCCACCAGGTGCTTCTCACGCCCGCTCAGTGCTCGCTGTACCTGGTCCCCCGTGATCACCGCGAAGGTCGGCGCGGGAGTCCGCTCGGGCATGGCCGGCTGGGCGGCGGTCGGCAGTACGTCGGTCATCGCTCGCTCGCCTCCGGGGCCGGGCAGTCGTCGGCCGGCCGAAGGGGCTCGGCCATGCCGACCAGGACCTGCCGCTGTCCGGTGAAGGCCTCTCTGCTGTGCGCGGTGCGGATGTTGTCCACGAGCAGCAGGTCACCGGCCTGCCAGGGGTCGCGCCGGGTGTGCGCCTCGTAGGTGGAGTTGATCAGCTGGACGACGTCCTCGCCGATCGGACTGCCGTCGCCGTAGCGGGTGTTGAACGGTAGTCCGTCCTCGCCGTAGACGTCGACCAGGTACTCGCGCACCTCCGGTGCCAGCGTCCACTCGTTGAGGAAGGCGATCTGGTTGAACCAGCAGCGCCGGCCCGTGCGGGGGTGCCGGACGACGGCGCTGCGGCGCTGCTCGGTGCGCAGTGTCCCGTCGGGCTGCCAGGTGAAGTCGATGGCGTTGGCCCGGCAGTAGCGTTCGATCTCGGCGCGGTCGCCGGTGCCGAACGACTCCGCCAGGCTCGCCCCGATCTCGTCGTTGTAGGTGCGGGTCAGCAGCCAGCCCTCCCGCTCGAACCGTTCGGTGAGCGCGGTGGGCAGGGCCTGCAGGACCTGTTCGGCGTCGGCGACCGCCGTCGCCCCGCCCTGTTCGGGCGCGGTGAGGCAGGCGAAGAGCATCAGACCGGGCACCTCACGTGGGTAACTCAGCTCGTGGTGCATGCACATCGGCTGGTTGGCCGGCCAGGTGGTGGACGCGTACAGGCCGGGGCGGTGGGCCTGACGGGGGGCGAAGGCCTCCCGTTCCGTCATCAGACCGTCGGTCAGACGCGCGAAGACGGCACCGACCTGATCGATGTCGCGCAGCCCGAGTCCGCGGACGACCAGCGCCCCGTGCTCGGTGACCTGCGCGCGCAGCGCGTCTCGGTACTCGGCCGCCCAGCTGGGGGCGTCGTCGAGGGGATCGACGTGCAGCAGGGCCGGCCTGTCCGGCCGCGGCTCGACATCGAGCGGTGATGCCAGGGATGAGAACGGCAACTCGGATTCCTTTCGGTCGACCGCCTGGGGTACGACGGGTCGCAGGAGGAGGCAAGTGGTGCGAGGGGTCTCAGGAGGAGGCGAGTGGGACGACGGTGCTCAGGACGGCCCGTGCCGCCTCGGCCGGACGGGTGCGCAGGAAGTAGTGGCCTCCGTCGGCGAGTTCGTGCAGATCGACGTGTTCGGCCAGGAGCAGCCAGTCGCGGCAGTGGTCGGCGTAGCCGGCGGTATGCGGGTCGTCGGCGGCGACGACCACCGTGACCGGCGCGGACAGCCGGGTCGGCGGCGGCGCTTCGAGAGCCTGGCGGAAGTAGCGGTGTGCGCAGACACAGTCGTGCCGGTAGGCCGCACCCAGGTGTTCGGCGTGCGGTTCGTTCAGCTCCGCCAGTTCCGGGTAGCCGCCGTCCGCGGACAGCCGTGCCGCGATCTCGGCGTCGCTCCGGCTGTTGAGCTCCTCGATCGCCGTGCGTCGGCCGGTGGCCGTGCCGAGGAGGTGTGCACCAAGGAACACCCGTGTCACGCGCACGCCTCGCTGCGTGAGCCTCCGGGCCGTCTCCATGGCCGGCGCGGCACCCGAGGAATGGCCCCACAGCATGACCTGGGTCAGGCCTCGCGCGGTGATCTCGGCGGTGACCTGCTCGGCCACCTGCTCGATCGTCGCGAACGGCTCGGGGTGTGCGGCCAGGCTGTGACCGGGGAGGTCCACGGCGAGTACCGCCACTCCCCCGGCCGCCAGCGCGCCTGCCAGCGGCTGGTAGTTGACGGCGTTGCCGCCCGCGTGAGGGAAGCACACCAACGTGCGCTCCGGCACACCGCTGCCGTGCGACAGGGGCAGCAGCAGTTCCGGACGCTGCCGGGCCGTGCCGTCGATGAGGGCGGCCAGGTCGGCGAGGACCGGGTGCCGGGTGATGTCCTTCAGGGACACCGACCGGTCGAGGGCGAGGCTGAGTTTGACCGCGGTCAGGGAGGTGCCCCCGGAGTCGAAGAAGTGGTCCGTACGGCTGATCCGCTCCTGCGGCACCCCCAGCAGCTCGGCCCAGGCCGCGGCCAGCCTCCGCTCGGTCGGGCTGAGCGGGCCGGCGTCGTCGCCCTCCTCCCTCTCCGGTGCCGATTCCTCGGCCAGTGCCGTCAGGGCCTTTCGGTCGATCTTGCCGTTGGCGGTCAGCGGAAGGCTGTCCTGCCAGTGGAAGGCCGATGGGACCATGTAGGCGGGCAGCGTCGCCCCGAGTGCCTCGCGCAGCACGTCCGGCTGCTGCCGTCGGCCGGAGTAGAAGGCGATCAGCTGCTTGCTGCCGCCGGACCTCTCGGTGACGACCACCGCGCCGTCCCGTACTCCGTCCACCCGCAGCAGGGAGTTCTCGATCTCGCCGATCTCGATCCGGAAGCCGCGGATCTTGACCTGGCTGTCCCGGCGGCCGAGGAACTCCAGCTTGCCCCCGGGGTGCCAGCGTCCCCAGTCCCCGCCCAGGTAGAGCCGCTCACCGGGCCGGTACGGGTCCGTCCGGTACGCCTCCCGGGTCCGCTCGGGATCGTTCACGTACCCCCGGCCCACGCAGACGCCGGAGAACGCGATCAGCCCCGGGGCGCCCAGCGGGACCAGCGACAGGTGCTCGTCCACGACGTAGACGCGCACGTTGTTGACGGGCCGCCCGAGCAGCACCCGGTCGGGCACGCCCCGGATGGCCTCGTGGTTGGTGTCGTCCGAAGTCTCCGTCAGTCCGTAGGCGTTGAGCAGCGCGATGCCCGGCTGGACCGCGAACCAGCGCTGGACCAGCTCCCGTTTCAGCGCCTCGCCGGTCACCGACACGCACCGCAGGTCCGGCAGTGCGCGCGGCTTCTGCTCCAGACGGGAGACCACGACCTCCAGGTAGGAGGGGACGAGCTGGGTCACGCCGACCCGGCCGCGCTCCAGCGTGTCGAGGAACCGCTCCACGTCCGTGATGACGTCCTGCTCGACCAGCAGGGTCCGCCCGCCGACCAGCAGGGGGGCCATGAGTTGCCACAGGGAGATGTCGAAGCACTGCGGGGCCGTCTGCGCCACCACGCAGCCCTCGCCGATCGCCAGGTCCTCGATCTTGGCGTACAGGTGGTTGAGCATGCCCGCGTGCTCGCACATCGCCCCCTTCGGCTCACCGGTGGAACCGGATGTGAAGTAGATGTAGGCGAGTTGGCCGGGGTCGACCTGAACGCCGAGGTCGTCGTCGGCGTGTGGTTCGGCGTATGCCTCCTCGACCGGGAGCTTCTCGACTCCCGGCAGTGTGGCCAGGGCCCGGTCGAGGGTGTGGGTACTGCCGGACTCGGTCAGGACCAGCCGGCACCCGGCTCGCGACAGCGTCGCCGCGATACGGCCGGCCGGGAAGTGCGGCTCGATGGGCAGGTACGCGCCGCCCGCCTTGAACACCGCCAGCATCGCCGCCGGCCAGTCCAGGTCGCGCTCGGTGACGACGGCGACCACGTCCTCCCGGCCCAGCCCCCTGGCCAGCAGCGCTCGGGCCAACCTGTTCGCGCGCCGGTTGAGCTCGTCGTACGTCCACTCCCGCTCGCCGTGTACGGCCGCCACCGCCTGCGGATGTGCCCGCACCCGCTGCTCGAACAGTTCATGTGGCCGCGCGTCGGGCAGCGGCCGCTCGGGCCCTGCCAGGCCTTCCAGCTGCTCTCGCACCTCTTCGGCCGACAGCAGGCTCTGCCGCGTGTGGTCGGCGTCCGGATCCTGTGTCATCAGCCGCAGCGCCGTCACGTGGTAGCCGCCGACACGGGCAGCGGCCTCGGCGTCCAGCACGTCCGTGCGGTAGCGAAGGCGCAGCGTCAGCCGTCCGCCCCGGTCGGACCAGCGCACCTGCAGGACGCCGTCGTCCGCGTGGGCCTCGTCGGCCCCGATGGGACCGAACACGGTCTCGTACGGCGGTTCCGTCAGCCCCAGCTCCCGCCGCAGCTTCTCCACCGGGAACTCCCGGTGCGCCAGCACCTCCGCCTCGGCGTGCTCGGCGGCCGACAGCAGGGCCTGCCAGGTCCCCGGCGGCACAGCGGACCGGCACGGCAGGGGCTCGCCGCGCACACCGGTGGTGTAGCCCGTGACCACTTCCGGCTCGCCGGACAGCACCGCCAGCACCTTGACGTGCGCGGCCAGCAGCAATGCGCTGACCGGTACTCCCCGGTGCCGGACCAGTTCCCGCACCGCCTCGGTCACGTCGTCCGGCACCGGCAGCTCGTGCTCGCCGGCTCCCGGCACCGGCTCCCGAACCCACCGCGGCACGGTGGTGACACCGCCGGCGGTCAGTACCCGGCTCCAGAACTCCCGGTCCGCTTCCACGCCCGTTCCCATCGAATGGCCTTCCTCAACTCGCTGTCACTGCAATGGTGTTGGGCGAAGACGCTGCCCGGCCGAGGTCGATGGACCGGCTGCCGCTCCCGGGCATGTCCACCGCGGGATTGCCGCCCCACTGTGCGTTCCTGGGGACTTCCTCGCCCTTCATGAGGAAGGAGTCGGGTGCCAGCACCGAGCCGTCGCCCATGGTCACGCCGTAGTGCACATGGGCTCCGACGCCCAGCGTGCAGCCGGTGCCGAGCGTGGTGCGGTCGGACTTGAAGGTGCCGTCCTCCTGCGAGTGGCACTGGATCTTGCTGCCGGCGTTGAGGGTGCACTCGTCGCCGATGGTGGCGAGCGTCCGCTCGGTCAGGTAGCAGCCGTCGTCGAAGACCCTGCTGCCGATGCGGACGCCCAGCAGCCGCCAGACCAGACTCTTGAAGGGAGTTCCGTTGAAGACGTTGAGGAAGTGGTCGGGAACCTTCCACAGCCGCTCGTGCCACCAGAAGTACGGGTCGTAGATGGAGCACAGACGGGGGCGCAAGGCACGGAACGACGTGATGCAGCGCTCCACCAGGATGAAGTACGCGGTGGAGAAGCCGAGGGTGAGCGCCAGGTATCCGGCGATCACCACGTGTCCGACCACGCCGTACAGATCCACCGAGGCGAGAGCGAACAGGGTGAGCGCGAAGGTGTGCAGCCACCGCACTAGCAGCATGAGCACCATGGAGCGAAGGTTGTAGCGGTTCTTCGCGGCGAGCCGGCGGCGCAGGGTGTCGCCCGTCCTGAGATGGTCGAACCGTGCGTCACGGTCCACCGAGCGGGGGATCTCGAAGCACGGTGAGCCGAGGAGTCCCACGCCTTCGCGGACCTCGCCGTCGAGGGGAACCATCACCTTCGTCGCGAGCAGGCAGTTGGCCCCCGTCCTGCCGCCCGCCGGATAGGCGATGTTGTTGCCCAGGAAGTTGTGCGGGCCGATCGACACCCGGGACAGCCGGAAGGACGTACTGGAGAAGTCGGCGTTCATGATCGAAAGTCCGTCGGCGACCATCGTTCCGCTGCCGACGGAGACCAACAGGGGTGTCTCGTGCTGCACTTCCGTGCCGAAGTTCGACCCGGTCTGCTCGACCCGTGACAGGTCGTATCCGAGTCCGCGGAGGTAGTGCACGATGTAGGAGCTGTCGCCGAAGAGCCAGGCGAAGAACTTGATGTTCGTCATGCGCGCCGTGGCCCGGTGGAGCGCGTAGTGGAATCCGTACAGCGGATAGACCCTGTCGGGCTTGACGACCAGACCGACCAGGCGCGGAAGGGTGCACAGGGCCACCAGTCCCAGGGCGGCGCACCCGAAGAACAGTACGAGGGAGAGCACCAGGGCGTCGGAGACCAGTTCGGACCGGGACAGTGCGGCCGTCTGCGGGTCGAGTCGCTTGCCGATCGCCGGTACCTCGGTGAAGAGCATGTACGCACCGCCGACGGCCAGCGGGACGTAGAGGAAGAACAGCTGCACCAGGGTGCCGAGGCCGAACCAGGCCCGCCGCGCGGTGCCGCAGTCGGCCGGAGCGACCCGGACGTAGTCGGTCCGGGTGGGCTCGGCCGGGCATCCGTGCCAGTGTTCGCCGTCCGGGACCGCCTGGCCGCGGTACAGGGCGGACGCGTGGCCGAGCTGGGCACCGTCCCCCATCGACGTGTCGATGTCCAGGACGGTCTTCTCACCGACGAAGACGTCGCTGCCGAGGGTGATCCGGCCGGTCTGGATGTGTCCCGCGTGGGCCCGGTAGCCGAGGAAGAACGAGTCCTTGCGGATCACCGTGCCCGCGCCGATCGTCAGCAGGTCGGTGCAGACCGGGACCGAATGGGAGAGGATCGTGACTCCCTTGCCGATCCGCGCGCCGAGGGCCCGCAGATACAGCACGTACAGCGGAGTCCCGGTGAGGAACACCATCGGATTGGCGTGCAGCAGTACCTTGACGAGCCAGAAACGCAGGTACGTCGGACCCCAGACGGGGAACTCACCAGGTCGCCAGCGGCCGATGAGAACCCATTTCGCGACGACCGGGAGCGCGCACAGCGCGACGAACCCGATGCCTCCGAAGAGCAGCGACCGCAGATAGACGTCGGCCACGCCCGAACCGGTGGCGATCCACTCGTAACCCGCGGCGGTGACGAATCCGGAGACGAGGGAGTAGCCCAGGAAGACCAGTAACTGGATGGTTCCGCAGAGCAGATGGCTCTGCGGTCTCCCCTGCGGCCCCGGAGCCGGCTCCGGCGCGGGCGCCGGCTCCGACGGGGCGTCCGCCGGCTCGACGGGAGCGACGGCCGTCTCCCCGAGGGCCGCCGTCAGGCCCTGGATCGTGGGGTGTTGATAGATGTCTCTCATGGACGGGGACGGCAGATCCGCTGTTTTCCTTATTCGCGCACAGAACTGGGCCATGACCAGGGAGTTGGCGCCGAGGTCGGCGAAGAAATGGGCGTCGACCGGGACGCGCTCGACACCCAGGAGGTCGGCCAGTGCCTCCGCCAGCTGCCGCTCGGTCTCCGCTCGCCTGGGGCCGCCGTCGCTCGGCGCGACGGCAGGTTCGTCCGGCTCCGACACGACCTGGGGGGACTGCTCCACCATGCGATCTCCTGGAGAACGTAGATGTTCCTGATCACGGTCCGGCGGATTCAGTTTGTCCAGATAGATGCGTTCCTGCCACCTTCCCGGCGATTCAACCGCCGGGAAGAGCGATCCGTACGGTCATGTTCCCCTGGTATCTGGCCAGGTCGGCCAGCACCTGACTCACCTGAACGGCGGTCCCCCGGACGGCAGCGCGCTCCTCGGGCGACTCGCGATGCGGCCCTCACGACTCTCGCCCCGGTGGTGCGCACCGAGTTTTGAGACAGGTTTTACGCAACGCGCGCAACTGTGCCCGGTGTGCCGGCTGTCTGACAGGGGGTCGGGCCCATGAGGGCCGAGGAGCGAGAGAGCGGGGCAGGTCGTGGGACGGCGCAAGGGCGGCATAGGGATCGCACTCGTCACGGGGGCGATGCTGGTGGGCGTGACTGCCTGCGGTGGGGGCGGCAGCAACAAGGCGAGCGGGGACGACGCCAAGGCGTCGGGCAGGCCGAGCGCGAGCGCCTCTCCGTCACCGACGAAGCCCGCGGGGCCGCCGATGCTGCTGGACACGATCACCCCGCAGTCGGGAACCACGGTCGGCGTGGCCATGCCGATCTCGGTGGTCTTCACCAACCCGGTGGCGGCAAAGGCCCGGGCCGCGGTGGAGAAGCACATGAAGGTGAGCGCCTCACAGCCGGTGGCCGGCGCCTGGCACTGGTTCGGCGACAGGCGCGCCGACTGGCGGCCGAAGACGTACTGGCCCTCCGGTACGAAGGTGAAGATCGACGCGGACCTGAACGGCGTCAGCAACGGCAACGGTCGCTACGGCGTGCGCGCGTACACGCACACCTTCCAGATCGGCGACGACGTACGGGCCGACGTCTCGGTCACCGGCCACACCATGAAGGTGACCCGCAACGGCAAGCTGGTGCGCACACTGTCGATCAATGCGGGCAGCGCCGAGTATCCGACGTGGAACGGCACGATGGCCGTCATCGACAAGGAGGAGAAGGTACACATGACCTCCTGCAGCGTCGGCATCAGCTGCGACAAGGGCAGCCCCAACTACTACGACCTGACGCTGCCCTGGGACGTCCACCTCACCCAGTCCGGCACGTACGTGCACTACTCGACCGGCGACCCCTATCCGGGCAGCGGCAGCGCCCGCGGCTCGCACGGCTGCGTCCACCTGTCCATGGCGGACGCCAAGTGGTTCTACGGCCAGGTCAAGCAGGGCGACCCCGTCACCATCACCGGCTCGCCCCGCGCCAAGGCCTCGGCCGACAACGGCTACGCCGACTTCAACCTGGGCTGGGACCAGTGGCTCGTGGGCAGCGCGTCCGGGGAGGGGACGACCGCCACGCTGTGACGCCGAGGGTGACGCTTGTCGTACAAAGTAGAGCGAAAGGATTGACACAGCGCATGGGGCGCCACTAATCCCAAATCGCTACAAAACGTGCAGATATTCTCACGTTGAGTAGTCAACCCGGGGCTTGGTGTCCCGGCAAGAAAGGGTGAACCATGCGCAGAATTCAGCGTGCCGCCGTCGTAGCCGCGGCGGCCGCGAGCCTGTCCGTCCTCGGCGCAGGCGTCAGCTTCGCAGGCGGCCACGGCGCCCCTCCGCAGATCACCGCCGTGGCCAACTCCCAGGCCACCGCCATGGCCGTCGGGGGCGGCACCGCGGTAGCCAACTCAGAGGCCACCGCGGTGGCCACGTGGGGCGGCTACGAGTACAACCAACCGCGCTACGCCCCGCAGTCGGCTCCTTATGCCGCCCCGCAGACAGCCCCAGCTCCTTACTCCGCCCCGCAGGCAGCGCCGGAGACAGCGCCGCAGGCCGCTCCGTACTCCGCGCCGCAGTACGTCACCAACTAACGGCTCGAAACCGGCCGCCGAGTCCGGGCGGCCCTTGCCGGGTGTCAGGTCCAGGGTCGCCCCGGGGCGCCGCCTTCCGGCGGTCGTCGCCCGGGCCGTCCAGGGCCTGGACCCGGCTTCCAGGCGCCTACCCCGAGGGCTCGTGAGGCCCGGGGTGCCTGGAGCGGACGGCGACGGCGGCGATGTCGTCGTCGAGCCTCCCGCCGCCGTAGTGGAGGAGGTCTCGGTGAAGCTGGTCCAGCAGCTCGCGGGGCGCCGCCGGGCCGAGCTGCCGCATCCACTCCGCCAGCGGGAAGAACGTGCCGCTGCGGTCCCGGGTCTCGGTCACCCCGTCGGTGTAGAGCAGCAACTGGTCGCCCGAGGCGAAGGCGACGGTGTCGACGTGGTAGTCGTCCCCGAGGAGCGCCGAGAGATTGAGGGGCGGCGAGGGGACCGTGGGCTCAAGGACGCGGATCTCTCCGCTCTGCATCAGCAGTGGCGGAGGGTGCCCGCAGTTGAGGACTTTCACATGCCCACCGGCGTACGGGATCTCGGCGATCAGAGCGGTGGCGAAGTGCTCGGGCTGGTCCGGATCGATGATCGCGAGGCTGTAGCGGCACATGCTGGTCTCCAGGCGATGGATGATGCCCCTCAGGTCGGGCTGGTCGTACGCGTTCTCCCGGAAGCAGTTGATCACCGCTGAGGCCGCCCCCACCGCCGACAGCCCCTTGCCCCGCACGTCACCGATGAGCAGCCGAACCCCGTACGGTGTGTCGGCCACCTCATAGAAGTCACCTCCGATCCGGGCCTGCTCCTGGGCCGCCAGATACAGCGACTCGATCTCGACGTCCTGGACCCGGCGCGGCAGCGGACGCAGCAGCACCTGCTGCGCCGCGTCGGCGACGAGCCGGATCTGGAAGAGTGTCTCCTCCCGCTGGAGCCGCAGGTGGCTGGTATAGGCGGCCGCCAAAGTGACCGCGACGATCGCAGCCGCCGTGTAGGGCGTGCCCAGATCGGTGTACACGAGGCTGAGCCCGATCATGACCAGCAGGCAGAACGCCCCCAGCAGGATCGTCGCGAGCACGGGCCACATCGCGGCGGCGAGGGCGGGCGCGGCGGGCAGGAGACGGCTGAAGGCGATCTCCCTGGGGGTGGCGAAGGCCAGGGCGGCGATGACGACGGTGAGGATCAGGGGGGACAGCAGTACGGGCTCGCGTGGGCCACCGTACGGAGGGCGGTGACGCCGCGGCCGTCCTGTCCTGATCACAAAGGTATCTTATCGGGGCATAACGGGCTTCGTTGTACGAGAGCGCATGCTGCCTGAACAGTGTCGATACACTCCACCGCTTACTCCCCACACTGACGGGGCGGGGCGCGAGCGATCGATCAGGACGTTCGAAACTTTCGACGGCAACCCCAGGAACAGCCGGCTCAATTTCGCCGGACATTTCGGAGGGCGTCCACGGCCTCGTCGATCCGGAGCGGGGCGCCGGTCGCGGCCCGGACCTCCTCCGCTGTGATGCCGGGCGCGGTCTCGACCAGTCTCAGTCCCGCGGCGGTGACGTCGATGACGGCCAGGTCGGTGATGATCCGGTCGACCACGCGGCGGCCCGTGGCGGGCAGGGTGAGCTCGTCGACGATCTTGGGGGAGCCGTCCTTGGCGACGTGCTCCATGACGACCAGCAGCCGACGGGCGCCGTGGACCAGATCCATCGCACCGCCCATGCCCTTGACCATCTTGCCGGGGATCATCCAGTTGGCCAGATCGCCACGGGCCGAGACCTGCATGGCACCCAGCACGGAGACGTCGATCCGGCCGGCCCGGATCATCCCGAAGGAGAAGGCCGAATCGAAGTAGGCGGTGCCCGGGATGGTGGTCACCGTCTCCTTCCCCGCGTTGATCAGGTCGGGGTGCTCCTCGCCCTCGTACGGGTAGGGGCCGACGCCCAGGATGCCGTTCTCCGAGTGCAGCACCACATGCACCCCGTCCGGCAGGTGGTTGGGGATCAGGGTGGGCAGGCCGATGCCCAGATTGACGTACTGGCCGTCGCGCAGTTCGCGGGCGGCGCGGGCGGCGAGTTGGTTCCGGTCGAGCGGCATGGTCACTTCTCCTCGGAGTCGGTGCGCGATGTGGTCGCTGCGGCGCCGGTGCGCGCCGGCCGCACGGTGCGGCGCTCGATGCGCTTGTCCAGCGAGTGATCGACGGCGACCACCCGGTCCACGTACACGCCCGGCAGGTGGATGTGGTCCGGCGGCAACTCCCCGGGTTCGACGATGCGTTCGGCCTCCACCACGGTCACGCGGCCCGCCATCGCGCACAGCGGGTTGAAGTTGCGCGCCGCGGCGTGAAACACGCAGTTGCCGTGCCGGTCCGCGACGGCCGCACGCACCAGCCCGAAGTCGGCCGTGATGGCTTCCTCCAGCAGGTAGCGGCGGCCGCCGAACTCCCGTGTCTCCTTGGGCGGGGAGGTCACCGCGACGCCGCCGTCAGGGGTGTGGCGCCAGGGCAGGCCGCCCTCCTCCACCTGGGTGCCCACCCCTGCCGGGGTGTAGAAGGCGGGGATGCCGGTGCCGCCGGCCCGCAGCCGCTCGGCGAGCGTGCCCTGCGGCGTCAGCTCCACCTCCAGTTCGCCGCAGAGGTACTGGCGGGCGAACTCCTTGTTCTCCCCCACGTAGGAAGACGTCATCCGGGCGATCCGGCCGGTCCGCAGCAGCAGGCCCAGTCCCCAGTCGTCCACACCGCAGTTGTTGGACACGACCCGCAGACCGGATGGGCCGGCCTCGGCCAGCGCGGCGATCAGCGTCGACGGGATTCCGCACAGGCCGAAGCCGCCCACCGCGAGGGTCGCACCGTCGGGGATGTCCGCCACTGCCCGCCCGACCGCGGCCATCACTTTGTCCATGCCGTTTCCTTCCCCACCGGGATTCGTTCCGTTCTTCGGCCCGGCCCGCCCGCCGTGGCGCGACGGAGACCAGGCATTCCTCACCCTTACGGCACCGGACGTCACCGACCATGTGTGACGTCGCTACGAATGGGCCGGCAGGCACGGTGCTCGCCACCATGTCTCCAGGGGGTCTGCGGAGCAGGCGGGATGGAGGAGTTGTGAGACCGGCCGCCCCGGACGGTGTCAGGCTTCCGACAACAGGTGCAGGCGCAGGGCGAGTTGGAGTTCCAGGGCCCGCTCGGGGGCGTTCCAGTCAGGGCCGAGCAGCGCCTGGATGCGCTCCAGCCGCTGCACGACGGTGTTCACATGCACGTGCAGCTCCTCCTTGGCCCGGGTCAGGCTCCCGCCGCAGCCGAAGTAGGCGTGCAGGGTGCGCACCAGTCGGGTGCCGCGCTGGGCGTCGTACTCGAGCAACGGTCCCAGGGTGGTGGCGACGAAACCGCGCACGTCGTGGTCCTTGCCCAGCAGCACCCCGAGGAAGCCGAGCTCCGCGGCGCACGCTCCGGTGCCGTCGCGGCCGAGCACGTGCAGGGCCTTCAGACAGCGCGCGCTCTCGGCGTGGGCGTCGGCGATCGCCCGTGGGCCTGTGGCGGGTCCGGCGCCGGCCACCGTGACCGGCGCGCCGGCCAGTTGGGTGAGCTGCCCGGCGGCGACCCGGGCCGCCTCGCCCGGCCCGGTGCCGTCGTCCGGCAGCAACAGCACGACGGCGCCCTCGTGTTCCGCGCTGCCGCTGCCGCATCCGAACAGGTACTGCACCGCCGCAGCGGCGAGCCGCTCCCCGGCCGCGTCTCCGGCCGCGGCGGCGAGCACCAGGTGGGGCCGGTTCAGGTCGATGCCCAGACGGCGGCCACGGTCCACCAAACCGGACGGGTCGCGGTCGGGCGCGGTGAGCAAGTCGGTGATGAGGTCGCCACGCACCCGGTTCTCGGTCTCGGCGACCGAGCGTCGCAGCAACAGCAGCAGAGCGGTGACGACGCCGCTGCGCTCGAACAGGCGCCGGTCGGGCCCGTCCAGCTCCGGGCGTCCGTGCAGGACCAGGCAGCCGAGCAGTTCCTGCCCGGCCAGCACGGCGCAGACCCAGCGGCCGTCGCGGAACACCGCGTGGGCGGCGGCGCGTGAGCTCTCGGCGGCGGCGACCAGGGCCGCGGCGTCCGCGGCACTCACGGCGTCCGGTGGGCCCCAGGTGAACACGCCGTCGTCCCCGGCGGCCTTGGTGAGCGGCCACCCGGCGCCGTCGTGCACGACGACGGCACCCTGCAGCAGGCCCGCCACGGCGGCGGCCACGTCCGAGATGTCACCGCCGCGCAGCACCAGATCGGTGAGCCGGTCGTGGGCCTCCTCGGCGCGCTGCATGGCGGCGGAGTTCTCCCGGATGACGGCGTTGGCCTCGGCGAGCTCGGCGAGCGCCGCCCGTGCGTCGGCCATGGCCTTGGCGGTGTCGATGGCGATGGCGGCGTGGGCGGCCAGCGAGCACAGCAGCGCGACCTCGTCGGGAGAGAAGGTGCGTGGCGTGCGATCCGCTGCGAAGAGCGCGCCGATGACCTGCCCGCCGCTGCCGGAACCCAGCAGCAGCGGTACGCCGAGGATCGCGACGAGGCCCTCGTCCAGGACCCCGGCGTCGATGCTGCCGGTGTGCAGGAACCGGCCGTCGGTGCGGTAGTCCGGGGACGCGTAAGGGCGGGCGGTCTGCGCGACGAGGCCGCCGAGGCCTTCACCGAGTTGCAGGCGCAGGTTCTGGAACAGCTCCGACACCGATCCGTCGGTGACCCGCATATAGGTGTCCCCCGCCTCCTCGTCCGGCAGCGTGAGGTAGGCCGTGTCGGTGCCGAGGAGCATGCGGGCGCGGCGCACGATGGAGCGCAGTACGGCGTCGAGGTCACGCAGCGCCGCGAGGTCGCCGGCGGTGTCGAAGAGGGCGGTCAGCTCCGCCTCGCGGCGCCGGTGCTGCCTGAGCACGCTCTGGACGCGCAGCGCTGCTTCGGTGGCCTGCTCGACTTGAGCGAGTTCCGCCGCCGGGATGCTGCTGCGCCGCGCCTCGGCGGCGACTGCTCCGAGGTCCTCGGCGGGAGCGCCCTCGGCGAGGAGGTCGAGCAGCCTGCGCAGGTGCGGGGCGACGTGGGTGGGTTCTTGGGGCATGGGCGGGCCATCGTTCGGGAGTCGGTGAGGCGGTGGGACCGGTCAGCGGTGACAGCGGGGGCCGGGTCTCCCGACCGGAGAGACCCGGCCCCCGGTCGGGGACTCGGCGACGGGCGTCAGGTGGAGGCGGCCGTCTGCTGGTCCGCGGTGGGCCGTGCGGCGGTGTCGTCCGGGTCGATGGCGGCCAGATCGGTGCCGCGGGTCTCCCGGGCCGCGATGACGGCGATCACGGTGATCAGGGCGGCCAGACCGACGTACACCGAGATCGGGGTGGAAGTGCCGTAGGAGCTCAGCAGCGCGGTGGCGATCAGCGGGGCGGGGGCGCCTGCGGCCACCGAGGAGAGCTGGGCACCGATGGAGGCACCGGTGTAGCGCATCCGGGTGGCGAACAGCTCGGAGAAGAAGGCGGCCTGCGGGGCGTACATGGCGCTGTGGAAGACCAGGCCGACGGTGACGGCGAGCACGAGCGCGGGGAAGGACCTGGTGTCGAGCAGGCCGAAGAAGGCCCAGGACCACAGGCCCACGCCGACCGCACCCACCAGGTACACCGGCTTGCGGCCGATCCGGTCGGAGAGCGCACCGAACAGCGGGATCAGGCAGAACTGCACGGCCGAGCCGATCAGCACGGCATTCAGCGACGTCTGCTTGCCGATCTTCAGATGGTCCACGCAGTAGGTGAGGACGAAGGCGGTGATCACGTAGTACGAGATGTTCTCGGCCATCCGGGCGCCCATCGCGACCAGGACGTCGCGCCAGTGGTTGCGCAGGACGGCGACGAACGGCAGCTGCTCGGCCTTCTGTTCGGCCTTGCGCCGCTCGGCCTTGGCGAGTGCTTCCTTGAACAGCGGGGACTCGTCGACCGACAGCCGGATCCACAGGCCGATCATGACCAGTACGGCCGAGAGCAGGAAGGGCACGCGCCAGCCCCAGGAGTTGAACGCGTCGTCGCTCAGCAGGCTGGTCATCAGGGAGAGGACGCCGACGGCGAGCAGGTTGCCGGCCGGGGCGCCGCCCTGCGGCCAGGAGGCCCAGAACCCGCGCTTTCGGGGGTCGCCGTGTTCGGACACGAGCAGCACGGCGCCGCCCCACTCTCCGCCGAGAGCGAAGCCCTGGATCAGACGCAGGGTGGTGAGCAGCAGCGGAGCGGCGACGCCGATGGTGTCGTAGCCGGGGACGCACCCGATCAGGGCGGTGGAGACGCCCATCATCAGCAGGCTGATGACCAGGAGCTTCTTACGGCCCAGGCGGTCGCCGAAGTGACCGAAGACGACGGCGCCGACCGGGCGGGCGGCGAAGCCGATGGCGTAGGTGAGGAAGGAGAGCAGGGTGCCGGTCAGCGGGTCCGACTCCGGGAAGAACACGTGGCCGAAGACCAGCGCGGCGGCGGAGCCGTAGAGGAAGTAGTCGTACCACTCGATGGTGGTGCCGATCAGGCTGGCCGCGACGATCTTGCCGAGACCGCCTGGTCTTCCGGAGGTGCCTGGGTCGTTCACGGCGGTGTGAGCGCTGGGCATGGTTGTCACCGTTTCGGAGTGAGAAGGGAGCGGATCCGCCGGGCTCGGCCGGTGTCGGGTGACGGTCGAGCGGGTCCGGGGGCGAGTGGATGGGGACAGACGGGGACAGGGGCAGACCGGGAAAGGCCGTCAGTGGGCCGTCCAGCCGCCGTCGAGGGGGATCGAGCTGCCTGTGATATAGCCGCTGCGCTCGGTGCAGAGCCACAGGGCCGCCGCGGCGACCTCCGCCGGCTCGATCAGGCGCTTGATCGCGGTGCGCTCCAGGAACACCTGGTCCGTCACGTCTGCCGCCGGTATGCCGTGGGCGGCGGCCTGGTTGGCGATCTGTTCCTCGACGAGCGGGGTGCGGACGTAGCCGGGGTTGACGCAGTTGCTGGTCACACCGTGCGCGGCTCCCTCCAGGGCGACCACCTTGCTCAGTCCCTCCAGGGCGTGCTTCGCGGCGACGTACGCCGATTTGTAGGGGCTGGCCCGCAGGCCGTGCACGGAGGAGACGTTGACCACCCGGCCCCACTCCCGCGCGTACATGTGCGGCAGGGTGCGGCGCAGGATGCGGAACGGGGCCTCCACCATGACCCGTTGGATCAGCGTGAAGCGCTCCGGGGGGAACTCGTGCAGGGGAGCGACGTGCTGCAGACCCGCGTTGTTGACCACGATGTCGGCGTCGTCCGGCAGCATGTCCACGGCCTCGGACTCGGAGAGGTCGGCCACGACGGCGATGCCGCCGATCGCCTCCGCCACCTCCTTGGCGGCCTCCGCGGCCCGGTCCACCACGTAGACCTCGGCCCCGGCCGCGGCGAAGTGCTCGGCACAGGCCCGGCCGATTCCACTGGCCGCGCCGGTGACCAGGGCTTTGCGGCCCGCGAGGAATCGGGTCGAGCCCGCCGCGGACACCGCGGCAGCGCTCGGTCCGGGGAACTGGGGAGGACTCTCGGCGGAGTTCCTGGTGCTTTCCATGGCGGAACACGGTAGGGAGGAACCCGAAGGTGAGACACGTGGGCCGACGACATATTTACGCAGCATCAGGTGGGTGCCAGCACTATGTCCCGACGATCGCCGGCCGGTGCGGCGGGCGGGGGCTTCCGCGAATGTCCGATACGCCCCCTCACCCATGGCGTCCGGGCCCTGCTCATGCCACGACGGGATCGCCGACACCATGTGTGCGCGAGCCACGTCGGCTACGGCTTTCCTGGCCGCCCTTCACATGTCGTGGGTCGGCAACCGGTCGTACGGTCCGCTTCGAGTGAGCCGGTACGACGGCGTGCCCTGGCACCGGCGCATCGCACCGGCCGGCACGGGACGGGCCGGGACGGGCCGGCCGGCCCTGCTCTGCGAAGCGCCCGGCCAGGGCACCGGGCAGCGTCCGTGCTCCCCCCTTCCCCACTCCTCTCCCCCACCCATAGGAGCCGCCCCATGCGTTCCACCCCTGTGCGCACACTCTTCAGGCGCGCCGCTCTTGCCGCCGGGCTCGGGGCCCTCGCCGCGGGCCTGGGCCTGGTCACTCCCCTCACCCCGGCCGCAGCTGCCGCCGGCACCCTCCAGCAGGTCACGAACTTCGGTTCCAACCCCGGCAATCTGGCGATGTACGAGTACGCGCCGGCGAACCTCCCCGCCGGCGCTCCGCTGGTCGTCGCCCTGCACGGCTGCACCCAGTCGGCGAGCGACTACCACTCGCACTCCGGCTGGCAGAAGTTCGCCGACCAGTGGGGCTTCGCCGTGGTCTATCCGCAGACCGGCACGGCCAACAACAGCCTGTCCTGCTTCAGTTGGTTCGACTCGGCCAAGGACACCCGCGGCAAGGGCGAAGCAGCCTCGGTCGTGCAGATGGTCGACACGGCCGTGGCGCAGTACAGCTCGGACCGCACCCGGATCTACGTCACCGGCCTGTCCGCCGGCGGCGGTATGACCGCCGACCTGCTCGCCGACTACCCGGACGTGTTCGCCGGCGGCGCAGTCGACTCCGGGCTTCCCGCACAGTGCGCCACCACACAGAGCGCCGCCTCCGGGTGTCAGTACAGCAACCAGAACCTCACCCCGAGGCAGTGGGGCGACAAGGCACGCGGCTCCTACCCGGGCTACACCGGGCCGTGGCCACGCGTGGCGATCTGGCAGGGAACCTCGGACACCACCGTGGCGCCGGTCAACGGCACAGAACTGCGCGACCAGTGGACCGATGTCTGGGGCATCGGACAGACGGCCTCGAGCACCCGGAACCTCACCGGCGGCACCACCGAGAGCGTCTACAACGACTCCGCGGGCCAGCCCGCCGTCGCCCTCTTCTCGGTCTCCGGCATGGCCCATGGCCTCGCGGTCAACCCCGGTTCGGGCGCCGACCAGTGCGGCAGCACCGGCACCTACTACCTCAACTACATCTGCTCCAGCTACTACACCGCGAAGTTCTGGGGGCTGGACGGTTCCGGCAGCGGCGCCGGCAGCAGTTCCCTGCCGGCGCCGTCCGGGGTGACGGTCACCGGAACCACCGACACCAGTGCGTCGCTGTCCTGGAACGCCGTCAGCGGCGCCGCCTCGTACAACGTCTACCGCGACGGCACGAAGGTCGGTGCGGCGACGGGTACGTCGTACACCGACGTCGGCCTGTCCGCCGGCACCTCCTACCGGTACACCGTCGCCGCGGTCGACTCCACCGGTGCCGTCGGTGCGTCCTCCTCGGCCGTCACGGCGACCACGACCGGCGCGGCTCCGCAGTGCTACACCGACAACAACTACAACCAGGTGGCGGCCGGCCGCGCGCACCAGAGCGGTGGTTACACCTACGCCAACGGCTCCAACCAGAACATGGGGCTGTACAACGTCGCCATCACCCACACGCTCAAGGAGACCTCCTCGGGCTACTTCGTCATCGCCGACGCCGGTTGCTGAACATGGGGGCCGCCGCGCTGCCGTCGCGTACGACGAGCGCCGGCTCCAGCAGCAGCCGTACGGCGACGTCCCGTCCGGGCAGGGCGCCCCTGGGCGACGAGGTGTTCGACCGCGGCGTCCGTGCCCGAGGCGCCGTCGACATCGACCCTGTCACCGATCTGCCGGCCCGACCACATCCGGCCGAAGCCGACGAAGGGCACCCTCGATCGCCATGGTCGGTACCGCTGAGCACACAACCGCCGACCTCGTGCTGGGCGAGCAACTCCTCGTATCCGTCGAGGCCGGGGCCGCCGGGCGGGCAGGCCCAGAGCAGGATCCGGTAACCGGCCTCGTCCGCGGCCTGCGGCAGGGCGTGCAGAACGCGGTCCAGGGCGGGTTGTCCGGTCGGCGCCGGCTGAATGCCGTAGCCGATCAGTCTGCTGGAGCGGGTGCGCAGCGTCTGCGCGGCGCGGCTGGGGCGGTACCCCGTCTCGCCGGGCGGCCATCGCGAGGGTCACCGGGCCGCCTTGACTGCCACGGCTCTGGCAACTGACTTAGTGTCTTTGGGACGATCCAACGCTGGGAGGTTCCACTTCCTTGGACACCCATGGCAAGCTCCAGGACACCGACGGCCCGGCCGGGCCACCCGCGTCCGCCGTCCCGGGCCTGCAGCCGTTCCTGCACGAGTCGGTGGTCACGCTGCACGCGCCGAGCCTCGCGGTCTCGCGCGCGGACGGGCAGCTCAGCGAGGGTGCGGACGGCTTCTACCACGGCGACCGCAGAGCGCTTGCCCGGTTGACCGTCTCGGCCGAGGGCATCCCTCTGGCGCCGGTCCAGGGCGGACTGCGGGGAGCGGATCGCGCGGACTTCCGGGCGATCCTGCGCGGCCTCGGCGAGACCACGCCGGACCCGGCCGTCGCCCTGCACCGGCGCCGCCGCCTGTCCGCCGGCCGGCTGGAGGAGACCTTCGAGATCACCAACTCGGGTACCGAGCACGTACGCCTCCGCATGACGGTGCACGCCGGGACGGACCTCGCCGCGATGGAGCAGGTGAAGTCCGGGCAGGTTGTGCCGCCGCTGCCGCCGCAGGCCCTGGACACCGGGGCCACCGGCTTGTCCTGGACCGGCGGCGACTTCGCCGTGACCCTGGTCAGCGAACCCGCCCCGACCGCCCTCGGGCTGACGCCGGGTCATTTGGCGTACGACATCGCCCTCCAGCCAGGTGCCTCGTGGAGCGTTACGCTGACCTGCACCGCGGCCTACAGCGACGGCGACCGGTTCCCGGCCCCTCCCCACGGGCAACTCCCCTGGCGGACCCCCCGGACACGCAGTGCGGACCGCAGGCTCGACCGCTGGCTGGAGCAGTCACTGACCGACCTGGACCGGCTGCGCCTGACGGACCCCCGCTCCCCTGCCCCGGACCGTCCGGACCAGTTCCTGGCCGCCGGAGCCCCCTGGTACCTGACCCTGTTCGGCCGCGACTCGCTCTGGGCCGCCCGGATGCTGCTGCCGATCGGCACCCGCCTCGCCGCCGGCACCCTGCGCACGCTCGCCCGCCGGCAGGGCACCGCGACCGACCCCGCCACCGAGGAACAGCCGGGCAAGATCCTGCACGAGGTACGCCGGGACTCACTGCGCCACGGCGGCGGGCTCTTCCTGCCTCCCGTGTACTACGGCACGGTCGACGCCACCCCCCTGTGGATCACCCTCCTCCACGACGCCTGGCGCTGGGGCCTGCCCCCGGAGGAGGTCGAACCGCTGCTGCCGCACGCCGAGTCGGCACTGGCCTGGGTGCGCGATCAGGCGGAGGCGAGCGGCGACGGCTTCCTCAGGTATGTCGACCACACCGGTCAAGGCCTGTCCAACCAGGGCTGGAAGGACTCCAACGACTCCATCCGCTTCCGCGACGGCCGCCTCGCCGCCGCGCCGATCGCGCTGTGCGAGGTCCAGGCGTACGCCTGTGAGGCGGCACACGGCGGGGCGTCCCTGCTGCGGGCGTTCGGCCGGGCCGGGGCCGAGGAGTGGGAGGAGTGGGCCGAGCGGCTCGCCGAGCGGTTCCGCAGGCGCTTCTGGGTGGAGGACGCGTACGGCCCCTACCCCGCCGTCGCCCTGGATCGCGACGGCCGCCCGGCGGACGCGGTGACCTCGGGCTTCGGTCACCTGCTGGGCACGGGACTGCTCAACGAGGGGGAAAGCGCACTGCTGGCCGCCCGCCTCACCGACCGCGACCTCGACGCCGGGCACGGTCTGCGCACGCTGAGCAGCGACTCGGTGGGCTTCAATCCCTATGGCTACCACACCGGTTCCATCTGGCCGCACGACACGGCCATTGCCGTACACGGCCTGGTCAGGGCCGGTTTCCCGGACGCTGCGGCGTCCTTGGCGAGCGGTCTGCTGACCGCGTCGGCCGCCTTCGACGCCCGCCTCCCCGAACTCTTCGCCGGCCACGGCTGCGAGGCCGGCCCCGGTCCGGCCCCCTACCCGGCGTCCTGCCGCCCCCAGGCATGGGCGGCCGCCTCCTCGGTCCTGGTGCTCCAGGCCGCCCTCGGCCTCCACGCGGACGTCCCCGCCGGCACGGTCACCGTGGCCCCCGGATTCGCCCGGGCCTACGCACCGCTCACCGTGACCGGCCTCCAGGCCGGTGGGGACCGGCTGGACGTCACGGTCACGACCGACGGAACGGTGCACGTGAGCGCGCCGCGAGGACTGACCGTGGTCGCACCTTGATACGGCCGCCCGTCCGTCCGGCGGCGCGGCATCGCTCCGCCGGGGTGGCCACTGATCGCCGCTTCATGGATGCGGGCACCCACGAGGACGTATGCGCGTTCCCGGACGCGCTGGTGCGCTGGTACTCGTCCGGCCGCAGCGTCGTTGCCGACGCGTCGGCGCACAGCTGCCCTGTCACCGGCGAGCCGCCTGCGGGCGTTCAGCTGCCGGCAGGCGGCTCGACGGTCGTGGTCGCGCCGTCCGGCGGATGCCGGCGCGGTGGTGGCTGGTAGACGCTGACTCCGTAGGCGCTGAGCGCCTCGGAAGCCGGCCGGCGGAACGTCGTGCCGCCGGTGGCGCAGTCGCCGCCGGCGCTCCGCAGGGTCAGTTCCAGATACCGGTGATGTCGGAGGCGTTGGCCGCGGCCCCGGCGTGCGTGGTCAGCCCGGCCAGGTCCTCGAGGGTGCGGAGCGTGTCGTAGTGGTTGTAGTGCGTCGAGGTGGAGCTGCCCGGCGCGACGTGCGCGCCGTAGAAGACGGTGGCGATGTGGTTGCTGTGCGAGCTGTCGTCCTCGTCGAAGGTGACGGCCAGGATGCTGTTGTGTGTCTTGGCCCAGGTTGCGTAGGCGCCGAGGTTGTTCTTCAGCCAGTTGTCGCCCGTCGTGATGGAGCAGTCGTGCATGTCGTTGCACAGGTTCGGGACGACGAACGAGACCTTGGGCAGGGTGGTGTAGTCCGTCGGGAACTGGGTGAAGGTGTGCGCCGTGTTCAGCGGGACGTTGCTGAAGCCGAACCACGGGTTGTGCTTCCGGGCGTACTTGGTGGCGGAGTTGGTGCACACCGTGGAGCCCTCGGAGGGCAGGCCCTCGTTGTAACTGCCCCAGGTCTTGCCCGCGGCGATGAGCTCGGAGCCGAGGTTCGCGGCGCTGCTGAACTGCGGGGTGTAGCAGTTGTCGTTGGTGATGCCCTGGTTGTTGCCGGAGAACAGGTCGAGGTAGTTCGGCTGGCTGGGGTGGGTGATGGCGAACGAGTTGGTGAGGTTGCCGCCACCGGCCTTCAGCGTGTTGTTCAGGTACGGGGCGCTGGTGCTGCCGATGACCTGCTCGTAGGAGTGGTTCTCGAACACCACCACGATCACGTGGTCGGGTGTGGGAAGACCTGCGGCCTGCGCGGCCGGGGCGGCGACCCACATCCCGGCCAGGGCGGCGGGGAGGGCGGTGACGAGGGAGAGCGTCCGACGGGAGCGCTTGATGCGGGACAGCAAGGACACGGTGGGCCTCCTGTGTGAGCGGTGAGCGGGGAGGTTCTCCACTGATCAGGTCCTTTCTGATCAGGCGGTAGGAGAGTAGAGGTGCGCCATCGCGGCCTTCAGGTGCCTGGCAGTGAAGACCCGTCAAACAGTCGTTGGCTCCCGGTGCCCCTGCCGCTCCTTGTATTCACCTGTCGGAGGATTGTCCCTGTATCGGGCGCAGCGCCCCGCCGCACGGTGATCAGGGCGGTCCCGAGCCGCCGTCACGAGGAAGCGTTGCCGCGGTGTTCAGGTGCCGGCCCGTTGACAACAGCGCGGACGGCACCGGCCGACTACACCTCCCCGGTGGCGAACAGCTCCAAGTGCCCGCACTTGGGGCAGCGGAACGCCTCTATCTGCCGCCGGGGCCGGCCCATCCGCTTGGCACCCCCGAAAATCCCCCGCTCCAAAGCCCCTTCGATCCAGCGCGCGTAGCCACGCGAGTGCTCGCCGGCATCCTCGATGAAACCCTCCACCAGACCGACGGTGCCGCAGTGAGTGCACGTGTAGTTGTCCATCCGGTGAGTGTAGAAAACGGTGGAGTGCCGACCGCGTTCAACGGTTGCCGCCAGGTGGAGCACACAGCGCCGGGAAAGGTTCGGCAGCCGCCGGTGCACGTCGGCTGAGAACCGCAGGATCACGGCGCCCCGGCCGGAATCGCACCGTGCGCCGGGCCCACCGGAGCCGGGCGACCGCCACCCCGGCCGTCGCTCGGGGTGTCATGTGCCGTCTGCGAGAATGGACGGCGTTCTCGCAGCGCCGCGGTACGCGGTGGTCATCGCCCCACAGGAGCAGGCACGGTGTCGCCACAGCACGGAACCCCCTCTTCCTCCGGAGAGCGGAAGCGCCCCGCTGCGGGCGAGGGCCGGAAGCAGCCCTCCTCCACGGCAGGACGCAAGGAGTCCCTTGCCGACGGTGGGCAGGGGCGTCCGTCCCCGGCGGGCGAGCGCAAGAGTCCATCCGCAGGGCAGGACGGGGAGCGTGCCACGGGCCGGGGCCGCGAGCACACCGCCCCCACGGGCCAAGGTCGCGAGCGCGCCACCGTCGGCATGGACCGCAAGGCGCAGCAGACCGGGAAGAGCCGTGAGGCCCGGACGGCCCGGAAGAACCGGCCGGGGCAAGGAGGGCACGACCGCGCGGCATCGCACGATCCCGGAACGTCCCGGGATGCCATGGCCTCCCAGGAGCGCAAGGATCTGCAGGCCGATTGTGCCGACTGCTTCGGCCTGTGCTGTGTGGCCCTGCCGTTCGCCCGCTCCGCCGACTTCGCCGTCAACAAGCCGGCCGGACAGCCCTGTTCGAACCTCCAGTCGGACTTCCGCTGTGGCATCCACGCGCAACTGCGTGACAAGGGCTATCCCGGCTGCACCGTCTTCGACTGCTTCGGCGCCGGACAGAAGGTGTCCCAGGTCACCTTCGGCGGCACCGACTGGCGTCAGGCACCGAAGACGGCGCGCTCCATGTTCGAGGTCTTCCCGGTCATGCGGCAGCTGCACGAGTTGCTGTGGTACGTCGCCGAGGCCCTCGACCTCGCACCGGCCCGCCCCGTCCACCAGGAGCTGCGGCGGGCCATGGCCCGCATCGACGGCCTGACCCGCGGCAGCGCCGAGTCGATCACCGGGCTGGATGTGAACGCGGTGCGCGCCGAGGTCAACACGCTGCTGCTGCGGGCCAGCGAGCTGGCCCGGGCCGGCGTGCCGGGCCGCAAGAAGAGTCACCGCGGGGCCGACCTGATGGGCGCGAAGCTGGCCGGCGCCGACCTCCGGGGCGCGAGCCTGCGCGGCTCCCTGCTCGTAGCCGCCGATCTCAGCGGGGCCGATCTGCGCGATGCCGATCTGATCGGGGCGGACCTGCGCGACGCCGACCTCGGCGGGGCCGACCTCACCGGCGCGCTGTTCCTCACCCAGGCACAGGTGAACGCGGCCAAGGGAGACGCGGCGACCGCGCTGCCTCCCACGCTCAGGCGCCCCGCGCACTGGTAGGAGCGGGGATCTCCACGGCGGTCACCGCCGGCTCGTGGCGGACCCGCCGCCGCGCCCGTCGCCTGCCGAAGTCCGGCTGGGACCGCGCCTGCCGGTCGCCCCTTCCCCGCCCTGAAGCGGGAGACGGTCCCCGTACACACGTTGGGGTGTACCGCATCGAGGGCCAGGGCGCCGGGTGGAACACCGGACATCAGGGAGGCAGGCTGTAGTCATGCCGTCGCACATCCGCCCATCTGGCCCCTCAGCGGCGGGCGGTCATAGCCGGGTCCTCTTCAGACTCGCGCAGTGTGTGCCATTCGTGGTCGTACTGCTCGCGCTGGGGATCGAGCTCTCCCCTGCACACGCGTTGATCACCGGTCCTCTCCTCGCCGCCATGCCGGCATTGGCTTCGCTGACGATGGGGCCCAGAGGGACCCTTTCAGCAGCGGCCGGAGCCCTCACCGTCACCGTCATCACGGCCACTCTCCACCACAGCTGGGGAGGCCAGGTCTACAGCAACCTGATCTCCCTCCTCCTGGTGTCGGCAGCGAGCGTCACCATGAGTAACGCGATGCGCACGCGCCGGCAGAGCGAGCTGAACCAGGTTCGCCGGGTCGCCGAGGCGGCACAACGGGTTCTGCTGCGGCCCGTTCCACCCCGGCTCGGACCCGTGCAGATGGCCAGCAAGTACCTCGCCGCAGAGACGGGCGCGCAGATCGGCGGCGATCTGTACGAGGCGGTGCACACCCGGTACGGGGTCCGGATGATCGTGGGAGACGTCCGCGGCAAGGGGCTGCCCGCCGTGCGCCTGGCCGCAGCCGTGCTGGGTGCGTTCCGAGAGGCTGCGCACTACGACGAGGATGTGGCGGAGGTGGTCAATCACTGCGCGGCAGCGCTGGAACGCGAGCGGGCCGCGCTCAGCGCGGTTGATCAGGCCGGGCAGGACCATCCGACCGAGGATTTCGTCACCGCGCTCGTCGCTCAGGTGTCGGACGCCTACGTGGTCGAGGTGGTCAATCGCGGCCATCCGCCCCCGCTGGTGCTCCGCCGGGGCAAGGTGGAGGCCCTCATCCCCGCCTGCTCACTGCCGCCCCTGGGCCTGGAAGATTTCATGACCGTTCCGCCTGCCGGAGCGGAGAGCTACCCATTCGCGCCCGGTGACCGTCTCCTGCTGCACACCGACGGCGTGATCGAAGCCCGCAGCCCCGACGGCGACTTCTTTCCCCTGCACGAGACCGCAGAATCGGTGCATCCCTGTACCCCGTCGGAGTTCCTGGAACGGCTCCATCAGGAATTGATCCGCCACACCCACGGCTACCTGGCAGATGATGCCGCGATGCTCGTCGCCGAACGGCTCGACGAAGCATCGGGAATGTAGGCCCGGCGCCTAGACTAGGCCCTGTCGTCTGGATCATCCCGGCGTCCACACGACAGCGCCTGGCTGAGCCGCCCACTGGCGGCTGCCAATCGACCACCGCTCCCCAAGCTCCCACTGCCGCGGCGACGTGTACCGCGGTCGGGAAGGTCTCGCCGGGGCTCTGCCCCATCGTGATCCGGCCGTCGGAGTGGAGCGCGAAACGACCGACCGAACCACGCCCCAGACCACGTACCTGGTCGGGGAAGGCGGCCCGGCGGCGGTGGATCGGGTTCCGCCGGACAGCCACCGGCTCCGCCCGCGGTCGGTCAGGAGGGGCCGGAGGAGCCGCGACGCCGTGCCGCGAGCGGTGTGCAGGCGGCGGCGATCGCGCACAGCATCAGGATGACGGGCGGGAGAGCGGCCCAGGCCCGCGCTTCCTTCAGCAGCGCGGCGGAGAGGGCGGCGCCCGCGATGAGGCCGATGAACCGCAGCGGCACCCAGACGCCCGGGCGGCCGGCGCCGATTCCCTTGACGATGTAGGTGGCCAGTGTGCCGGTCAGATACGTGGTGGGCGCGGCGGCCTCCCCGGCGGCCACCATGGCGGCGGACTGCGACCCCATGGCGAGCGCTGCTCCGAACTGCAGGACATCGCGGGTCGCCGCGCCGGGCATGCCGCCGGCGAGTCCCCAGGCCAGCGCGCCGACGGCCAGGAGGACCGCCTCGGCGCCGAGAACGGTCATGATGTGCCGGGGCCAGTGGGTGTCCGCCGTGACACGGCCGCGGGTGCCCCAGGCGACGACCAGGGCGCCCACGCCGAAGCCGGCCAGTGCCAGCACAGCCGCCTTCACGCCGACGGCCTCACCGCGGCCGACGGCCATGCCGAGCAGGGCGAAGTTGCTGGTCACGACTCCTGCGAAGACCCGGTCCAGACCGAGGAAGGAGACGGATTCCAGGGCTCCGGACGCTGCCACCAGCAGCACCACGGCGATCCGTAGGGACCGGCCCGGGCCGGTCTTCGCCTGCACCTGCTGCTCCACCGTTCCCCCGGCCGGACTCGTCACTTTTGGTGAACCATAGTAACCGTGCGCTACGGAGCCCGGCACCGGGCCGATGGCGAAGTCGAGTCGGGCGGCGGTGGCGATGACACCGCCGTGATGCCCTTCGGGTATCACAGGCCCCGGAAGAGGTCTTGGACGCGGGCCCGTCTCCGCGCGCAGGCTGGTCAGCGAACTCACCGGCCCACGGAGACAGGAGCCACAAGCATGAAGATCTTCCTCACCGGTGGATCCGGGTACATCGGCAAGGCCACGATCAGCGCGCTGGTCCGCCACGGGCACACCGTCGAGGCACTGGCCCGCAACGACCGTGCCGCCGAGACGGTCAGGGCCCTCGGGGCGACGCCGGTGCGCGGCGGACTGGGAGACCTCGGCGTACTCAACGCCGCCGCGGCCCGCGCCGAGGCGGTCGTCCACCTGGCGCAGGCCCAGACCGGCGACGAGGACCTCGCGGCCGCCTGCGCCATGCAGGACGGCATCGGCACCGGTACCTATGTGCACACCGGCGGCACCTGGGTCTACGGCGACACCGGCGGGGTCGTGGACGAGACCGCCCCGTGGAATCCGCCGGCCCTGGTCGCCTGGCGCAAGCCCGTCGAGGACGCCGTCCTGCAGCGGGCCCAGCACGGCGGCCGCCCCGTCGTGGTGCGGCCCGGCCTGCTGTACGGCCGCGAGAACCGCCTGATCGACATCTTCTACACCACCCCGGGCAAGGAAGCGGGCGCCATCCCGTACATCGGCGACGGTGCGAACCGCTGGGCACTGGTGCACGTCGACGATCTCGCTGAGCTGTATGTCGCCGCGCTCAGGGCGAAGCCGGGTTCGGTGTACGTCGGCGTGGGCGGCGTGAACCCCACTGCCAAGGAGTGCGCGCTGGCCGTCGCCCGGTCCGTCGGCCTGGAGGGCAAGGTCGCCTCCATCACGCTGGAGCAGGCCCGCACGCAGATGGGCCCGGTGGCGGACGCCTTCGCCCTCGACCAGCAGTTCACTCCGGCACGCGCCGAGGCGGAGCTGAGCTGGACCCCGAGGCACACCGAGCCGCTGGCCGTGCTCGCCGCCGGCGAGTGAACCGGGGGGCGGCGGGAGGGAGAGTGGAAACCGTCTGCGCCAGCCCCCGGCCCCCGGGACGGTAGATTCGTTGTCAAATGCCTCGGTCGTTCCCACGGGGCGATCGAGGCAGTCGCTTCCACGCCGGCCGAGTGACCAGACGAGTCGTCGCGTGGAGAAGGTGAGCGGTGAGTCCGGGTGGATCTTGATCTGCGGAAGCTCCGGTATTTCGTGGCGGTGGCCGAGGAACTCCACTTCGGACGCGCGGCCGAGCGGCTGCACATCGCACAACCCGTGCTGTCCCGGCAGATCCGAAGCCTGGAGGACGAGTTGGGCGCCGAGGTCTTCGACCGTGGCCGGCGCGGCACGCTGCTCACTCCGGCCGGACAGCAGTTGCTGGAGGACGCCGTACCACTGCTCGCCTCGGCCCAGGCGCTGGTCCGGCGGGTGAAGGCGGCGGCGCAGGACACCCCCACGCTGACCGTCGGCTTCATGCCCGGCATCACGGTCACCCCTGCGATGGCGGTCTTCACCACGCGCCATCCCGGCGTCGACGTCCGCCTGCTGCGCACCACTTGGGACGACCAGGTGGAGGTACTGCTGAACGGCCGGGCGGACATCGGCGTCGTACGACTGCCCATCGACCAGCGCGGCCTTCAGGTGCGGCCGCTGTTCAAGGAGCCGCGGGTCGTCATGCTGCCGGTGGGGCACCCACTGGCG
Organism: Streptomyces puniciscabiei; assembly: GCF_006715785.1. Classification (NCBI taxonomy): domain Bacteria; kingdom Bacillati; phylum Actinomycetota; class Actinomycetes; order Kitasatosporales; family Streptomycetaceae; genus Streptomyces; species Streptomyces puniciscabiei. Next base: position 62,830 of record NZ_VFNX01000008.1, read on the forward strand.
GACAGGGCGTCGGTGACCGTCGGCGACCTCGCCTCCGAGCACCTGCTCCAGGACGCGGATGCCGTTCCCGAGTGGCGTGATGTGGCGCTGGAGTTGCGCGGCGAGCGGCGCCCCCAAGTCCCGGAGATCCACCAGGTGGAAGAGAAACTGGAGTTGGTGGCGTCCGGAGCCGGCATCTGCGTGCTCCCGCTGTCCACCGCCGGCTTCTACACCCGCCCGGACGTCATTCCGCTGCCCGTGGACGACATCGGCCCCAACGAGGTGGCCCTGGCATGGGCGGCCTCCCGCCGCTCCCCCCTCATCCACGACTTCGCCGAAGCCGCGGCGGAGACTTTGGGCCGGCCCCTGGCCGAGGAACGCCCGGGCGCGGACTGAGCCGGGCCGGCCGATCGGCAACGCTCCGTGTGCATCACCGTGGCCGGCGGAGTCCCTGCCGAGGGGACGGCAGGAACCGCTGCCCGGGCCCACATCCACAGCGGTGGCCGCATCCCTCAGCTCTGCACAAGCCCGGGGGTTGTAGCCCGTGGCGTGCCGGGTACTCGGCTCAGCACCGGATCGATCAACGGAGGCACTGATGAGCACGGTCAAGGAAGCAGTGGAAGTCGACGTGCCCCTTCACACCGCCTACAACCAATGGACGCAGTTCGAGACGTTCCCGGACTTCATGGAAGGCGTCGAGGAAGTCAGGCAGCTGGACGATCGGCACAACCACTGGACCACCAAGATCGGTGGAGTCCGGCGGGAGTTCGACACGGAGATCGTCGACCAGCTCCCGGACGAGCGCATCACATGGCGCACCACCAGCGGTGACACGTCCCAGAAGGGCTCGGTCCGCTTCCAGCGTGTGGATGACACGCACACAAGGGTGGAACTCGTCATGGATGTCGAACCCAGCGGGGTCGCGGAGAGGGCCGCGGACATGGTCGGAACACTCGACCGGCGCGTCAAGGGCGACATGAAGCGCTTCAAGCAGTACATCGAGCAGCGCGGAGGAGAGTCCGGAGCCTGGCGCGGACGCATCCGGCCCGGGGGTTAGGGGTACCTCCTGAGGCTACGGCGCACCGCCGCCTTCCCGGCTGTGTCCGGAGGCGGACGGCCCTACAGGCCGATGTTGGTGAGCGGGAGGTTCCAGTCGTTGCTCTCCATGTCGCCACGACCGTCCTGAGCCGCAGCCGATACGGCGCACAGCATCAGGCCGGCCAGGGCGAGAGCCAGGACCGCGAGGAGACGACGCTTCACGATTCCTCCCGACGACGACAGCACTGACCACCCTGGACCGAGCCGGCATCCGGGCCTGCCCGGACACGCCGGTCGGCCCAGGGGTTCATTCTTGCGTCTTTGCTTGCTTGAGCAAGCAGATGACATGGGCGACGTGAACGCCCCGCCGCCCTCCCACCCCCCTTGCCCGCCGACGCCGCGCAGGACGACGGCTGGTGCATGGCGGTACGGGCTGCCGTTGTCGGAGTACCGGGCGCTGTGCGCGCTGGCCCGGTCGGACAGCCGGTCCGCCCTGCGCATGGGGAAACCGGCCGACCGGATCGGCCTGAAGGGCAGCACCGTCTGGGTCCTGGCCGGACAGTCGGTTGCGAGTGGCGCCCGCGCCGAAGGGGCGGCGGCTTCCCCGCAGGCCGCACTGCTGCGGGAGGCGGGCCTGCCGGCCGGCACTGCCGAGGGCGGCAAGGACCTCGCGGTCGACCTCGGCTGCGGCCCCGGTCCGCAGTCCCTCGCGCTGGCCCGCCTCGGCTACGCGCCGGTGTTCCCCGTGGACACCGGCGCCCGGCCCCCCGACGAGCTCACCACGCACGCCGCCGAGGCAGGCCTGGCCTGAGCCGTCCGGCCGGTACGCCGCGACATCCGCCAGGCGCACCCCGAGGCGGTGGACGCCTTAACGGCCGCCAAAGCGGACCTCACCCGGCTGCTGCACGGCGTCGCCACCGCCCTCCGCCCCGGCGGCCAGTCCAGCTCTCGGAGCGACCCGCCTACGTCGCATACTGGCCCCAGCTACGGAGGGTGCTGAAGCCGCACGGCACGGTCGCCGTCGACGACGCGATAAGTCGTACAGGTCCACGAAATCGGCGATGGCGTGCTCACCGCGGTCCGACCGCGCTGACGCGGGTCAGTGCGGGAGCAGGTACGGGTCGTCGGCCGGCAGCCAGGCGTCCGGGGCATGGATCCCGAGGTCGCCGACGCCGGCGCACAGGGCGTCCACAGTGGCCGTGACCGCAGGGCGGTCCTCGGCCGCGCGCCACACCAGGGACCAGGTCCAGTACACGTTCGGCGCTACGACCTCGCGACGTACCAAGTCGGGTGGCAGCGGAGTGGTCTGACCCTTGGGTGAGTTCAGGACGGGGCGGGTGCAGCGGCGGACATGGTCGAAGTAGGCGGGGCCGGTGACGGCACCGTCCGAGATGTGCACCGCGCGGGCCCCGGTGGCCTGCGTGAGCTCTTCGGCGTACACGTTCCAAGAAGCCCAGGAGGTGACGTCGTCGTCGATGAGGACGTCCATCTCCCGGGCCGGCACATCGCTCGTGTCGGTGCCCTTCGCGACGGCGTAGAGCCGGTCGGCGCCGAGCAGAGCGGCCCGCAGTCCGAGTCGGGTGAGGTCCTCGGTGCGCACCCAGCAGACTGCGAGGTCGAGGCTGCCGTCGGCAACCCGGGCGGCCTGGGTGTGGGAGGGGGCGACCCATGCGTCGACGAGCACCCGGGCGACCGCGGCGGTACGCGAAGTCAGATCCGGCGGCAGCCAGTTGACGTATCCGATGCGTACCGGCTGCGAACCCGACAGCCGGCCGGCCCGGCGCTTGAGGTCGTCGGCTCGTTCCAGCAGGACGCGGGTGTGCGGCAGAAGCGCGGCGCCAGCCGGGGTGAGGGAGACCGAGCGGCGGTCCCGGTCGAACAGCCGCACACCCAGGTCCCGCTCGAGCGCCTTGATCTGCTGGGACAGCGAAGGGCCCGCGATGAGCAGCCGCTCGGCGGCCCGGCCGAAGTTCAGCTCCTCGGCGACGGCGACGAAATACCGCAGCTGACGCAACTCCACGCGCGCCATGCTACGCGCCGGGAGACTCCGCCTGTCGGCGACGAGGCAGCCGGCGGCCCAGGCGGTGCCCCCCGGAAGAAGCGAGAACACACGATCGAGTGATCGCATCGCTCGCCGTACGGATCACAGTGAGAGCGCGCTCAGAATGTGAGCACGGGCTTGATCGTCTTGCCCGCGTTCATGTCCCGCACCGCCTGGTCGATGTCCGTGAACGGATACGTGCTGATCAGGCGGTGCAGTGGGAGCCGTCCTTCCTTGACCAGTTGGACAAGGGCGGGGATCAGGGTCTGGGTTTCGCTGTCCCCCAGGGTGAGCCCGACGATCCGCTTGCCTGCCAGCAACCCGTTGACGTCCAGGGCGACTTCGGTACCGAAGGGCGGGGCGCCGACGACGACCAGGGTGCCCCGGGCGGCGAGCGCGTCGGCGCCGTGGCGCAGCACGGCGACGTTGCCCGTGGTCTCGACGATTCCGTCCGCTCCCTGCCCGTCGGTCAGCGCCGCGAGGGTGTCGCCGAGGTCGGCCTGAGCCGCGTTGACGGTGTGGGTGGCGCCCAACTCCTCGGCGAGCGTGAGGCGTTCGGCGAACCGGTCGACGGCGATGATCCGGGCAGCCGGGGTGAGGGCGGCGGCCATCACCGCGGACAGGCCCACGGCTCCGGCGCCAAGGACGACGAGCGTGCTGCCGGCCCGGGGTTTGAGGACGTTCCACACGGCGCCCACGCCGGTCTGTACACCGCAGCCGAGCGGGGCGATGGACTCGAGCGGCACATCAGGGTCGACCTTCACCAGGCTTCGCCGGTCCACCAACGCGCGTTCGGCAAAGGAGGACTGGCCGAAGAAGTGCCCGCCGATCGGGCTGCCGTCGCGGCTGATGGTGCTGGTGCCATCGGCGCGCCGGCCGCCGATGAGGTTCAGCGGGAGCCAGGTGACGCAGTACGCGGGATGTCCGTCACGGCAGTTGCGGCAGCTGCCGCAGGAGGTGAAGGACAGCACGACGTGGTCGCCGGGTTCGACTCCGGTCACGTCCGGGCCGACGGCCTCGATGACACCGGCTCCTTCGTGGCCGAGGACGCCTGGCAGCGGGAAGGGCAGAGCGCCGCTCGCCACGCCGAGGTCGGTGTGGCACAGGCCGGTGGCGGCCATGCGCACCAGGGCCTCGCCCGGCCCCGGGGGCTCGAGTTCGACGTCGCAGAGCGTGAAGGGCGCTCCTCGGGACTCGACCACGGCGGCGTGCGTGGTGGTGGTCATGCGCTGAACTCCTTCGCACTGGCGCTCAGTCGAGCGAGACGACGACGGACTTGACCTTGCTGTAGGCGGCGAGGGCCTCGGGGCCGTACTCGCGGCCGAAGCCGGAGTCCTTGACGCCGCCGAACGGGACCGCCGGGTCGAGCATGGCCCAGTCGTTGATCCAGACGATGCCGGCCTGCAGCCGCTCGGCGACGCGGTGGGCGCGGACGAGGCTGGTGGTCTGGATGCCCGAGGCGAGGCCGTACGGCGTGGAGTTGGCGAGGGTCACGGCCTCGTCCTCGGTGGCGAAGGGCTGGACGGTGAGGACGGGGCCGAAGATCTCCTCCTGGACGACGCGGGAGTCGTTGGACAGGCCGCTGATCACGGTCGGCCTGTAGTAGTAGCCGCCGCCCAGGTCGAGCCGCTCGCCGCCGACGACCACCCTGGCGCCCTCCTTGCGCGCCAGTTCGACGTACTCCTCGACCTTCTTCAGGTGCTTGTGTGCCGCCATCGGCCCGACCACGGTGCCGGGATCGCGAGGGTCGCCCACCGGCACCCGCGCGACGGCCTCGGCGAGGATGCCGACCAGGGTGTCGTGCACCGGGCGCTCGACCAGCAGCCGGGGGCCGGCCATGCAGAACTGGCCGGTGTTGAAGACGAACGCCTTGATGATCGCGCCGACCGATTTCTCCAGGTCGGCGTCGTCGAAGACGATGTGCGCGGCGTTTCCGCCCAGCTCCGTCACGACGGTCTTGAGCCCGTCACCGGCCACGCTCGCCACGTGCCGGCCGACGGCGGTGGAGCCGGTGAAGGCGACCTTGTCGATGCCGGGGTTGCGCAGCAGAGCCTCACCCGCCACCGGGCCCGTGCCGGTGACGACGTTGACCACGCCGTCGGGGACGCCCGCCTCCGTCAGCAGGCGGGCCATGTACAGGGAGCTGAGGGGAGTCTCCTCGGCCGGCTTGTGGACGACGGTGTTGCCGGCCGCGAGGGCCGGAGCCAGCTTGGTACCCGAAAGTATCAGCGGGAAGTTGAAGGGTGTGATGGCCGCGATGACGCCGAGCGGCTCGCGTCTGGTGTAGGCGAAGACGTTGAGCGGGGTGTCGCGGGTGGCACCGTCCTGGCTCTGAGCGAGGCAGGCGTAGTACTCGTAGTCGTTGGCCGCGTTCGTCACGTCGACCGCGGTGCACAGGGAGATCGGCTTGCCCACGTCGAGGCTCTCCAGGGCCGCGATCTCCTCGGCGTTCGCACGGATCAGCTCCGCGACCCGGTGCAGCACGCGCCCACGCTCGCGCCCGCTCATCCGGGGCCACGGCCCGGAATCGAAGGCGTCCCTGGCCGCGCGCACGGCGGCGTCGACGTCACCGGCGCCGGCCTGCGCGACGGTGGTGATCGCCCGACCGCTGGACGGGTCGATGACGTCCATGCGGGCGCCGTCGGCGGCTTCGCGCCACTGGCCGCCGATGAACAGCTGTCCCGGACCGGTGTCGAAGGTGGTGGCCATGACCGACTCCCCAGCATCGTTCGCCAAGCTTTCAACAAACAGGATTCCTGTTGGTCTCGAAGTCTGGTTAAGGACAGGTTTCCTGTCAATGGTCTAGGGTGCACGCATGGTCGGTACACGGACACGCCCGTCGTTGCTCTACATGGTCAAGCAGGTCGAACTCGTCGTGCGCTCGCACCTGGACGAGCTGGTCAGGCCCGCGGGGATCACGGCTCTGCAGTACACCGCCCTCACCGTGCTGGAGCGGCATGACGGACTGTCGGCGGCCCAGCTCGCCCGGGACTCGTTCGTCACGGCACAGTCCATGGCCGATCTCGTACGGTCGCTGGAGGCCCGGGGGCTCGTGCGGCGCGAGCGCAACCCTCGCAACCGCCGGGAACTGCTGATCCTGCTGACCGACACCGGGCGCGAACTGCTCGACCGGTTCGCGGGTCCGGTGCGGGACCTGGAGGAACGGATGATCCACGACCTCACACCGCACCAGGCCGACCAGTTCCGTCAGGCGTTGTCGAAGGCGTGGCACGCCCTGTCGTAGGTCTGGCCTAGCTTCCCTCGCCGGGGGGCTCACACAGGTTCGGGTTGCGGTTCCGCCCGCGGCACGGGCACAGCAACCGGCTCCCACAGTTTTGTGGTCCGCGCGTAGCCGTGGGCCACCGAGGCCATCGCCAGAAGGAGAAGCGGTCCGAACACCCACGGATGTCGGGCCATCTCCACCGGCAGATACCGGTACGACACCAAGAGCACGGCGAAGACCGTCGTGCCATGAGCGACCAGCTGGATTCCCGACCGGTCCCAGCCGCGTTCGTGCGAGCGCAGAGCCGCCTCGATCGTGAGCGCGAACACCGCGCCGGCGATGAGATCCATGCCGTAGTGGTAGCCGAATCCCAGCGTTGCGCCGAGCGTGGCGACCAGCCAGAACGCGCCTGCGTATCGCAGAATCCTTGGGCCCCTGCGGGAGTGCAGGAATATCGCGGTGGCCCACGCCGTGTGCAGGCTGGGCATGCAGTTGCGCGGGGTGATCTCGTCGAACGGAATCCGGTACGGGGCGCCGATCGGCGGCGGCGTGTCGGGCCATGCATGGGCCACCGCCCAGTGCCCGCCCTCGGCACCGTACGCGAAGACCGGTCCGACCACCGGGAAGATCATGTAGACGGCAGGTCCGAGCAGGCCGATGACCAGAAAAGTGCGCACCAGATGGTGGCTCGGAAACCGGCGCTCGACCGCCACGTTGCGCAGCTGGTACGCCGCGACGACGACTGCGGCCACCGCGAGCTGAATGTAGACGAAGTCGAGAACGAGGCCGCCGATGGGATCGGTCGCCCTGACCATCCGGCCTGCCAGCCACGACGGGTTGCCCAGCGCGCGATCGGCGGTCGCCACGTACTGATCGAACACCGCCGTGCGGGTCTTCGACGTGATCAGCAGCCAGGCGTCGCCCGCCTTGCGGCCGGTCACGAGCAGCAGGCCCAGTCCGACGCCCTTCAGCAGCAGAACACGTTCCCGCCCTCTTCGGCGCGTGACTGCGATGACGGCGTAGCCCAGGACCACCCACAACGCGCCGTTGCCGAAGGGGTGGCCCTCGGTGATCTTCACCCCGAGCGCCCAGCGCCCCAGCAAAAAGGCGACGTCAATGCCGATCGCCGTGGCGGCCGCGACAAGCCGTTGCCGCCAGGTGAGCACCACCATCATCAACGCCATGCTGGCGTACAGCAGAAAACCCGACTTGGGCGGGCATATCACCTCTCGCGCCTGGTTGGTGATCGGCCCCGGGAGGCCGTAGCGACGGGCTGCGAACTCCAGCGTGACGAGGAACCCGAGGGCCACCACAGCCACCGCGCCCCACAGCACCCCCCGGGGTTGCCGCCACGCGGCGAAGTCAATTCTGCACTTTATTCGCGAAAAAACCCGCGACGCGATAGGTATCAATTGTTCGGCCGATTTATGAGTTGTTAATCAAATTGGTCACCCTTCGGCCGGACAGCATGGTTTTCCGGTGACGGGCAAGCCATGAGGGATCTCCTCTTGAGTTGGATCATGTTACCCGAGCGGCGCAAGTGGCATCGCCGCCCGGATCGATTCGCGCGGGACGGCCATCCAGTCACCCTAGGTAGTCGATCCGTCTCTCCAGTACGACAACCCGGAACCGCGGTTTTCCGGGTGGCGTAGCGCGTGTCACTTCGGGGCACTCGGATGCTAAGAGCGATTCATCACCAGGAGGCTGTCATGATCGCCCTGGGTGTCATACTCCTCATCGTCGGTTTCGTCACCGGGATTTCCATCCTGTGGACCATCGGCATCATCCTCTTGGTCGTAGGCGCGGTGCTGTGGATCCTGGGTTCCATGGGGCACGCGGTCGCCGGCCGACGCCACTACTGGTAGTCATTCAGCCCTCTTCCCGGCCGCCCAACCCAGCGGGCGAAGGATCCCTCGGCATTGAGGTCGCCCGGGGCATGGTGCCTCCCGAGCTTCGGCCCGGGAGGCACCCGTACGCCGTGGCGCGGGTGCCATCTCGTCGCCGGTGAGCAGGCACGAGTCGAGCGAGACCGGCAGACGCCGTTCTCGCCGCCGGACGACGGTGCTCACGCCGTGGTCGTCGGCCTCCTGCGGCAGGCCGTACTCGGCGAGGATCCGCGTGCAGTTGGGCGCGATCTGCAGGCCGACGCCCACCTCGCCGAACTCCTTGGCCCCTTCCAGGACACGTACCGCAGTCCCTGGCGGGCCAGGGCGAAAGCCGCGCCGAGGCCTCCGATGCCGCGGCCGACGACGAGGACGTCGGGCCGTCCGGCTGGGGCGGATTCAGGGTTCATGACGTGTGTTCCTTCGATCGTGGGTGTGTTCCTTCGATCGTGGGACGGTCCCCGGGTCACAGCCAGGCGCCCAGCGTGGGTGCGGGCGTGCCGTCGGCGGTGAGCGGGAGGCGTGCCGTAGGCGGTGAGCGGGCCGGTGTCCCGTCCGGTCAGATGGGCCGCGATGTCGTGCAGCTCGCCGGTGACCAGGGCGGCCGCGCCCTCGCCCGGCAGGTCCCACGCGGCTCCGGCGGCCGTGGCCCGCAGGCTCACGGCCTGGCCCGGTGCCGCGGCGCGCTTGGGGACGACGACGTCGGACAGCGCTGAGGAAGTCGGTGGACAGGTCGGCGCAGGACACGCCGCCCGCCAGGTCGACGGCGTGCACGCACACTTCACGGGAGCGCAGCCAGGGCACCTCGGTCGCCGGTCCGGTCCGGCCCTGTGGGGTGACGACCTGCGCATCACTGTTCCGCGTCCAGCACGGCCATCCCCCGCCCAAGCGGGTCGGTTCAGCCCGGTGTCGGCGCGCCTGCGCCTGGTCGGCCGCGCCACCCGGCCGTCGTGGTGCGACGTTCGGGCCGCCAGGTCGCCACCAGGGCGCCGGCCAGCAGGAGTTCGGCGATGTCCCCGCCGTAGTACATGATCTCCGCGCCTTGCTGGACCTGGTGGATGGGGGCGTGGACGTCGATCAGGAAGCCACCGTACATGGCCTGTGCGATCAGGGCGTGCGCGGCGATGGCGACGCCCAGGTACACCAGCCGGCTCCGCACACCGGGCCGGCTGGGTGCGGGGTCGGGTCCGGCGATGACGTGGGCGAACAGGCATCCCGACACGAGGAAGTGCGCGTGCAGGAGCCAGTGCCCTGCCGGGTGGGTCATGGCGGTGTTGTACAGCGGCGTGAAGTACAGCACTCCCAGGGTTGCGGTGCTCAGCACGAGCGCTGTCGCGGGACGCACCAGCAGTCGAGCCGGTGCGCTGTGCAGTGTTACGGCCACTCGGCGGGCTTGGCCGTGGGGCAGCGTGCGCAGGAGAAGCGTGACCGGCGCTGCCAGCACGAGCGCCAGGGGCGCGTACATACCGATGAGCATGTGCTGGGCCATGTGACCGCGGAAGTCGGCGTGTGCGGCGGGCGCCAGCGGCGGCAGCAGCGCGACGGCGAGCAGTGCCAGACCGGTGAGGAAGGATGCCGACCGCCAGGTGTTCCACCCCTGTACGGGGTTGCGGCGCCTTGCCCGTCGTGCGGCGAGCAGGTAGCCACCGGCAACGCCGAGCAGGAGCAAAGCCGTCAGTACGGTTCCGGGCAGGCCGTCAGTGCCCCCTCCCTGATGGTGCATCGTGCCCATCAGGCGCGGCCTCCGGCCCGCTCGCCGCCACGGGAATCCTCGGGGGCGAAGGGCCGACCGCTGCGCTGCAGCAGGTAGCCGCTGATCAGGAACAAGCCGCCCAGGACGAGGAAACCCGCGTCCCACCAAGCCTGGTGAGGGCCGCCACGGACATGGTGGATGCCGAGGATCTGGTGGTCCAGGACGCCCTCGACCAGGTTGAACAAACCCCAGCCGGCCAGGATCCAGCCCCACAGAACCCGCGAGGTCCACACCGCTCGCCGGTTGTGCGTGACCCGCGAATACAGGATGGCCAGGCCCACCAGTACGGCGATCCAGCACACCGCGTGGAAGATGCCGTCCCACACGGTGTTCATCTCCAGCCCCGACACCGTGTGGGGGTCGTAGTACTTCAGCCCGATGTGGTCGTGGTTGGTGCTGGTGAGCATGTGGTGCCACTGCAGCAGCTGGTGCAGCAGGATGCCGTCGACGAATCCGCCGAGGCCGACTCCGAGGACGATCCCCGGTAGCCGCAGACTGTTCGGCACCGCCGGTAGTGCGCGGGCATCGCCCGCCGTCGTGACCATCACCTGTTGTCCGTCCCGTCGACAGCGTGAGTCAGCGTCAGGTCCTCCCGACACGGTTTCCCGTCCGGCTCACCTCAACCAACGGTCCGTACGGCTTCAGCCATATCGCCCATTCCCGGCGATGCGCTGCTGTTCCTCGCAGAACATCGAGGTCGATGGCGCCCCGGCAGGACCGGGAGGCGCTGTTGTCCCCTGTGCGCCGGGGCCGAACCAGACTTGTTCACCCACACACTTTTCGTGAACGAAGGCGTCCAGGAGTCCCGGCGCTCGCAGTTTTTTCCACTCAGGTCCATGACAATGTCGCTACCGTGATCGGGTCCCGACCGCCAGCACTACGGTCGCAGCGCGTGCCGGCCGCCGCCGGGGAGCGCCGAGGCGAGCGGGGGCCACGCGTCAACTCCACGGTGGACGCACGGTGGCGCCCTCTGTCGGTCCGGGCAGCGGTACGGTGTGCCCCTGAGCATCACCGGGCCGATGGCCTGTGATCACTAGGGGAGTTTCATGCACCACCGCAGACCGCGCCACCGCCGCAGACTCATAGCCCGAGCGGTCGGTACCGCAGGTGTGCTCGCCGTCGCCCTGGGTGCCGGGGTGACGCCGTCGATGGCCGCCGGGAAGACCTCCTCCAAGCCCACGGCCACGGGGTCGTCGCCCGACCAGGACACCACGAACGACCAGGACACCACGAACTGGGCGCCCGAGAACGACAGTGCGGCCGCGCCCAAGGGCGCCCACCCGGCCGCCACGCTCAGCCGTGGCCGGACCTCCGCCGTCCAGCTCAAGCTTCCCGCGCCGAGCGGGCGCTACCAGGTCGGCACGTTCAGCCAGCACCTCGTCGACAAGTCCCGCACGGACCCGTACGTACCGGGCAACCGGGCTCGCGAGTTGATGGTGACGTACTGGTATCCGGCCTCCTCCACGTCCGGGTACCCCCTGGCACCGTGGATGCCGTCGGGCTCGGGTGCTCACTTCCTCTACTCGCGCGGCCTGTCGCCGCAGCAGGTCACGCTGCCGCAGACCGCGAGCCACGTCCTGGCCCCGGTCAAGACCTCGCTCGGCAAGCTGCCCGTGCTCCTGTACTCGACCGGGCTGCACTCGGACCGCGCGATGGGCACCGCCCTGGCCGAGGACCTCGCCAGCCGCGGCTACATCGTCATCGCGGTCGATCACACGCACGACGCCAATGAAGTGCAGTTCCCGGACGGACGGCTCGAGGTCAACACCATGCCGGCCGGCGCGCACTCCTCCGACACGCTCAACGTGCGCGCCGCCGACATCCGCTTCGTCATCAACCAGCTCGGCACCATCGCCAAGGGCGGCAACCCGGACGTCGACCACGCCAAGCTCCCCTCCGGTCTGTCGCAGGCGGTGGACACGTCCCGCATCGGGATGTTCGGCTGGTCGCTGGGCGGCGCCGCGGTGGACACCGCCATGCAGCTCGACCACCGCATCGACGCCGGCGCCAACCTGGACGGCCAGTTCTTCGGCACGGCGCCGGGCAAGGACCTGGACCGTCCGTTCATGCTCTTCAGTTCCGGCACGCACAACCGCAACAACGACTCGTCGTGGCGCAAGCTGTGGCCCCATCTCAAGGGATACCGGGTCGACATCCAGCTCCACGGCTCCAGGCACCTGTCGTTCAGCGACAACGAGTGGCTGGTGCCGCAGGTGGCGCCCCTGCTCGGGATGTCGCCGGACCAGGTGCAGCAGCAGTACGGCACGATCGACCCCAACCGGGCGATCAAGGTCCAGCGTGACTACCTCGCCGCCTTCTTCGACCAGGAGCTCGGTAAGAAGCACAGCACCCTCCTGGACGGCCCCTCCAAGAGCTACCCGGAGATCGCCTTCGTCCGCTGACCGGCCCCCGAGAAACGGGCCCCTTCTGGGGCCCGCCCATCCCGGGCGCTCGGCCGAGTACGACCTGGGTCACCGCACCGGCACGACACGCGTACAAGTACGAGTACGACCCAGGGACGTAAGTGTGATTGTTGTGTGATCTCATGCGGCTAAAGTGTGCGCTTGTCGAACGTTCGAGCGCTCGCCGCCCGGTTGAGAGAGGATTCGCTGCCCTGCCCACCGCTTCCCGGGCGCCGCGCCACAGCGCACCCTCCGCCCGCCACAATGCCGCTGCCCGGTCAGGTGCGCCCGCCGGGCGCCTCGCTCGTCGTACAACTGTCACTGGCAGCCGCCCTCCCTGTGGGCGGCCCGGAGGCCATCCCGTCCAAGGGCGTGCCAGAAGCAGTGTCGACCGCTGCGGAGCGGATCGTCGGAGACATCCCGCAGTCGGCGTGCATCGCGATCGACGCCGGGACGACGACGGGGAGCCGCACGGCAGACGCGTGCACGTCGGCCGGAGCACCGGCGTCCGCCCCCGTGGGCCTCGCCGACGCCCGGGAGCCGACGCCGACGGATCCCGTCGTTGACCGCTGCGCCCTGTGCACGGGCCTCGACGACCAGGCCCGCCACGGCTACCACCCCGGCTGGGCCGCCCCCGACGGCACCGTCACCGACAGCCTGTCCCAGCCGTACTGCCACCCACGCACGACCACCGGCGGTCTGCCGGAGGGCACACACCGGCTCCGCCCGCGGCTCCCGGACAGCCCAGCGCCTGTACCCCCGCCGCCCCGCCTGACCACTGAAGGACCACCGTCATGGCCACCCTCCCCACCGCCCAGACCACCACCGCCCAGACCACCGGCGCCCACAGCGGCCACCGGGCCGCGCGCCGGCGCGGCAGCCGGCCGGAAGCCCCGGCGGCCTGGGAACGCCCCGCGCTGGCCGCGGTGCTGGTCGTCGCCGCGCTGCTGTACGCCTGGGGCCTCGGGCACGCCGCGATTCACCCCTACTACAGCGCGGCGATACGGTCCATGGCCGACAGTTGGCGGGCCTTCTTCTTCGGCGGTCTGGATCCCAGCGGTTCGATCACCCTCGACAAGCTGCCCGGCGCCTTCTGGCCCGAGGCCATCTCGGTCTGGGTCTTCGGCCCGAGCACGTGGGCGGCGGCGCTGCCGCAGGTCGTCGAGGGCGTGCTCACCGTATGGCTGCTCCACCGGATCGTACGGGCCTGGGCCGGGCCCTTCGCCGCGCTGGTCGCCGCGCTGACGCTCACCTTCACCCCGGTCACCGTGGTCCTGAACAGGGCCACCATCCCGGACACCGCACTCACTCTGCTGCTGGTGGCAGCCGCCGGCGCCCTGCAGAAGGCGGTGCGCTCCGGGCAGCTGCTGCCGTTGATCACCTGCGGCGTGTGGGTCGGGCTCGCCTTCCAGACGAAGATGCTGCAGGCCTGGCTGGTGCTGCCGGTCTTCGCCCTCGTCTACCAACTCGCCGCGAGCGGCACGCCGTTGCGACGGGTCCTGCGCCTGCTGCTGAGCGGTGCGGTGACCCTGGCCGTCTCCTGTTCGTGGGCGCTGCTCGCCTGGCTGACGCCCGCAGCGGACCGCCCGTACGTCGACGGCACCTCCAACAACAATCCCTTCAGCCTGGTCTTCGGCTACAACGGCCTGAGCCGCTTCAGCGACGACGACACCGCGCTCGGTGCCGTGTCGGGGACCGCCGCCAGCCGGACCTCCGGAAACACCGGCTGGGGCATGCTGGTCAACCACACCGTCGGCCCGCAGATCGCCTGGTTCCTGCCGCTGGCCGTGCTCGCCACCGTACTGGCCCTGCTCTGGCGCGCCCGCGAACCGCGAACCGACCTGCTGCGCGCCGGTTTCCTCCTCTGGGGCGGCTGGCTGGCCGTGCACGTCGTGGTGTTCAGCGTCTCCAACGGCAATCACCCTTACTACACGGCCGTGCTCGCACCGGCCATCGCCGCGCTCGCCGGGGGCGGGCTCGCCCTCTTCCGGTCCGAGTACGAGGCAGGCGGTCAGCGGCGGGTGTGGCTGCCGTCGGCCATCGTGCTGACGGTGGTCTGGGCGGTGGTACTGGACGTGCCGACCTTGTTCGTCTCCTGGCTGCTGCTGCTCGCCGTGGGCCTCGCGGGGTGCGGCGCGCTGGGCCTGTGGACCAGCGGGTCAGGCTCCTCCCAAGGGATGGTCCAGGGCTCCCTGGCCGCCGCGATCGCGGCCACTCTGCTCCTGCCCGCCGGCTGGGCCGCCTCCTCGCTGGACCCGCTCTACGCGGGCGCCTCCACGTCGCCCACCGCCGGTCCGGTCGGCAAGGTCTACCGCCACGCCGTGCACCATCGATCCGCCCTGCGCCGGGTCGGGCTCGACCAGCCCAGCGCCCGTGACACCGCCCTGCTCGACTACCTCACCGCACACCACCACGGCGAGAAGTACCTCCTCGCCACCCAGGCCGCCTACCCCGCGGAGCGCCTGCTGCGCGCGCAGTCGCAGCCCATGCTGGTCATGGGCGGCTTCACCGGCAAAACCCCCTTCCCCACCGCCGACCAACTCGGCACCCTGATCACCACGCACCAACTCCGCTACGTCCTGCTCACCTCGGTGCGGCCCACCACCCCGGCCACCACCTGGGTGAAGTCCCACTGCACACGCATCCACTCCAAGGCGTACGGCTGGCGCACCAGGGGCAGCTTCAGCCTTTACGACTGCCGCCCGGACAACTGAGCCGACGGCGCCGCCAGCCCCGGCCGCCCCCTGCGAGGTCGCCCCAAGGCCTCCCACGGCCGAGCCCAGCGCCTCGGGTCCTGGCGGGCGGGGTCCCGATCTCCTCGCAGTACGCCAAGTAGGTGCCCTTGTCGGCGTCGACGAACGTGATGTCGACGCCCGGACCGGTGCCGAGCGTGCGCAGCGTCTCGAGCACGGGGAGCGCGCCGCCTTCTCGCCGCGCGCGACGGGGAACACCCGGGCCGCGTGGGGCCACTGCGGTACTCGCGGGGGTGCAGTCGCTCACCGAGCCGTGTCCGCGTCTCGCGGTGTGCGTCCACGTCGGCGCGTTCGGCCGGTGCCGCTGCGACGACCGCGTCAAGGCCCGCGAGCAGCGCCGGGCGCGCCGCGCGGGGCAGCGTCCGCAGCCGCGTCGGCTCCTGGAGCGTCACATCGCCGCCCGACAGTGCGCAGGCCGGCCGCAGCACGTCGGTGACGGTGTCCAGCAACAGGCCGGCCCCGGCCATGAGCCGGGCCTGGTTGACCACGGCCCGCGTCTCGCGCACCGGGATCCGGTCGGGATGCGGCCCAGGTACGCAGAGACCGGCGAGATCCCGCAGATCCCGCAGGCCGTCCTCGCCCAGCGGGCGTGCTGCTGCCCGCCAACGCCAGGTACAGGGTTCGTCGTCCACCGCGCCGCCCAGGTGCAGGACGGTCCAGCGGTCGCCCGCGGCGGCGATCAGCTCGTCGTGCCGGTCGAGCATCTCGGCGTACGTGTGCCGGTAGTCGCCGTACGTCGGGAGCGTGAGCAGGTTCACCACTCCCTGCCGATCCTCAGTCCTCTGGCCGCCCCGCTCCACGCGAGGCGGCCCGAGACGACACCCGTGCCGTGTGCTCGTTTCCCCCTCACCTATGATCATGGGCATGTCCGCACTCCGCGAGCGTTCCGCCCACAGTCAACTGGCCCCCGGTGAGCGTCTCCTGGCGTACGCCACCGTCGTCCCCGCCAAGAGTGCCAAGGGCATCGGTATCGGGGCATCCCTCGCGAACCACATGGTCAACACCATGGGCGCGCAGTCCGGTGGAGCGGGCAGCATCGCGGCGGGGATGCCGCGCACCTCCGGAGCGCTGCTGATGCGCGTGACCGACCAGCGCGTCGGACTGGTCCAGCCGCTGGACGGCACCCCGGTGTGGGAGGTGCCGCGGTCGTGGGTGATCCGGGTCGAGCGCCGGCCCCGGACGCAGCTGATGGCCCGCTTCCGGCTGCACTTCGCCGACGGCTCGTGGCTCGCCTTCCTCACCATGCGACGCCGTACGATCGAGCAGTTCCGCTCCCTCATCGGCTGACGTCACCCGGCGCACATACCCCTCCCGGGTATAAACTGGAGCCCAGTGGCGGCATACGACGGCGAGGGGTGTGCACCATGCACGCGATCGGCCATGCGCTGTCCATCGCCGGGTCCATGACCTGGGCGATCACCTGGGCGTTGATCCTCGGCTTCACGTTGTCCGCCGTCGTCCAGGCGGTGGTGCGCCGAGAGACGGTGGCACGCCTGCTCGGGGACGACCGGCCCCGCACGCTCGCCCTGTCCGCGGGGCTCGGCGCCGCCTCGTCGTCCTGCTCGTACGCCGCAGTCGCGCTCGCCCGCTCGCTGTTCCGCAAGGGCGCGAACTTCACGGCGGCGATGGGCTTCGAGATCGCCTCGACCAACCTGGTGGTCGAACTGGGCGTGATCCTGGCGCTGTTGATGGGGTGGCAGTTCACCGCCGCGGAGTTCGTCGGCGGCCCGGTCATGATCGTCGTACTCGCGATGCTGTTCCGGCTCCTCCTGCGTGAGCGGTTGCTGCGGCAGGCACGGGAGCAGGCCGAGCGCGGGCTGGCCGGATCGATGGAGGGGCACGCGGCGATGGACATGTCGGTGGGCGCCGAGGGCGGCTTCCTGCACCGGCTCCTCTCCCGCGAAGGTCTCACCTCCGTCTCGCACATCTTCGTCATGGAGTGGGCGGCGATCCTTCGCGACCTGGTCGCGGGGCTGCTGATCGCCGGGGCGATCGCCGCGTGGGTGCCGGACGACTTCTGGCACGCCTTCTTCCTGGCCGGCCATCCGCTCGCGGCCAAGCTGATCGGGCCCCTGATCGGGCCGGTGGTGGCGATCGCCACGTTCGTCTGCTCCATCGGCAACGTGCCCCTGGCCGTGGTGCTGTGGAAGGGCGGCATCAGTTTCGGCGGTGTCATCGCCTTCATCTACGCCGACCTGCTGATCCTGCCGATCCTGAACATCTACCGGAAGTATTACGGCGCACGGATGGCCGCTTTCCTGCTGGGCACGTTCTTCGCCGCGATGGCGGTGGCCGGCTACGTCGTGGAGTTCGCCTTCGGTGGGCTCGGCCTCATCCCCGACCAGGCCGAAGCGAAGGTCCCCCAGGAGGGCGTCAGCTGGAACTACACGACCTGGCTCAACATCGCCTTCCTGGTGCTGGCCACCGCTCTCCTGCTCCGTTTCCTGCGCACCGGCGGTCCTGCGATGCTGCGCACGATGGGTGGCTCACCGGACCGGGGCGAGCATGATCACGACCACACGCATGGTCACGGCGAGCACCACCGTCACTGAGCCCCTGCAGCCGGCGCCGTCGTGGCGCTTTTCCTACGGCCGCCGTCAGCCCACTGAAGGGTTGCCTTGCTGTTGCCGATCACCGTACGCCCGCTCACTCGCCGAGCCCGGCCGCCCGCAGCCGGGCCCGCACGGCCGTCCACTCGGGTGCCACCGGTTCGCTGTGGTGCCGGCCGACGCCGCGGTCCTTGAACCCGCTGGAGGTGGACACACAGACCACCGGCCCGTCGAAGTCCTCGTCGGCACAGGCCCGAAGCCCGGCCAGGCCGGCCGCCGCCGAGAGCTCGGCCCACAGACCGGCTCGGGCCAACTCGGCCTGTGCAGCCCGCAGTTGCTCGTCGGTGAGCAGCACCGCGCGGCCCCCGCTGCCACGCACGGCGAGTACGCCGCGGTAGCTGTTCACCGGGCAGTCGATGCCGTACGCGTCGGTGGCACCGGCCTCCACATGCGCTGTCGGCAGGCCCTGGCGCAGGGCGGCGGCCAGCGGTCCGCCGGCCGCCGGTTCACAGGCGATCAGCCGGGGGACCCGGTCCGTGACCCCGAGGCGGCGCAGCTCGGCGAAGCCCTTCCCGATGCCGAAGAGCAGCTCGCCGTAGCCGGTCGGGACGAACACGGCGGCGGGAACGCCGAGTTCGGCGTGAATCTCGTACGCCACCGTCTTGTAGCCCTCGGGCCCGAAGGCGTGGCCGGTATGAGTGCGGGTCAGGTTGCTGACGGGCTGCAGCCCGAAGTGCTCGGCGATCCGTCGGGTGAGGGGCCAGCGCGCCTCCTCGGGCACAGGCAGTACGACCGCGCCGTACGCGCGCAGGAAGGCGTGCATTGCCGGTGACAGGTCGGTGGAGGTGAGGACGACGCAGCGCAGCCCGGCCCGCGCCGCGTAGGCCGCGGCGGAGGCGCCGTGGTTGCCGGACGACGCGACGACGACGCCGGGCGCGCCGGAGGCCAGGGCGGCGCTGACCGTGCACCGGTTGAGGCGGTCCTTGTGGCTCCAGGTGGGATTGCGGGACTCGTCCTTGACGAAGACCCCGGGCTCGAGCTCCACCAGGGGAGTGCCGCCCTCGCCGAGTCCGGGGGCGGCCAGGGGCGGGAGCAGCGGGGCCCAGTGGTCGAGGCCGGTGCGAGCGGGGCGCCCGTCGAAAAGCCCGGCGGGTACGCGCTCGTACGCATAGTCCACCTCGACCGGGTACGCGACCTCGTCCGTGCTCGTCCTCGGACAGCCGCTGGTCAGCGGAGGCCACAGGGGATAACGCAACGCGGGGTCGCCGAGCGAGCGTTGGGCGGTGGCCAGCGAGACGGCGGGGTCAGTCGTCATGGGGCGATGGTAGGTGCGGGAGGTCGGACGGCCACGGGATTCGGACACCACCGTGCCCGCCTCATCAGCAGGGCCCGGAGGCAGCGCGACGATGGGCGGGACGTCGTGGACACGGCGGGTGTGCGTCACCACGAAGCCGTGCGGGAGCCGGCGGGGCAGAACGGCGACCGCGGGGGCTCCCGCGGTGCGCGCCTCGCCGCTCACCCCGGCTCCCCTTCGAGGAAACGCAAGGGGATCGCGCCCCGGCGTCAGCGGGCGCAGCCGACGTCCAGTACCTCGACCACGTCGCCGCGGATGGTGTACACCAGCCAGCACCACTCGCCGAACGCGGCCGCGAGGTCCGGCGCCTGTGTCTCGTCGTCGTCGGTGACCGCGGTGATGAGCATGATGATCTCTTCGTGCATCGCGTCCGGCACGTCGAAGAGCACGTCGGCGGCCCTCTGGATCATTTCGACTCTCATGGCACCCCCCGGACGATCAGGAGCGGCACGGTTCGGCGGAGCCGGGTACCGAGTCTGCGGGCTGCGCTCAGTGTCCGAACAGAGCCCTCACGACCACCGTAAACCCACCGGGCCCACTTCGATGCCAACCGATGGCGGATGGCTGCGGTCCGGGCGTCCGGAGAACATGCCCACCGAAGCAACCCTCGCAGCAAGACCAACAACAGACACATCACCCCCAACCGCTTGGGGCGGTCAATGCCGGGGAACCTCGACGGCAAGATCGTCCACCACAGCCCGCAGGCCACCCTCGTGTCGTTCCGCCACGCGCCTCTGTCGCGCGGAGCCGGACCCGGCGAGCCGCACATGGTCCAGCCAGGCGCTCACGCGCCGGTCGTCGCCGTGACGACTGAGGTACGGCTCGGCCCGTTTCCACAGCTCCTCGATCAGCCGGCCGACGACCATCGGGGCGCAGTCGCGGGTGTGGGTGCCCGGCAGGGTGCCGACCGGCCCGTGCCGGGCGGCCTGCCAGCACGCCGCCCGCAACAGCAGCTCCGGGACGTCGGGCGCGGGTTCGCCGGAGCGCACCAGCTCCACGGCATGTCCGACGAGCGCGCGGACGAGCAGCGCGTACGCGGTGGTGGTCCTGGCGTCGGGCAGCACGTCCGCGATGCGTACCTCGATGGTGGGCAGATGCGCCGACGGCCGGACGTGCCAGTAGACCATGGCCGGATCCAGCGCCGCTCCCGAGGCAACGAGCCGGTCGACGACCCGTTGGTAGTGCGCCGCGTCGCGCAGGCGGGGAGGTGGTCCGGCCGAGGGCCAACGGCTCCAGACGATCGAGCGCCAGCTCGCGTATCCGGTGTCCGCCCCGTCGCCGTACGGGGAGTTGGCGGTCAGGGCCAGCAGCAACGGCATCCAGCCCCGCAGGTGGTTGACCGCCCGGACGGCCTCCTCCCGGTCGGCCACGCCGACGTGTACGTGGCAGGCGTTCACGCCCTGTCCGTGCACCACGGGCCCGAAGCGGCCGGCGAGGGCCCGGTAGCGGGCCTGGTCGAGGACGGGCGGCGGCCCGGAGGGGCCCAGCACCGCCACGCCGCTGGGCACCAGCAGACAGTCGTGCTCGGCCGCCGCGGCAGCCGCACCGGCGCGTAATCGAAGGACTTCCGCCTCCACTTCGGCTCCGGTACGACACACCGCACTGACCGTCTCCAGCTGGGACTGCGACAGCTCGGGGGTGACATGCGGCCCGCCGAGGCGGGCACGGGCGGCACGCACCACGGACAGCGACCTGCACACGGCCGACCTGGTGCGCCGGTCGGCCAGGACGAACTCCTCCTCCACACCGACCGTCGGCGGTGCGGGCGCCTCCGGCGAGCACCCGGACCCGCCCGCAGAAGCAGGGGTCACGGCGTCAAACGGCTCTGGCACATCCAGCCCCTTCGGAAGACACGGGACACCGGCATCCACTCGGCACGACTCGGCGCAGCTCGCGATCACTCCTCACGCGCCCGGGCGCTCAGGCCGGTTGCCGGCGAACAACGAGTGGGACCGTCATGCTGAGCCTTCGGGCGAAGCCTCTGCAAGCGGTTACCCGGCCACCATCGCAGCGCGTGGACCGGCCGCCCACCGGTTCGATGATCCGCTCAGGGACGTCGCTCGTCTCCGCCACGATGGACGAGTGCCACCGAACCGGCCACGGCCAGTCCCGCGC
Organism: Streptomyces puniciscabiei; assembly: GCF_006715785.1. NCBI lineage: Bacteria > Bacillati > Actinomycetota > Actinomycetes > Kitasatosporales > Streptomycetaceae > Streptomyces > Streptomyces puniciscabiei. Next base: position 83,920 of record NZ_VFNX01000008.1, read on the forward strand.
CGATGGTGAACGGGAGCCATCGGTGCTCGATCAGGTCCCATGCGTTCCAGTGCAGAACGCCGGCCGCCTGCGCGTCGTCCGGGTCGGCGGGGTCGTACACCACGGTGGTGTGGACGTGGCCCTCGGCGTCCCTCTCGCCGCTCGGTACGTAGAGGGCATGGGCCAGGCGGGTCTCGGCGGTGAACCGGGGCAGCCCCTTGGCGTCGGGGAAGCTGAGCCACACCGCGCTCGTGGAACACGAGCTGGTACGACCCGTCGAGCACACGGTCAGGACGGAGGCGTCGCCCGGGACCCGGCGCCCATGGGCGCGCAGTTCCGATATCCGGTCGTCGCCCTGGACCACCTCGACGATGTTCGCGGCGAGGATGCCCACTCCGAGCAGCGCCATCACCAGGGCGGCGACGGCGCGAGCCCAGCTTCTCGTACGCGTGTCGAACTGCACGCGCCCACGCTATCCGGGGTGCGGAGCCGGGGCCGCGGCGGGCCCGGACGGGTTAACGGACTCACAGATGACGCACCAAGTGACTGACGCGAACATAATCACGCCCCTACCGTCTGACCGGCCCCTACAGCCTGTGGGGTTACTCCTTCGGCGCCCGCGGCGCCTTCGAGGCCGCCTGGCGGCTGGAGCAGTCCGGCCGCCAGGTCGAACACCTCCTGCTGATCTGCCCCGGCAATCCCAGGGTCCGCGCGGAAGGCGCCGACGGCTTCGGCCGCGAGGCGTCCTACCGCAACCCCGTGTACGTCGCGATCCTGTACTCGGTCTTCACCGGTACCGTGAGCGGTCCCGAGGTGGCTTCCTGCGTTCGAGTGCACCTTCCGCGAACTCGCAGAACGCCGCCTGGACACACCGGTGACCCTCTTCAAGGCGGCCGGCGACAACTACGCCTTCATCGAGGCGCACTCCGACTGCTCCAGCACCCCGCCGACGATCGTCCGGTTGGCCGGCGACCACTACGACGTCCTGAAGGAACAGGGCATCGCGGAACTGGCCACAGCGATCGACGCAAGGCTGAGTGCCCGCCGGGCGGTGGCGGTTCCGGGCACTCGTCGGGCCATTGGTCCGCTGCTCGATCCATCTGCCTGATGCCGGCGCCGGCCCCGGGCCGGCCAGTATGACCTGGACCACACAGCTGAGGGGGTTCCGCCGCGGCCGGTGGAGGCGTAGGTTCCGTTTACCCCGCGAGAGCGCCCTCACAGGCGCCGGTCCGCCAAGTCCCGGGGCGGCGGACCAGCGGGGGCCAACCTTCACATGTCCCGAGCTGGACCGGCATCGTCCTCAGCCGGTCGCGAGGCCGACGTGGTACGGGCCCGGTACCGCGTCTCGTCGCCGGCCATGAGGCCCTCCGGCTGCCGCGCTGCCGCCGCGCATGCTCAGGAGGGGATGACTCCCGGCCGGAAGGGTTCCACACCGACGGTGTGGCGCACCCGCTCCGGCTCGACCAGAACGTGGACCCGCCGCTCGCCTTCGATCAGCCAGGGGTATCCGTTCAGCCCCAGGTACTTGTGGGCCAGCCGGTCCATGGCCCGCTCGGCCTCCTCACCCTCCACCAAACGCACCGCACGACCGGAGATCTGCACCCGGTCGTAGGGGTTCTCCGTGTCGGCGTGCGAGAGGTGGACCCGGTTGTCGTTGCGGAGGTTCTCCTCCTTGATCCGGCCGACCGAGGTGTTGAAGACGATCAGCCCGTCCTCGAGCCCCACCCACATCGGCGTGACGTGCGGCGCCCCGTCCGGCGTCACCGTGGCCACGTACCAGAAGTTCGGCTCCTCCAGCCGCTTGCACACCTGCTGGTTCAACTCCGCCGCCATGACCGCTCCTCGCCCGGATCAGCACTGACAACAACCACTGTGTCACAGTGGTGCACTGACGGGACGTCAGTCCCGCGCGGCCAGGAGAGGGGCGAGGGCTCCGTGTCAGTCATCGATGTGTGGATGCAGCACCCCACGCTCCGTCACTAACTCCAACCACGAGATGTTCGAGTCGTTGCGCCGATGGACCGGGCAGGGACTGCTGGAGGAGCCACTGCCGGTCAAGGCCACGGTGGCGGCCATGGCCGCGGCAGACGTGGAGATCGGTCTTTCCGCCGCCTGGTACGGGCCTCAGGGCCCGCTCATCAGCAATGACGAGGTGGCCGAGTTCGTAGCGCAGTCCGACGGACGGCTGCGGGGCGTCGCCGGCGCGGACCTCAGCCGGCCCGTCCAGGCCGTGCGCGAGCTGCGCCGGGCCGTCGGGGAACTCGGCTTCATCGCCCTGCGGATCGTGCCCTGGCTGTGGCAGCTGCCGCCCACCGACCGGCTGTACTACCCGCTGTACGCCGCCTGCGTCGACCTCGGCATCCCCTTCTGCACCCAGGTCGGCCACACCGGCCCGCTGCGCCCCTCGGAAACGGTCGTCCCATCCCCTGCATCGACCAGGTCGCGCTGGACTTCCCGGAGCTGACCTTCGTCTGCGGGCACATCGGATACCCGTGGACCACGGAGATGATCGCCGTGGCCGACAAACACGCCAACGTCGACATCGACACCAGCGCCTACACCGCCCGCCGCTACCCGCGAGAGCTCGTCGACCATCTGCGCGGCCGGGGTCGCCGGAAGGTGTTGTTCGGCACGAACTACCCCATGATCACCCCTGCCCAGGCGCTGGAACACCTCGGTGACCTCGGCCTGGACGAGGAAGCCACCGAGCTGTTCCTGTCCGGGAACGCCCGCCGGATCTTCAGCCTCTGACCGCGGGGTCGGCCGGGTCACCTGGGACAGCGCATCCCGGCCCGACCTCGGTCGCGGCGACCTTCCACGTCTCGGTCGGACCGAGCCTGTTCGACGGCCTGTTCATCGCCGTCCCGGCCGCCGCGCTGATCGCGCTGACCTGGCCGCGCCCTGCCGTTCGTCCGGAGGATGAACCCCTTGAACCCCTCCATACCCACCGGCCTGGTCAGTGACCGGGTCTTCTCCGACGAGAAGATGCCGGGTATGGGTTGGCCGCTGTCGGTGGCCGTCGGTTCGGCGCCCATCGCCCTGCTGCTCACCCTGGCCGTCGCGATCGCCCAGGCGAGGGCGATGACCCTGCTCGTGATCGGCGCGGGCGGCGCGTTCAAGCAGGTGCTCCAATCATGGTCCTCGCCATCTCCTGCGAGTCGATCGCCTTCTCCCACGTCAACGACCCCGGGTTCTGGATGTTCAAGGAGTACTTCAACCTCTCCGTCCTCGGCCTCGGCGGTGTCCTCGCCATGGAGTCGATCCTGGACGCCCTGAACGTGTGACATGTGGTCTCTCGGTGTGGCAGACATCGCGGGACACAAGGGACGAGACATGATGGAGGTACCGATGTGTTCCGCGATGAGGAGTACGGCATGGCCGAGTCGGGCCCTGGCGACACGGGCGGCGTGGCGTGCGGCAAGTCGCGGTTCGACGACATCTACGACCGGCCGGACCCCCGCATGTACTTCAACCGGCTGGCTCCGCTGGAGTACGAGATCCCGCACCACGCCCAGCCGGTCTTCCGGCAGGCCGCCGCCGAACGGGCCGCGCTCGACGACGGCAGCCCCGGCAGGCCGGCGGTGCTGGACGTGTGCTGCTCGTACGGGATCAACGCCGCCCTGCTCAACCACGACCTGACGCTCGCGGAACTGTACGAGCGGTACACCTCACCCGATTGCCAGAAGCTGTCGACGGACCGACTCGCCGCAAGGGACCGGGAGTTCTACGCCGAACGGCGCCGACCGGACGCCGTGCCGGTGTTCGGCCTGGACGTCGCCGCCCCCGCCGTGCGGTACGCGCTGGAGGTGGGTCTCCTGGACGCCGGCTTCACCGACGACCTGGAACAGGGACCGCCGGGCCCCGGGCTGAGGCGTGCGCTCGCCGAGGTCGGGCTGATCACACTGACCGGCGGCGGCAGCTACATCACCGACCGCACGTTCACGGCCCTGCTCGACGGTGCCCGGAGGCCGGTGTGGGTCAGCGCCTTCGTGCTGCGGACGGTGTCGTACCACCCGATCGTCCGCACCTTGGCCGCGCACGGTCTGCGCACCACACTCGAGGTCTCCCGCACCTATCCCCAGCGGCTCTTCACCGACGAGCGGGAGCGGCAGTACGCGATCGCGACGGTACGGGCCCTGGGACATGATCCCGCCGGGCGCGAGGAGAACGGCCGCTTCCACAGCCTGCACTACGAGTCACGACCTGTCGCAGCAGGCGACATCGACCACCGCGAGCCTCGGTGAGCCGCCGGGCCGAGAATGGAGGAGAGGCAGGAGGGAGAGTCGAGATGGCGCGTCCAGTCGGTATAGACCTGGGAACGACGAACTCCGTGGTCTCGGTCCTCGAGGGCGGCGAGCCCACCGTGGTCACCAACGCCGAAGGGGCCCGTACGACGCCTTCGGTCGTGGCATTCGCGAAGAACGGCGAGGTGCTGGTCGGGGAGGTCGCCAAACGGCAGGCGGTCACCAACGTCGATCGCACCGCACGTTCCGTCAAGCGGCACATGGGCGATCATGGCTGGCGGTTCCCCGAGCACGGGGACATCGACGGCAAGCGCTACACGGCGCAGGAGATCTCCGCGCGCGTGCTGCAGAAACTGAAGCGGGACGCGGAGGCGCACCTGGGCGAGGACGTCACCGACGCCGTGGTCACCGTCCCCGCCTACTTCGACGACGCCCAGCGGCAGGCGACCAAGGAGGCCGGGGAGATCGCCGGCCTGAACGTGCTGCGGATCATCAACGAGCCGACCGCTGCCGCGCTGGCGTACGGCCTGGACAAGGAGAACGACCAGACGGTCCTCGTCTTCGACCTGGGCGGCGGCACCTTCGACGTGTCGCTGCTGGAGATCGGCGAGGGCGTCATCGAGGTCAAGGCGACCAACGGCGACACGCACCTGGGCGGCGACGACTGGGACCAGCGGATCGTCGATCACCTGGTCACGACGTTCAAGAACAGCTACGGCATCGATCTCGCCAAGGACAAGATGGCTGTGCAGCGTCTGCGGGAGGCCGCGGAGCGGGCCAAGGTCGAGCTGTCGAGCTCCACGGAGACCAACATCAACCTCCCGTACATCACGGCCTCCGCGGAAGGGCCGCTGCACCTGGACGAGAAGCTGACCCGCGCCCAGTTCCAGCAGCTGACGTCGGACCTGCTGGAGCGGTGCAAGGGCCCGTTCCACAACGCGGTGAAGGACGCCGGAATCAAGGTCTCCGACATCGACCACGTCATCCTGGTGGGCGGCTCGACCCGTATGCCGGCGGTGACGGACCTGGTGCGGGAGCTGACCGGCAAGGACCCGCACAAGGGCGTCAACCCCGACGAGGTCGTCGCCGTCGGCGCCTCGCTCCAGGCCGGTGTCCTCAAGGGCGAGGTCAAGGACGTCCTGCTGCTCGACGTCACCCCGCTGTCCCTCGGCATCGAGACCAAGGGCGGCATCATGACCAGGCTGATCGAGCGCAACACCACCATCCCGACCCGCCGTTCGGAGATCTTCACCACCGCCGAGGACAACCAGCCCTCGGTGACCATCCAGGTCTACCAGGGCGAGCGGGAGATCGCGGCGTACAACAAGAAGCTCGGCATGTTCGAGCTCACGGGCCTCGCACCCGCGCCGCGCGGAGTGCCGCAGATCGAGGTCGCCTTCGACATCGACGCCAACGGGATCATGCACGTCTCCGCCAAGGACCTCGGCACCGGCAAGGAACAGAAGATGACGGTGACCGGCGGCTCGGCGCTCCCCAAGGACGACATCGACCGCATGGTCCGCGAAGCCGAGCAGCACGCCGAGGAGGACCGCAAGCGGCGCGACGACGCCGAGGCCCGCAACCAGGCCGAACAGCTCGTCTACTCCACCGAGAAGCTCATCAGGGACAACCCCGAAAGGATCCCGGCGGACGCCAGGAGCGAGACGGAGAGCGCGATCAGCGAGCTGAAGGAGCGGCTGAAGGGCGAGGACACGGCCGCGATCCGGCAGGCCACGGAACGTGCGGCCGAGGCGGCCCAGAAGATCGGTACGGCGATGTACGAGAGGTCTCGCGCGGAGGGCCAGACGTCCCCCGGTGCGGACACCTCCTCCGCCGCCTCCTCGGACGAGGGCGTGGTGGACGCCGAGATCGTCGACGACGACAAGCCGGAGGCGGGCTGACGATGGACAAGGGCCGGCTGCAGAATCCGGACCCCGCCCAGCTGCGGCGTCTGCTGGAGGAACGCACGGCCGACCTGCAGCGGGTGAAGGCCGAGTACGACAACTACCGCAAGCGCGTGCGCCGGGACCGCATGGCCGTATGCGAGATCGCCGTGGCGAACGTCCTGCACGCCCTGCTGCCCGTCCTGGACGCCGTCGACCGCACGTGCGCGCACGAGCCCATGACGCCGGGCCTGCGGGACATCACCGACACCCTTGCCGCGCAGTTGGGCTCGTTGGGACTCGAGGTCTTCGGGGAGAAGGGAGACCCCTTCGACCCGGCGTGCCACGACGCCGTCACCCATCACGTCTGCCCGGGCACCGACCAGCTGGTCTGCACGAAGATCCTGCGCCCGGGCTACCGGCTCGGTGCCCGGCTGCTCCGCCCCGCCCACGTGGAGGTCTCCGGGCCGCCGCCACCGGCGAGAAGCCCGCTCGTGCACGATCGGGGAACTCCCCGATTCGCGGAGGGCCGCCGGACGCGTGCTCCCGGAAAGCCGGCAATCCGTGGCTGATTTCGCGCCTTGCTTCAAGGAGGACTTGCGCCCCGGGTATGACTATATGATCAAATCTACCGATGCGTACCCCCCACAACCAGACGCATCATGCTGTCCAGTCGGACGGACCTCCCACCGAGATGGTTCCGCTCCGCCGTAATCCGTACGACGAACTGGCCTCGCTGGCAGACCATCCGCTCGACGACTTCCTCACCGACGACGCCGCGGCGACCCGGCGGGACGACGACGCCGAGGAGCCGTGGACACCGCCCAATCACCGGCGTGGCAGCCGCCGTCGCAACCGCGCCACCGGTCTGCCCACGGTGGCCCGGGTCCTCGTCTGGGTGCTCACCCTCGCCTGTCTCGTCACCCTGGCCGACCGGTGGGCGCTGCTGTACGCCGAGCACAAGGCCTCGCAGCAGCTCAAGGACAAGCTGCATCTCGTCGCCGCCCCCGAGGTCCACATCGGCGGCTTCCCCTTCCTCACCCAACTGGCCGCGCAACGCCTGGACTCGGTCTCCGTCACCGTCCCCGACATTCCCGCCCACCGGGTGACCCTCACTCAGGTCACCGCCACCGCAAAGGACATACGCCTCGACGGCGACGGGCCCACCGCGATACGCGGTGCGCTGGTCCGGCAGGTGCACGGTCAGGTCCTGCTGTCCTTCGCCGACATGAACCGCGAACTGGGCGCCTCCCAAGTGGCGTTCACGGCGCATGGCCCGGGCGGGGTCCGGGCCCACGGCACCCTGCGTGTCGCCGGCCGCGCTTTGAGCGTACGGGCCGACGCCCGCGTCCGGCGCGACGGGGACCGCGGCATCGCCACCTCTGTGGACGGCATACGGCTCGATATCGACGACCTCGCCACGTACCGGCCCGGCACCGGGCCCACCGAGGGCCTCCGGCTGACCCCTGCCTCGGCGCGCCGTCTCGCCCGCGAGGAGCAGAAGATCAAGGCCTTGCTGACGGTCCCGGAGATCGTGCACCGCCTGGGCGTCCCCGACAGCGCGGTGCGCGCCGCGCTCCTTGACGAGGACAAGCTGCACCAACTCACCGGGGCGCCGCGGTTCCTGCACGATCTGACCCGCGTCAACCTCCTGGACGTGGCCCTCGCCCACCCGAAGCTCCTGGAGCGGCTGGGCCTGGACCTCTCCTTGCTCACCGCCCTGACCAAGCTCACCCGGCCCCGGATCGCCGACCGCTTCTCCTTCGCCTTCCGGCTGCCGAGCCCACCTGACGGCGCCGTACGCCTGCAGCGGGTGACGGTGAGCAGGGACGGCATCCGCGCGGACGTGTCGGGGACGGGACTGCTCCTGGGCCACTGACCTCCGACGGGACCGTTCGGGTGCCTGTGACACCCGTGCATCTCACTCGATGTGCGGGTCACAGCCATGCGCTTTTCACTGAGGGGAACAGTTCGTTCCGAGGTCACGGGAGTCACGGTATGAATGGGCACGGGACACGGCGCACGGCAGGCGCGGTGCTGGCCGTGATCGCGGTCGCGGTCACCGGGTGCTCCGGCTCCGGGAACCCCTCCGGCAACGCCAGCAAGGCGGCCTCGGTGGCCTCCTCCGCCGCCGCCTCCCTTGCCTCCCGTGGGGCAGACGCGCTGGCCTCGGCCTCGGCCGAGGCCAGGCGCAGGCTCGACGAGGCCAAGGGCGGGGTGAACGCCAAGGACGAGGTGACGCTCGGTGCCGTCGCCATCGCCGGCGACGGCCGGGCCACGGCCAAGGTGACCGCGAAGAACACCGCCGGTTCGGCCAAGTCCTTCGCGGTCCAGGTCAATTTCACCGACAAGGGCGGCAATCTGCTGGACGTGGTCGTGGTGACGCTCAAGGACGTGGCCGCCGGCGCCTCGGGCGAGGGCACCGCCCGCAGCAACCGCAAGCTCAACGGCGAGGTGCACGCGACCGTCGGCACGGCGCTGCGTTACTGATCTCCAGCGCCCGTACCCGCCCACCCGCCGCCCGGTACGGCGCTGGGTGTCACGCCAGGGCGACCGCCGGGTCAGCTGCCGTCGCGCAGGCCCCACGGGGAGCCGTACTCGGTGAGCAGGTCCAGGAAGGGGCGCGGGGGCAGGGCTTCCGGGCCGAGGACGCCCTTTCCGGACCAGGCGCCGGTGGACAGCAGTTCCAGGGCGACGACCGGGTTGACCGCCGTCTGCCAGACGACGGCCTGTGAGCCGTACTCCCGCATCGACCACTGGTTGTCGACCACGTGGTACAGGTACACCTCCCGGGCCTTCCCGTCCTTGATGCCCTTGACCCAGGTGCCGGCGCAGGTCTTGCCCGTCATCCGCTCCCCCAGGCCGGCCGGGTCGGGCAGGCACGCGGCGACCACGTCGCGCGGCGAGACCAGTACGGGACCGTCGTTCCCGGGCACGCTCACCCTGGCCGTCGAGTCCAGGCCGAGCGCGTGGAGGGTCTTCAGCTTGGCGATGAAGTCGTCGCCGAGCCCGTACTTGAACGTGACACGACGCGCATCCACCCAGCGCGGTATCAGCAGCACTTCTTCGTGTTCGACGTTGACACACTCCACCGGGCCTATGCCCTCGGGGAAGTCGAAGACCTCGGGCTCGCTGAACGGAGCGGTCGTGAACCAGCCGCGGCCCTCTTCGTACACCACCGGTGGGTTGAGGCATTCCTCGATGGTCGTCCAGATGCTGAAGGACGGCGCGAAGTCGTAGCCCTCGACCGTCAGGTTGGCGCCGTCCCGGACGCCGATCTCCTCGATGTCGTCGAAGAGTTCGTCGGCGGCGTACCGGGCGAAGACGTCGGACAGGCCCGGCTCGACGCCCATTCCGACCAGTGCCAGCCGTCCGGCTTCCGCCCAGCGCCGGTCCAGCGCGAACTGTTCGTCCCCGAGCTTGACGCCGCACTCCTCGTAGGGGCGCGAGTCATGCGGCGCGGACAGTGACATCGCCATGTCCAGGTAGTGCGTGCCGGCCTCCAGGGCGGCCTGGAACAGCGGCATCACGAACCGGGGGTCGGTGGCGTTGAGCAGCACGTCGCACCGCTCCTCGAGGAGCATCCGGCGGACCGCGTCCCGGTCCGAGGCGTCCAGCCGGCGCGCGCTGTAGCGGGCCGCCTGCTCCCCGAGCGCCGCGACCGCGGCCTCGGCACGGGCGAGGTCGTAGTCGGCGACGACCATGTGGGCGAGGAACTCGCGACGAGCGGCGATCCGGGTGACGGCCGTCCCCACGCCGCCCGCGCCGACCAGAAGTACGCGCATGTCACACACCTTTCTCCCGGGAGGCGAGCGCCTCCGCACAGGGTCACGGGGGTCGATGCAACGCGACACCGGGATGTAAGGTCAACCGCGTTGGCATAAGGACGGAAGCGGGTGCCGACGGAAGGGCGAGGCGAGGGACATGGCGAAGCAAGTGGTGCCGGAGGCGGCACGTCAGCGACGGCGGCCCACGCGCGGCGGCACCGTGCTGTCGGAGGAGATCATCGTGCGCACCGCCCTGCGTGTGCTGCGGGAGCACGGGAGTACCGGGCTGACGGCACGCCGGCTCGGCGCGGCGCTGGGCGCCGATCCGAGCACGCTGTACCGCTACTTCGCCGGGATGGACGATCTGGCCCGGGCCATCGGGGACGAGCTCATGGGCAGGGCTCTCGACAGCTGGACGGCCACCGGGGACTGGCGGACGGACCTGCGGGCGCTCGGCCGGGCCATCCACGCCTCCTACCTCGCCCATCCGCAGGCCGCCGTCCTGACCGCCAGCCGGGTCACCGGCAGACCGCGCGAGATCGCGGTGGACGAGACCATCCTCGGCATCCTGCGCGGAGCCGGGCTGCCCGACGCCGTGGCGGTGCGCGTGTACCACGCGTTCATCGACCAGAGCCTGGCCTTCGCCGCGCTCGACGCCGGCTCGCTCGCGCTGGCGGAGGAGGCCCGCGCGGGCGACGAGGAGATGTGGCACTCCACCTATGCGCGCCTGCCCGCCGAGTCCCATCCGAACATCGCCGCGACGGCACACCTGCTCGCCCGGTACATGCCGCACAGCGCCTATCCGGTGGCCCTGGAGATACTGCTGGAGCACACCGCCGCGCAACTGCGGAGAGGGCAGGATTCGAACCTGCGTGGACCCCGTGGGATCCGACCGTGAGGCGTTGCTCGCTGGTCCCCGATAAACCACTCCGGGCACCTCTCCCGATGCTCCCGGCCGTCCGGTCTCCCGCACCGCCGTTCACGTGAACAACCCTGGCACAGGCGGCTGACCTGGCCCTGACGGATCGCTGACGATGCGCGAGCCGGTCAACACGGTCCGTCGACAAGCGAGTTGTGGCTCCCGGCGAACGGCGCGCGTCAACGCGCGGCATACCCCTGCGCCGCGGCGGCGAGGCTCGGCTGGAGGCGGCGGGCGACGTCGATGTGGTCGCGGGTCCAGATGATGCGTACGGCGGTGGCCGTGGCCTGGCCGCGGCCGTCGACGAGGTCGGTGCGGACGGACTCCACGAGCTGTGATGCGGCCTGGGGATGCAGCGGGACGGGCTCGGGAATGGGCGCCTCGTGGTCGAGGCCGGCCGCGAAGCCGCAATACCACTCCATGACGTGGGACGCGGCGCCGACGAGGGCACGGTGGGCGTCGGTCCGGCAGACCCTGGTGCGCGGCGGAGCGACACCCCGCCACAGGGAGAGGACGGCGTCGGCGGCCAGGCGCAGGGCGGCCACGCCGGTGACGAGCGCGGTCATGTCGGCCAGGGGCAGGGGCTTGGCGCCGCGTTCGGCCAGGTAGGTACGGAAGGCGTCGTCGAGGCGGCGGGCGGAGGCCGCCGCCTCGCGGTTCCGCAGCACCGGATCGCCGACCGGCGCGTCGGGATCCGCCGGGCCGGACGGGCCGAGGACGTGGCGCACGGCGTCGACCAGGTAGCGGGCGCTGTCGGTGTACGCCTCGGCGAGAGCCTTGTGGACGGCGGCCGTGGCACCACGGGGCCAGAAGAACAGCGCGACGACGATGCTGACGGCGCAGCCCAGGGCGATGTCCTGCACGCGGAACAGGACGATGTGCCAGTCGGGGTTCTGGCCGATGTTGAACAGCACGACGAGCGTGACGGTGAAGGCGGCCTGCCCCGCGGTGAAGGAGATGGCGGCGGGAGCGATGCCGGCCAAGAGGATGGCGACAGGGAGCAGGAACCACAGGGCTGTGCCGTGGTGCCCGATCAGTTGCAGCAGCCCGGCGCCGATGAACGAGCCGACCACGGTGCCGAGCACCGCGCGCAGGGCGTTCTGGCCGGTGCTGAGTGCGTTGGAACGCAGCACGGACAGGGTGCCGAGCAGCACCCAGAAGGAGTGCTGCACCCCCGTCAGGTCGGCTGTGAGCACCGCGATGGCGAGTCCGACGGCTCCGCGCAGGCTGTTGTGCAGCCACACCGAGCGCGGTCCGAGGTGCGCCGCGGCGCGTTCGCGGGCCAGGGCCAGCGGTGCGGACAGCGCGCCGGGTTCGCGGCCGAGGAGCCGGTCGGGCCAGGGACGTTGCCATGCGGTGGTGGCCAGTTCGACGTTGCCGGCGATCTGCAGGACGGCGTACCCGAGCTCCTGGGCGCGGAAGGACAGGTCGAGTGTGGAGATGAACGCGTAGATCTCCGCCGGGCTGTCACCGACCGGGTGGTCGGCGGGCAGGCGCACGGTGGAGGTCTGCTCCATCCCCTTCATGGTCTGCCGCAGTTCCTCCATGGAGGCCCGCAGCGGGGCGGCGTCCCCGCGCATGTCCGTCAGGAGGTCCGCGGCGTGATCGAGGACGTCCGCGGCGACGAGGCGCACGGTGCGCGCGGCCGGGTCGCAGGCCGGGGGCTCGTCGGTGTCGGCGGGGCGGTCCGCGAGGATGGTGCACAGCCAGGTCAGCTCGTCGACCAGGCGGACCACGGCGCGTGAGGTCGTGGACAGACCGGTGGGCCGGTATGGGGTGGTGTCGAAGGCGCTGCGCAGTTCCGCGCTCGCGTCGGCGGTCCGGTCGGCTGCCGCCCGGCGCCGCGCGGCGTCGGCCACCGGTCCCTGTCCGCCGAGGCCGGAGGCGTCCGCGCGCAGGTGTGCGCCGGCGGCACGGCAGACCGCGGCCGCGGGAGCGCTGAGCGGATCGGCGACGGGCCTCGGCCACAGCAGGGAGACGGCGGGCAGCGCCAGGGCTGCCGCCAGCCCGGCGCCCGCGAGTCGGTCGGGCAGCTGGGACAGCGGCACCGGTGTCGCGACCGGCAGGACGAAGGCCAGCAGGAGCGCCGTCGTACTGCCCGCCAGGAGTGAGCTGACCACACCGGAGAAGAGGACGACGAAGCCGACCAGGAGCGTGGTGACCACGGCGAGCCAGGTGAGGTGCGCGACCAGTGTCCCTACGCTGATCAGTGCCGCCCAGGCCACCGCGAGGCCCGTCTGCGCGCGCAGCCGCTCCACCATCGGGCCGCTGAAGTCGACCAGCAGCAGCATCGAGAAGGAGCCGAACGCGGCGAAACTCGCCATCGTCGGAGAGTGGAACACCTGGCTGCACAGCGCGAACAGGGCGGGCATGACGATCGCGGTCCGCCCGGCCCGCCGCGTCGCCGCCAGATCCGGATCACGGTCACTCCACCACGTCACCAGGCGCGGCAGGGCAGGCATCCGCCCCGCGATCTGCACGGGCATGCACACCTCCCACCCGCACGGCCGGCAGGCGATCACCACCCGCTGAGCACGGTCCCGTGCATCCAGTGTGGACATGGCCCGCCGAGACCGGCCACGGGAAGCGGGGATCATCCCGCCGTGGCTGTCGCCGCCACCGGCGACGGATTATCGAAGCGCTTCGAATGTCCATTACTGGAGAGAATTTTTCACTGGTTCAAGCCCTTTCAATTCTCGCCCCTTGTCGCGCAAGGATCTCGTCCGTTAGCTTCACCGAGCTGGTGAAGCGCTTCAACGACCTCTCCGGGAGGACCGTGTCCATGCACCCGACAGAAGGACCGACAGGGGTGCCCCTTCAGCAGCCGGCCGCCCGTGCGGCCAACCCCGTCATCCCCGGCTTCCACCCGGATCCCAGCATCTGCCGCGTGGGGGACGACTACTACCTGGCCTGCTCAAGCTTCGAGTACTTCCCCGGCGTGCCCGTCTTCCACAGCCGCGACCTGGTGCACTGGACGCAGCTCGGCAACGCACTGGACCGGCCGTCCCAGCTTCTGCTGCCGGCCGGCACGCCGTCCTCCGGCGGGATCTACGCCCCGACCCTGCGCCACCACGACGGACGGTTCTGGCTGATCGTCACCGATGTGAGCGAGGGCGGCGGCAACCTGATCGTGACGGCCACCGACCCGGCCGGACCCTGGTCCGAGCCCGTCCGGCTGCCCGGAGTCCGGGGCATCGACCCGGATCTCGCCTGGGAGGAGGACGGCACCTGCTGGTGCACGGTCGCGGGCGTCACGCAGGTCCGCATCGACCCGTACACCGGGAAGACGTACGGTCCACCGCGCAGGCTCTGGTCCGGCACGCCCGGCGCCAAGGCCCCGGAGGCTCCGCACCTGTACCGGATCGGCGACCACTGGTACCTGCTCATCGCCGAGGGCGGCACCGAGCGTGGCCACGGCGTGTCCATCGCCCGCGGCCGTACGCCCAACGGCCCGTTCGAGCCGTGCCCGGCCAACCCGGTCCTCACCCACCGGAGCACCGGCCATCCCGTGCAGAACACCGGGCACGCGGATCTGGTGCAGGCGCCCGACGGCTCCTGGTGGATGGTGCTGCTCGGGGTACGGCCACGCGGCGGCACCCCGGGTTGGCACGTGCTCGGCCGGGAAACCTTCCTGGCGCCGGTGACCTGGGACAACGGCTGGCCGGTCGTCGGCGAGGTCGCCCTGGACCCGGCCCCGCTCCCGTGGCCGCCCTGCCCGGGCCCGGTCGACGAGCCGCGGGACGACTTCGAGCTCAGCGAACTGCGACCGCACTGGATCTCCCTGCGGGACCGCTCCCCCGAGTACTGCACGACCAGGGAACGCTCCGGATGGCTGACGCTCCGGGCGCGGGGCGACTCCCTGGACGAGCCCGACGTCGTGTTCACCGGCCGGCGCCAGCAGCACCTGTCGTGCCGGGCGCGCACCCTGGTCGATGCCTCGGCGGGCCGCGGCGGCCTCGCCGTCCGGCTCGACGAACGGCACCACTGCGCGGTCGAAGCGGACGGCACCGAGGTGAAGGTGATCGCGCGCATCGGCGACCTGCGCACGGTGATGGCGGTGCACCCCCTGCCCGCCGGACCGGTGGTCCTCGCCCTCACGATCGCCGAACCGCCGCCTCCGCACGGGCCGTGCACCGGACCCGACGTCGTCTCCCTGGGCGTCGAGCGACCCGACGGCACCTTCGACGTACTCGCCACCCTCGACGGCCGCTACCTGTCGACCGAGGTCGCCGGCGGCTTCACCGGCCGCGTGATCGGCATGTACGCCGCGACAGGCACGGTTCGCTTCGACTGGTTCGACTACGAGCCCGTGGAGGAACCGGAGTAGAGGCAGTATTCCGGGGGCACCGGCGAGGAGCGCGAGAGCCTTGGTGAGTCAACTCGCCTGCTCCTTACAGCTGCTGATGACAACGGCATAGGCCGTTCGGCCCCCGGAATGGACCGCTCAGCCCCCTGGCCGGTACGTCGCGAGACCCGACAATCGAAAGCGGGAGTTGCGGCCGGGCCCCTGAGACACGGGGTCAACCGGCCGACGGTGCCATGTCCTTACGGCTCGTTCGAGATGGGGCGGTTCTCCCGTGGGCACCCCAGGCGCCGTGAGGACATCCGCGCGAGTTTCCCGTGTCGGGGGAGGCACGACGCTCGCGCCACGGCCGTCGCCCCGCCGCCACAGGGGGCGGGGCGACGGCCGTCCTCGCCGCGCCCGCCCTCGGACGCCACCATCGACACCCGTGCCCTGCGCGCGGTACGGGCGGCATCCCGTTGCGAGTGGTGCGCCGGCCCCGGAATTCAGTGGCCTTCCCGCCTCCGCCGGTCCTCGAACTGCGTGGCGATGACGGCGGCCTGGATACGGCGCTCCACGCCGAGCTTGGCCAGCAGGCGGGAGATGTGGTTCTTCACCGTCTTCTCGGCCAGGTACAGACGCCGGCCGATCTGCCGGTTGGTGAGCCCTTCGCCGATCAGGGCCAGGATCTCCCGCTCCCGGTCGGTCAGGCCCGGCAGGCCGTCCGGCGCCTCCTCCTGCTGCTGACCGCCGCGCAGCCGGGCCATCAGCCTGCTGGTGGCGCTCGCGTCGAGCAGGGACTGGCCGGCGGCCACGGTGCGGACGGCCGACACCAGGTCCGAGCCCTGGATCTGCTTGAGCACGTACCCGGAGGCTCCCGCCATGATCGAGTCCAGCAGGGCCTCCTCGTCGTCGAAGGAGGTCAGCATCAGGCAGGCCAGCTCGGGCATGCGGGAACGCAGCTCCCGGCACACCGTCACGCCGTCACCGTCGGGCAGACGAACGTCGAGCACGGCCACCTGTGGACGCAGTGCGGGAACACGCACCAGCGCCTGCTCCACCGTGCCGGCCTCGCCGATCACACTGATGTCCGGCTCGTCGTCCAGCAGGTCGCGCACCCCGCGCCGTACCACCTCGTGGTCGTCCAGCAGGAAGACCCGGATAGGGCTGCCCTGCTCGCCGTCCGCCATCGATCGCTCCTGTTCCGCGTCCCTGCCGCTGTCCGCTCGGGAAGACGGGATCGGTCTGCCCACCGGGATCCTTCCCCCGTCCCGGGACGAAGGGCCAGGGCCGTTCGGCCCTCTTTCCCGGGACGCGGCCGGCGCCGGCCATCACGGTGTCGCGACCGTGGTCACCATGGTCACTTCTGCCAACCGACCGTCTCCGGGAGCGGGTTGTAGAAGATGGTCGCGCCGACGTTGGCGAGTCCCTTCTTCACGGCGTAGGTCGAGGGGCCGCTGAACAGCGGGAGGAAGGCGTACTCCTGGAGCGCCTTCCGCTCGGCCTTGTTGGCCGCCGCGGCCTGCTTGCCGAGGTCGGCGATCCTGCTGGTGGCGCGGATCTCCTCGTCCAGCGCGGGCGAACCCGCACCGGTGAGGTTGGAGTCGCGGTCGGAGCAGTAGAAGTCGCACAGGTAGCGGGCGCCGAAGGGGTCCATCGAGCGGTTGCCCGAAAGGAAGAGATCGAACTTGCGGTCGCTGAGGATCTTGGAGAAGTCCGCCTCGTCGGCCTTGTTGATGTCGAGGCGGATGCCGACCGGTTTCAGCATCGCCGCGAAGGCGCCGGCGGTCGCCTTGTCCAGCGGGTCGTCGCCGAGGAGCGTGTAGCCGACTTCGAGCTTCCGGCCGTTCTTGACCCGTACACCGTCGCTGCCAGGCTTCCAGCCCGCCGCGTCGAGTGCCTTCCCCGCCTGGTCCGGCGCGTACTTCAGCACGGCCGAGACATTGTCCTCGTAGCCCTTCTGGAAGCTGTAGAGGATGGCGGAACCGGGCAGCGGCTCCTTGTAGTCGAGGCCCTGGAACCGGATCCTCGCGATCTGGGTGCGGTCGATGCTCTCCTCGATGGCCTTGCGCACGGCCTTGTCGGCGAGGACGGGGGACTTGGTGTTGAAGTAGAGCGCGTATTCGAAGGGGCTTCCGCCGCTGCGGATCTCCGTGCCCTTGAGACCCTTGACCTGCTTCAGGCTCTCGGCGTCGACGGCGGAGACGTAGTCGAGCTGCCCGTTCCTGAAGGCGTTGACCGCCGCGGTCGACTCCAGGTTGACGTAGACGCGCTTGTCGAGCTTGCCCTTCCTGCCCCACCACTTCGGGTTGCGGACGAACGTGATGTTGCCCGAGTGGGTGTCCCACGTGCCGACGGTGTACGGCCCCGCTCCCCACTCCGGGTGCGCCTTCTTGACGTAGGCGTTGTTGAAGTTCCCGACCGTGGCGGCCCTGGGGTGCAGGAAGGTGGTGAACAGGCTCGACCAGGAAGGGTCGACCCCCTTGAAGGTGATCACGGCCTGCTTGGCGTTCCTGCCCTTGTCGACCGAGGCGATCTGGTCGTAGCCGTCGGTGGAGGAGGCGGCGTAGGCCTTGTCGGAGCCGTTGTTGGCCTTCCATGTGGCCCTGATCGCGGTCCAGTCGATCGGGGTGCCGTCGTTGAACACCGCCTTGGGGTTGATGGTCAGGGTGACCTGCTGGTTCCCGCCCTCCACGGAGACCTTCACATCGCTGAAGTAGTCCGGGTTGTACTGCACCTCGCCGGTCGGCGAGTAGGTGATCGCGTCGGCGTTGTACCAGGACCAGACACGGAACGCGGTCAGTGTGGAATTGACGTTGAACGGGTTGCCCTGGTCGTCGAAGGTCCCGACCGTGGTGTACGTGCCCCCGTCCTCGACACGGTCGTACGGCGTGGGGTTGTAGTCGGCGACCGACGGTGCGGCCGTGGGGGCGTTCTTGGCGTCCGACTCCGCGGAGTCCTTCCCGGACGAGGACTGGCACGCGGTTGCGGTGACGCAGACGGCAGCGATCAGGGCGACGGGCAGGACCGGTCTTGCGCGCATGGTGGAGGTTCCTTACAGGTCGGTGAGGGAAGGAGAGTGGTCCCCGGTCGCCGGGGCCGGTGTTCACACGCCGTGGCAGGCGTACTGATGGCCGGGCCGCCCGGCCACGGGGACCGGCACGGGGGGCTGTGTGCGGCAGCGGTGCCGCAGTTCGTCGTCGGCACGGCGGTACAGCGGGCAGCGGTCGACGAAGGCACAGCCCGCGGGGAGGCGTGCGGCGTCCGGCTGCTCGCCCTCCAGCACGACGCGTTCGCGGGTGCGTTCCCGCGCGGGGTCGGGTATCGGGATCGCCGACAGCAGGGCACGGGTGTAGGGGTGTTTCGGGTCGGAGAAGATCGCCTCGGTGTCCCCGGTCTCGACGATGTGCCCCAGGTACATCACGGCGATGCGGTCGGAGATGTACCGGACCACGGCCAGATCGTGGGCGACCACGAGGTAGGCGAGTCCGAGTTCACGCTGGAGCCGCGCCAACAGGTTGATCACCCCGGCCTGCACCGAGACGTCCAGGGCGGACAGCGGCTCGTCGAGCGCGAGCAGCTTCGGCTCCGTCGCCAGGGCACGGGCGATACCGACCCGTTGGCGTTGGCCTCCGGAGAGCTGGGCCGGGAAGCGGTCGCTCACCGCGTCGTCCAGACCGACCAGCGTCAGCAGTTCGTGGACTCGTGCGCGGATCGACTCGCGGTCACGCCCGATGGCCCGCAGGGGCTCGGCCAGCAGGTGGAAGACGGGCATGCGGGGGTCCAGGGCACCCAAGGGGTCCTGCATGACGATCTGTACGTCCTGCCGCAGCTCCCGTACCCGCGTGCCGGAGGCCACCGTGCCGACATCGGTGCCGGAGATCTCGATCCGGCCGCCCTCGGGCCGCCGGAGCCGGAGGATCTCCATCAGGGTCGTGGTCTTGCCGCTGCCGGACTCGCCCACCAGGCCCAGCGTCTCACCGGCGCGCAGCTCGAAGCCGACCCGGTTGACGGCGTGCAGCGTGCCGACCCGGCGCTTGAGGAGGGCGCCCTTGATGACCGGGAAGGTCTTGACGAGGTCCTCGACGCGGAGCACCACCTCGCCGGCCTCGGCACGCCCCGACGGCGCCGGCCTGGCGACGGGCGCGGCCTCCCCCGCCGGGTCCAGGGATCCGTCGGCGATCTCGGCGGCACGCAGACAGGCCACGTGCCCGTGCCCGGTGACATGGCGCAGCTCCGGTTCGCCGGAGCGACAGGCGTCGAGCACGACGGCACAGCGGGCTGCGAAGGGACAGCCGTCCGGGAGGCCCACCAAGGCGGGTGGCTCTCCGGCGATCGGGACCAGGGGACGGCGGGTCCCGCCGTCCACGGTCGGCACGGCGGCCAGCAGTCGTGCGGTGTACGGCATCATCGGCCGGCGGAACAGTTCCTCGGCGTCCGCGTGTTCCACGAACCGGCCCGCGTACATGACGGCGACGTCGTCCGCGTGGCCCGCGACCACCCCGAGGTCGTGCGTGATCAGGACGAGACCGGCACCGGTCTCCCGCTGCGCCAGCCGCAGCACCTCGAGGATCTGGGCCTGCACAGTGACGTCGAGTGCGGTGGTCGGTTCGTCGGCCACGAGCACGGACGGTCTGTTGGCGATGGCCATGGCGATGACCACGCGCTGGCGCATGCCGCCGGAGAACTCGTGCGGGAAGGCGGCGGCCCGGCCGCGCGGGTCGGGGATGCCGACGAGATCGAGCAGTTGCACGGCCTGTTCCCAGGCCGCCCGCTTCGTCAGGTCCTGGTGGACCCGCAGGGCGTCGGAGAGCAGCCTGCCCACCGAGAAGATCGGCGTGAGGGCGGACAGCGGGTCCTGGAAGACCATGCCGATGGAGTTGCCGCGGATCCTCGACAGGGCGCGGTCGTCGAGGCCGATGAGGTCCTGTCCGCCGAGCAGCACCTGGCCGCGCAGGTCGGCGGAGGGCGGCAGCAGTCCCATGACGCCCATCGCGGTGGCCGACTTGCCCGAGCCGGACTCGCCGACGATGCACAGGGTCCGGCCGGGCAGCAGGTCGAAGCTCACGCCGCGCACCGCCTCGACGGTGCCCGCCTCGGAGGGGAACGAGATCCGCAGGTCCCGCACGGAGAGGACGGGCTCGGCCTGGGTGGAGGGTGCCGGGGTGGGCAGCGGGGTCGCCAGGGTCATCGTCGGCCTCCTGCCGCGCCGGTCACCGACGTGGGGTCGAGGGCGTCGCGCAGGCCGTCCCCGATGAAGGTCATCGACACGGTGAGCAGGACGACCAGACCCGCGGGGAAGGCGAAGAGCCACGGGGCGCTCGTGACGGTGCTCGCGCCGTCCGCGAGCATCGTGCCGAGGGAGACGTCCGGGGTCTGGACGCCGAACCCCAGGAAAGACAGGGCGGTTTCGCTGAGCACGGTCGCGACGACTCCGAGCGTCAGGTTGACGATCAGCAGGGAGCCGAGGTTGGGGATGATGTGGCGGACGATGATGCGCAGCGGGCCGACGCCCATGAACTCGGCCGCCTTCACGTAGTCCCGTTCGCGCAGCGAGGTCGAGACGGACCAGATCACCCGTGCGGTGGGCATCCAGCCGAACACGGTCAGCACGAGGATGAGGACGCGCCAGTCGCCGGCCAGCCGGTGCGAGACCAGCGCGAGGATGAGGAACGAGGGGACGATCAGCAGGAAGTGGATGACCGCGAGGGTCGCCCGCTCGACCCGGCCGCCGACATACGCGGCGCCGGAGCCGACGACCGCGGCGAGGACGATCGTCAGTACCGACACGCTCACGGCGATCGTCAGGGAGCGCTGGAGCCCGTGGACGGCACAGGCGTAGATGTCGTTGCCACCCTGGTTGGTGCCGAACCAGTGTTCGCCGCTCGGCGGCTGGGTGAGTGCGGTGAAGTCGGCGTCGGTGTACGCGTACGAGGTGAATCGGCCGCCGAGGGCGGCGAACAGCACCAGCAGCACGAGGATCACCACTCCGACGGCGGCGAGGCGGTTGCGCAGGAAGCGCCGCAGATAGAGCCGGCCGAGGCCGAGGTTGGTGTGCTTGCGCGTGACGGCTGCCGCTTGTGTTGCCGGCCCGGCCGCCGGAGAGGAGGACACGTCGGTGGTCACGTCAGCTCACCGTCACCCTCGGATCGAGGAAGACCGTGGCGATGTCCGCGAGGATCGCGCCGATCGCGGTCAGCGCTGCGGCGAAGGCGGCCGTCGCGACCGTGCCGTGTACGTCGTTCTTGCTGATGGTCTGGATGAAGTAGCGGCCCATGCCGTTCCAGCCGAAGATCGTCTCCGTGATGACGGCGCCGGTGAAGACGGCCGGGACACTGAACGCCACGGAAGCGGCCGTCGGGATGAGCGCGGCCCTCAGGGCGTGCCTGCGGACGGCCTGGGCGCGGGTGAGCCCGGTGGCCTGGGCGGTGCGCACGAAGTCGGCGTGGAGCGTGTCGAGCAGCAGCGAGCGCTGGGTCAGGTGGTAGCCGACGTAGCCCATGAGCGTGAGGGTCAGGGTGGGCAGGATCAGGTGCAGGAGGCGGTCACCGATGGTGGGGAGCAGCCCTTCGACGCCCGGTGAGTTCTCCCCGGCGACGTAGAGGAAGTGCAGCCCGGCGTGCTGGTTCAGCCAGATGGCGACGAAGACCACGGCGAGGGCGGCGACGGAGGTGGGGACGTTGAACACCACGATGGACACGGCCTGCGACACCCGGTCGGCCCAGCCGTACTGCCGTGCGGCGGTGTAGACGCCGAGCGCGACGCCGATCACGACGGACAGTACGGTCGCGACGACGACCAGCTCCGCGCTGACGAGCGCCCGGTAGCCCACTTCGCCGTTGACGGAGACGCCGGTGGGTGACTTTCCCCAGTCGAAGCGCAGGGTCACCGAGGTGAGCCAGTCCCACCAGCGGTGCACCAACGGCACCCTGGGATCCAGGTTGTACGGCGCGAGGGCCCGGTCTATCTGTGCCTCGCTGCGGACGGGCCGCAGCTCCTTGAAGTTCGACCGCGGGTCCAGGAACCAACTGGCCAGGAAGTAGGTCGCGTTCGTGGCGACCACGATCATCAGAAGCCAGCCGACCGCCTTGCGTGTCACATGGCGCAGCACGTCCGGCACCTCCTCACCACACACGGGATGTGTGTCTCGGGGGCACCGGGGAGACAGGTCGATTGCATGCGCGGTGAGGCTTTCTGCGGGTACGGAAGGGAGCAACGGATGTGCGCCGCGAATGCGGGCCCACGGATGTGTACACGTCAGCCTGGTCCGTACTTTGCTGCGGCACCAGGTTCTGCCCGGTGCCGCCATGAGCTCGACATGTTGCCGTAGCACACGGTCCGGAATACCGCGCAATTCGGACGATCCTGATGTGCCCGGCCGTTACGATCGCGCAGGCCGGTCCGGGAGTTCACGGTCCGGGAGTTCACTCGCCGCCCGGCCAGCCGGCTCGCCGAGCAGTACCCAGGTACGCCGCCGGTCCGCGTCTCCCGCGATCGCCGTGCCCGAGAAGACGACCACCTCGGCCGCGGCCGTGAGGGTGGGGACCATGTGTTTCTCCAGGGCGCGCGGACCCGCCGAATAAGCCAGGATCCTGTCCGCAGGTTCGCCGCTGACACACAGCGCCTGCGGCCCGGTCGGCCGGGCTGGCCTGCGTCAACTTCTCTACTGCCGCGAGGAATTGACGCAGCGGGACGATTGGGTGTTCGAAGGGCAGGCCGAAGCCGGTCTCGGTCAGGAGCTGGGTGCCCAGGGCCGGCCCGAGGTGGTAGTGCCCGTGGGTGGCTGCCTGGGCTGTCCGGGCCTGTCCGGCGACGAGCAGGGGGTGCCGGCCGAAGACGGGGATCGCCGAGGTGCCCGGATGGAGCCGGGGGACCTCATCACGTCCGACGATGGCCGCGCGCCGCGGTGCCGCTCACCACCGCTCCCGTCCGGTCCGCCGTTCCGACCGCTTACGGCCATGCGCAGCCGCACGGCCGCAGGGGAACCCGGCATCGCCCGCTTCGTTCGGCCCGGCTCCCGGTACGTCCGGGGAGACGGGCCGAATCGGCGGCCCACTGCTCCCCGAGCCGCGCATCAGGCATGGAACTGGTTCGGCGGGACCGGGAGTCCGTAGTGCTCGCGCAGGGTCGTGCCCTCGTACTCCTCGCGGAAGAGTCCCTTGTCGCGCAGGATCGGCAGCACCTGCTCGACGAAGGTGGCAAGACCCGACGGCAGCGCGGGCGTCATGATGTTGAACCCGTCCGCTGCGCCGCCCTCGAACCAGGTGATGATCGTGTCCTCGACCTGCTCGGGAGTGCCGACGAACTCGAAGTGACCGCGCCCGCCGCCGAGCCGGGAGATGATCTGCCGTACCGTGAGCTTCTCGCGCGCCGCGAGCTCGATGATCAGTTCGGAACGGCTCTGCGAGCCCTCCAGCTGCGGCCGGGCCGGAATGAAGTCGGGTAGTGGCTCGTCGAGTTCGAAGACCGACGGATCGGTCTCGAAGACCGCGGCCAGCTGGCGCAGCCCGTACTCCGGGATGCGCAGCCCGTCCAACTGCCCGGCCAGCGCGCGCTTCGGCCTCGGTCGATCCGATGTACGGGACGATTCCGGGCAGGACGATCACGCCGTCCGGGTCACGCCCCGCGGCCCTGGTCCGTGCCTTGATGTCGGCATAGAAGGCGGCCGCACGCTCGTACGTGGTGTGGGCGGTGAAGATCGCCTCGGCGTGGCGGGCCGCGAAGTCCTTGCCGTCCTCGGAGGAACCGGCCTGGACAAGCAGCGGGTGGCCCTGCGGAGGGCGCTCGACGTTGAGCGGCCCGGCCACCTTGAAGTACCTGCCGTGGTGGCCCAGTCGGTGCAGCCGCGCGGGGTCGGCGTAATGCCCTGTGGTCTTGTCGGCCGCTACGGCCTCGGCTTCCCAGCTGTCCCACAGCGCCTTGGCTACCTTCAGGAACTCATCGGCGCGGGCGTAGCGTTCCGCGTGACCCGGGCGGTCGTCGAGGCCGAAGTTGGCCGCCTCGTCGGCGCCGGCCGAGGTGACGATGTTCCAGCCTGCGCGGCCCCCGCTGACGTGATCGACGGAGGCGAGCCGGCAGGCGAGGTTGTACGGCTCGTTGTACGTCGACGACACGGTCGCGATGAGGCCGATCCTGCTGGTCGCCTGGGACAGTGCGGTCAGCAACGTCAGCGGTTCGAGCTGGCCCGGTGGCCGGAATTCGCCGGTTCCGACGAGGGCTGGGCCGTCCGCGAGGAACAGCGAGTCGAACTTGGCGCTCTCGGCGAGCCGGGCCGGCCCGACCCAGTGCTGGAGGTCGAAATCCGCCCGTGGGTTGCTCTGCGGGAGCCGCCACGCCGCTTCGTGGTGACCCGCCTCCATGAGGAAGGCGTTGAGGTGGAGTCGCCGCGATCTGGTGCTCACGTCTTCTCTCCTTTGCGTGTCGAGGTGGACGGCGGGGCTCAGCCGAAGGTCAGCTTCGAGCTGTCGTAGCCGGCCGGGAGCAGGTTGTCCGTGATCGACGGGACGTCGACCTTCTTGGTGATCTGGCCCGCCCTCAGGAAGGCATCGGCGAGCTTCTGTTCCGCCGCGATGTCCGGCCTCCCGATCGGAGTCACCCGGGTCTCGAAGGCCTTCAGGGACGCCTTGGCGTCGGCCAGCGGGATGCCCTCCTCCTCGGAGATGGCCTGCGCGTACTTGTCCTCGTGCTTGATCGCGTAGGAGAACTCGCGCGCGAGCCGCTGCAGTACGTCCGTCAGGGCCGCCCGCTTCGTCTTGTCACCGAGCGACTTCCCGGTGGCGACGTAGTAGCTGCTCGTCTGATCGATCGGCGGCAGGCCCTTGGCCAGGATCCGGGCACCGTTCTTGACCGCGATCGCCGACTGCGGGTTCCAGATCGACCAGGCGTCCACCTTGCCGGTGTTGAACGCGGTGGCACCGGCCGCCGGGTCGAGGAAGACCAGGTGCACGTCCTTGGGGCCGAGGCCGGCGCTCTTCAGCGCGTTGAGGGCGAGACCGTGGGCCGAACTGCCCTGCGGCACGGCGATCCTCTTGCCCTTGAGGTCGGCGAGCGTCCTCAGCTTCGAGCCCTTCGGCACGATGATGTTCTCGTTGGACTGGCCGGGCGTGAGCGAGCGGTTGACGGCCACGATCTTGAAGCCGTACTCCTTCGCGGCGCCGGTGATCGGCGGTACGTCGCCGACGGCGCCCAGGTCGATGTCGCCCGACGCGGCGGCCTGCACCAGCGGCGGGCCGTAGGTGAAGCGGGCGAACCTCACCTTGTACGGCGCGTCGGCGAACGCCCCGGTTATCTTCGCCAGGGCCTGGCTGCCGTCACCGCCGTTGTCACCGATGGTGAAGGTGTACTTGCTCCACTCGGGGTGCGCGGACGTGCTGCCGCTCGACTTGGCCAGCGGGGCGGCCTGCGACGACGCGCCGCATCCGGCGAGGGTGCCGGTGAGGGCGAGCAGACCGACGGCGCCGACGAGGCGGGTGCTACTTCTGTACATGGCTTCTTTCCGGCTTTCTGTGCAGGGGAAGGGCAGTCAGTGGTGTCCGGCGACACCGAGGTCGTTCAGGAGCGCGGCACGCAGCTCCTCACGGGCGACGCTCGCCTCGCGGTCCGCCGCCGAGAGCTGGACGCGATGGGAGGCGCCGATGCGCCCGTCGCTCATGACGACGATGCGGTCCGCCAGGGCGATCGCCTCGTCGACGTCGTGGGTGACCAGCAGCATGGCCGCGTGGTGCTTGCTGCGCAGTGCCCGCACGAGGTCGTGCATGCGCAGCCGGGTGATCGCGTCGAGGGCCGCGAACGGCTCGTCCAGCAGGACGAGTCCGGGCTCGGAGACCAGTGCCCGCGCGAGCGACACCCGCTGGGCCTCACCGCCGGAGAGCTCCTTGGGCCATGCCTTCTCGCGTCCCGCGAGTCCGACCTCGGCGAGCACGTCCCGGGCTCGCTGCTCGGCGTCGGGCCCGTACAGTCCGAGTGTGATGTTGCGCAGGACCCGCTGCCACGGCAGCAGCCGGTCGGCCTGGAACACGATCGCGCGCTTCGCCGGCACCTCCACCCGGCCGCCGTCGGGCCGGTCCAGGCCGGCGAGCAGTCTCAGGAGGGTGCTCTTGCCGCAGCCGGAGGGGCCGAGCAGGATCACCAGTTCCTCCTCTGCGATGGTCAGGTCCAGGCGGTCGAGCACCACCCGGTCACCGAACCGGCGGACGACCTGCTCGACGACGACTCCGGTCCGCCGCCGGGTCTGTGTCCCGATCGTGGTGCTCATGACGCCTCATAACCCGGGCGCCACCGCAGCAGCACCCGCTCGAGAACCCGGACGAACTGGTCGGCGAGCAGACCGAGGAGCGAGTAGACGACCAGCCCCACGAAGACCTGGTTGGTCTGCAGGTAGGTCTGCCCTTGAGTGATGAGGAAGCCGAGTCCCTTGTCGGCGTTGACCGTTTCGGCGGCGACGAGGCCCAGCACGCTGTACGCGAGGGAGAACCGCAGTCCGACGAGGAACCCGGGCAGGGCTCCGGGCACCAGCACCCGCGTCACGATGCGCCACGTGCCCGCGCCCGACGTCCGCGCCATCTCGATCAGGCGCTGGTCGACGCCCCTGATCGCGGCGAACAGGTTGAGATACATCGGCACGCCGGCACCGAACGAGATCAGCAGCACCTTCGTGAGCTCGTCGATGCCGAACCACACGATCATCAGCGGCAGCACCGCCAGCAGCGGGATCGTGTTGAGGACCTGCACCACGCCGTTGAACAGGTACTCACCGCTGCGCAGCAGACCGCCGAGCACTCCGGCGACGATGCCCACCGTCAGACCGATCAGGAGCCCGATGCCTGCCCGTTGCAGCGAGATGGCCACGTCGGGGCCGAGCACGCCCTGGTTCCACAGATCGGCGGCGGACTTCACGATGGAGGTCGGCGCCGGAGCGTACGTCTTCGCCAGCACACCGGCCCTGGCGAGAACCTCCCAGGCGACCAGGATCACGACCGGAGTCGTGTAGATCCCGAGCGGCCAGCGAAGGCGCTCACGCAGCGTGCTGAACGCTGTCCGGCGCCGGGCGTCGCGGGGCAGGAAGACGTCCCGGTCCCGCGCGCTCGCCGGCTCGGCGTCGGCGGTCCTGGTGACGGCCGGTGTCCCGAGGGGGATGTCGGTCATGCCGCCGCCTCCGGGACGCCGGAGCGGTGCGAGGCGTCATCGACGATCCGCTTGACGAACCCGCCGATGAACAGGCCGCGTTCGCCGGTCAGCGGGTGCACTCGCACCGCCGGGTGTTCCGCCTCGTACGGCGTCGAGACGAAGACCCGGTCGTACTCCTCGCGCAGTGCCGTCGTGGCCGAAGGCCGGGCGTGGTCGTACCGGTCGGTGTGCACGGCGCGCGGTGAGTCCGCGAGGACGCGCAGCGGTTCGGGCAGGTTCCGGTGGGCCGCGGCGGCGTGGGCGACGAGCTTCTCGCCGCCGTACGGGGGGATCGTGAGGGACCGCAGGGTGGTGGCCTGGGGCGGGTTGACCACGAAGGTGACGTCCGTGTGCCACTCGTCGGCCCTGGACGTCTCGCTGTCGACGGCGAGCACGTTCGTGGTGCCATCGGCGGCCGGCACGTTCGGGTGAGCGGTGGTGAGTTCGCCGAACCACGCGGCCACGCGCTCCTGACCGGCGTTGTCGAGGTTCACCCGGTCGAACGCGATGGCCTTGTGTTCGTTGGGGGCTTGGCGGAGCGTGGCGACCGTCGAGGGGTCGGGAGGCGCCGTGAGGTCGACGCCCTCGACGACCGCGCCGATACGGCCGGTCAGCTTGCGGAGGGACGGAGGCATGGGGAGGTCCTTGTCGAGAGGGCGGGCGCAGCACGGGGTGCTGGAAGGCAGAGAGTTGGCGTGCGGGGACGACCGGAGCGGCGGCGGCCCCGTGGATGGTCGTCAGGTCGCGAGACGGGAGGAGCGGAACGACGGCGGCGAGAGCGCCGGACGCAGGCCGGGCCGACCGCTCATCCGCGCTTCAGTGAGGTCCTCGGCCTGCTCGAATCCGTGTGGACGGCCGTGGGGAAGAGTCGGAGGGGGCGACGTTCAGGACGTGGCGACGACGGTCCCGCCGGGCACCGTTTGAGGTCCCGGGAGCCACTCGACGACGTACCGGCTCAACGACAACAGAACGCGCTGGAGACGTGCGCCAGATCGATGTGGCGCCGCCGAGTGAGGTCCACGCGCGGGTTCATGGGACCGGAGTTCAGCAGAGGTCCGTCGCGCTGGTCAAGGACTTCCCGTGGAGGTCTTGCATTGCGGACACGGGCCGCCGTGGTACGTCCGGAAGCCGGGCCGCCCTGTGCCATGGTGATCGCATGGTCAGTGAGATCAGGTTCGAGCCCGGCCTCTACCGGGGCACCGCCGACTACTACGACCGGTTCCGCCTCCCCTACCCCGACGCCATGGTCGCCGATCTCGTCCGCCGGGCAGCGCCCTCGGGGCACGGACGCCTGCTCGACCTGGCATGCGGCACCGGCCAGCTCACCTTCCGCCTGCGCGACCGGTTCGCGGAAGTGTGGTCCGTGGACGCCGAATCCGGCATGACCGAGGTGGTCCGCGCCAAGGCGAGCGCTTGCGGCGCCGCCCACATCCGGACGATCACCGTCGGTGCCGAGGATCTCCACGCCGAGCCGGGCGGCTTCGAGCTGATCGTCATCGGCAATGCCTTCCACCGCCTGCCCCGCGCCCTCGTCGCCCAGCGCGCCCACGGCTGGCTCAAGCCCGGTGGCTGCCTCGCGCTGTGCTGGTCGACCAGCCCGTGGACCGGCCCGCGGAACTGGCAGCGGGCGCTCGACGGCATGCTGCGCGGATGGCAGCACGCCCTCGGCGCGGCCGGCCGCGTTCCCCGGGGCTGGGACCGGGCAAGGCGAGAGGATCCTGACCGGGACGTGCTGGCCCGTGCCGGTTTCGAGCCCGCCGGACGTCATGAGTTCTGCGTCGAGCATCGCTGGACGATCCGCGAACTCGCCGGCTACGTCCGGTCGACATCGTTCCTGCCGCCCTCCGTGCTCGCGGACCACGCCGACGGCTTCGACGCCGGACTCACCGCCGGACTCGGCTCCTTCGCCGCCGACGGCCACCTCACCGAAACGGTCGGCTACGCCTACGAACTGGCACGCAAGCCGGTTCGGGAGTGACGGCCCGCATTGACAAGGCGAAGACGGGCGGGTTGTCATGAACACATGATCCTTCGTCCTGGCGCCAGCCGCACTCGCCGTACCGATGGACTCGCCGTCGGTGCCGGGTGTAACCCGGCACCGGACGGATCCCGCACGAAGGTCACGGGTGCCACCCCCAGGGCGGAGGACGGGCGGCTGCGGTGGGAGCACGGTCACTGACCGGGCGCCGCGAGCTGCTCGACGCCGCCCGGGCCGCACTGACGGCCCGTCCTGGAGTGCTCATCCACGGTCCCCTCGGGATCGGCAAGTCCATGCTCGTGGCAGCCCTTACGGCGTCCCTGACGGCGCATCCCCCGTCGGCCTGCACTGTGCTGCACTGCTCGCCCGCGGAGGAGGACGCCCGCCTCCCGTTCGCCGGGCTCGTCGACCTGTTCGCGCGGGTGCCGGAGAGCTGCCTGGAAACCCTCGCGCCGGAGCCCCGGGCGGCACTGAGGGCAGCCCTGTTGCGCGGCACGGAACCGGCGGACGGCCGCAGCCGTCTCGCGGTGCGCGTCGCCGTCCTCGACGTGCTGCGCACCCTGGCCGCCACCGGTCCCGTCGTCCTGGTGCTCGACGGCCTGCAGTGGCTCGACGAGTGCACCGCCGAGGTGCTGGCCTTCGCCGTACGCCGGCTCGGCGACCTGGACATACGGGTGGTGGCCGCGGAACGGGTCGCGGACGGCGAACCGCCCGAGCGACCGCGCTGCTGCCCGCCCGGCACCGTCGAACTTCCGGTACCGCCCCTCACGGACGACGATGTCGCCCGCCTTCTGCGCGCCGGCACCGGCGCCGGCCTGTCCCCGGGTGTGCTCCGGGCGATCCAGCGCACCGCCGCCGGAAACCCGTTGTACGCACTGGAGTTGGGGCGAGCCGCCGCCCTGCGCGGCCCGGCACCCGCGGCCTGCGGGCCGACGCTGCCCGTGCCCCGGAGACTGCGCACCCTGCTGCTGGACGAGGCGCGCAGGCTGCCGAAGACGGCGCGGAGCACGCTCCTGGTCACCAGCGCCGCCGCCCGACCCGACCTCGCCCTGCTGCGTGCCGCCGGGCTCCCCGACCCCGCCGCGGACCTCGCGGAGGCGGAGCGGCTCGGCATGGCGGCGACCGACACCGGTGGAACCATACGCTTCCGGCATCCGCTGATCCGTGCCGCCGTCTACGCCGACGCCCCCGAGAGCGAGCGCCGGCAGGCACACGCGCTGCTGGCCCGCGCGATCACCGAGCCCGTCGAACAGGCCCGTCATCTCGCGCACGCGCGCCCGCACGCGGACGAGGACACCGCCCGCACCCTGATGTCCGCGGCGGAGTACGCCCGCCGCGACGGCGCGCTCGGCGCCGCTTGCGAACTGGCCCGGCTCGCCGCCCGCCGTACCCCCGGCGACCGGCCCGCGGACCGGGCCGACCGGCTGCTGGCCGCGGCGGAGTACGCCTGCGACGCCGGGCAACGGGAGGAGGCGGCCGGGGCCGCGGAGGCGGTTCTCGCCGAGTCGGACTCGGCACGCCGTCGGGTGCGGGCCCGGCTGGTCCTGCTGCGCAACGCCGGGCAGGCGCTGGAGGGTGCCCACGCACTGATCCAGGAAGGTCTCCGGGACGCCGTCGGCGATCCGGAGGCCGAGGCCCCGCTGCACCACTGGGCGGCCGTACGCGGCCTGCTGTGCGGGGAGCTGGAGGAGGCGGCAGGGCATGCGCGGCGCGCTGCCGGGCGGGCGGCCGCGGCCGGTGACACGGAGACCGTGATCGGAGCGCTCGCCACGCTCGCCCGGGTGCGTTCCCTGGCCGGCGATCCGGTCGCGGCGGAGGCCGCCCTGGAGGAGGCGCTCGCGCTGGCCGGAGGCGCCGACGGCGGTCCGCAGAGCTGGCGGCTGATCCGGATGCGGGCGATCCTCGCCCTGGACTCCGACAGGGTGACCGAGGCCGAGGAGCAGGTGGTCCAACTCCTGCCCATGGTCGAGGAGTTGGCCGCTGTCGAGGAGGTCATGGCGACTCTGGTGGCACTGACCCGGATCCAGGTGCGGGCCGGACACTGCCGCGAGGCACTGCACACCGCGGCGCGCTGCTCGCGCGCCATGTCCGAGGCGGCTCCCGCGCTGTACGCGGCGGCGCTGGCGGCCACCGCGGGCGGCGCCGTCGAGGAGGCCCGGCGGCTGGCCGAGCAGGCGGTACGCGCCTCGGAGGCCGACGGCGACCGGCTGTTCCTGCTGCGTGCGCTGGCCGTGCTCGGACAGGCCGGACTGCTCGCCGGCGACCCACGGGGAGCCGCGTCCGCGGTCGAGGCGCTGCAGCGCGTGCGGGAGCTCGGGACTGCCATGCGTGCCGCCGACCCGCCTTTGCTGCACTGGTACGGCGACCTGGCCGAAGCACTGGTCCTGCTCGGCGAGACGGACGAGGCCGGGACCGTCCTCCGCGAGGCCTGCGCCCGTGTGACCGGTGACACGCCCGGCAGCGTGCTGGCGGCTCTGGAGCGTGCGGAGGGGCTGCGGGAGGCAGGGAGCGGCCGGGCGAAGGAGGGAGCCGCGCGACTGCGTGCCGCCGTGGACCGGCTGCGTCAACTCCCGTTGCCCACCGAGCTGGTGCGCACCCTGATCGCACTCGGAGCGGTCGAGCGCCGCTCGCGCCGCAGGAGCGCGGCGCGCGCCGTTCTCGGCGAGGCGCTGCACACCGCCACGCGGATCGGCGCCGCCCCGCTCGCGGCACGGGCCAGGGACGAGCTGTCCCGGCTGGACGCCGGTGACCGCAGCGGTGAGGCGGGTACGGGCCGGCCCGAACTCACCCCCACCGAGGCCAGGATCGCCGAGCTGGTCGGGGGTGGGGCCACCAACCGGGAGGTCGCCGCCAAGCTGTTCATCAGCGTCAAGACGGTGGAAGGGACCCTGTCGCGGGTGTACCGCAAGGTCGGGGTCCGCTCGCGCACCGCGCTCGCCCACGCGATGGCGGTCGCCGTCATCGCCTCCGGCGCGGCCGTCGACTCCGGCGACGAGGGTCAAGTGGATCCACCGGGACGGACCGTGACGGTGAGCCGGTCGAGCCGCACCCAGACCCACCATGTTCTCGACACACGCCGTTGACGTGACACCGGCTGTTAACACGCAACGCAAGGGTTCCCCCGCTTATGGGGGTGGGGTCGACGTTCCTACGGTGAAGCCGTTCCGATTCCGGAACAACTCCCCCACTCCCCGGAGGACTTCAGTGACCACACGTCTGAAACTGCTCGGTCTGGTCGCCGCGCCCGCCCTGGTCGCCGCGGCCGTCCCCGCCGCCCATGCCGCGAACGCTCCGCAGCCGCACGCGACCCGTGCCGCCATCGCCGGAGACGTCCTGCCGGGCCTGAAGCACAACGCGGCCCGCACCGGAAGCGTCGCGGCCGGCAAGCGGATATCGGTGGCCATCAGCCTGACTCCCAGAGGCGGAAGGGCACTCGACACCTTCGTCGCCGAGGTCAGTGACCCGCATTCGAGTTCCTACGGCCACTACCTGACCAAGCAGCAGTTCGGGGCCCGCTTCGGCCGGACCGACGCCGAGATCAAGCAGCTCAAGGACTACCTGCGCGCCCAGGGCCTGACCGTCGGCAAGGTCCACTCCGGCAACCTGCTGGTCGACGCCGACGGCACCGCCGCCCAGCTGGAGAAGGCCTTCGGCACCAAGCTGTCGACCTGGAAGGACGCCAGGACCGGACGTTCCTTCTACGCCAACGACAGCGCGCCGACGCTGCCGGCCGCCATCGCGTCGATCGTCAGCGACGTCGCAGGCCTCAACAACCGCGTCCAGCTGCACCACCAGGCGACCCCGCACACCGTCAGCCCCCACAACGGTCCCGGCGGCGGGTACACGCCGGCCCAGCTCAAGGGCGGCTACAACGTCTCCGGCACGTACACCGGCAGCGGCCAGAAGATCGCGCTGCTGGAGTTCGACGGCTTC
>NZ_VFNX01000009.1 GCF_006715785.1 Streptomyces puniciscabiei
CACCGGACTCCGGGATCGCGCTCGCCTGCGCGGCCGACGGGGAGAAGCTGACCGCCGAGTGCTTCGGGGACACGGTGGCGTGGGTGCCGTGGCGGCGGCCCGGGTTCCAGCTCGGGCTGGACATCGCGGCGGTCAAGGCCGCCAACCCGCGGGCCGTCGGCTGCATCCTGGGCGGGCACGGCATCACCGCCTGGGGCGACAGTTCCGAGGAGTGCGAGCGCAACTCGCTGCACATCATCCGCACTGCCGAGGCGTTCTTGGCGGAGCGCGGGAAGGCCGAGCCCTTCGGGCCCGTGATCGAGGGGTACGAGGCCCTTCCCGAGGCCGAGCGCCGGGAGCGGGCCGCGGCGCTCGCGCCGTACGTGCGGGCGCTCGCCTCGCTGGACAAGGCGCAGGTCGGGCACTTCGACGACTCCGACGCCGTGCTGGACTTCCTCGCCCGCGCCGAGCACCCCCGGCTGGCCGCCCTCGGCACCTCCTGCCCCGACCACTTCCTGCGCACGAAGGTACGGCCGCTGGTGCTGGACCTGCCGCCGACCGCGCCGCTGGAGGAGGCCGTCGCCCGGCTCCAGGAGCTCCACGCGGCCTACCGCGAGGAGTACGCCGCCTACTACCAGCGGCACGCGGCCGCCGACTCCCCCGCCATGCGCGGCGCCGACCCGGCCATCGTGCTCGTCCCCGGTGTGGGCATGTTCAGCTTCGGCAAGGACAAGCAGACCGCCCGCGTGGCCGGTGAGTTCTACGTCAACGCCATCCAGGTGATGCGCGGCGCCGAGGCGGTGTCGGCGTACGCGCCGATCGAGGAGTCGGAGAAGTTCCGCATCGAGTACTGGGCGCTGGAGGAGGCCAAGCTCCGGCGGATGCCGAAGCCGAAGCCGCTGGCCACCCGGGTCGCCCTGGTCACCGGGGCGGGCAGCGGGATCGGCAGGGCGATCGCGCACCGGCTGGTGACCGAAGGGGCGTGTGTCGTCGTCGCGGATCTCGACGGCGGCAACGCCGCCACGGCCGCCGAGGAGCTGGGCGGGCCCGACAAGGCCGTCGCCGTCACGGTGGACGTGACGGACGAGGAGCAGATCGCCGCTGCCTTCAGGGCGGCCGTGCTCGCCTTCGGCGGCGTCGACCTGGTCGTCAACAACGCCGGGATCTCCATCTCCAAGCCACTGCTGGAGACTTCGGCGCGCGACTGGGACCTGCAGCACGACATCATGGCCCGCGGTTCCTTCCTCGTCTCGCGGGAGGCGGCGCGGGTGATGATCGCGCAGGGGCTGGGCGGTGACATCGTGTACATCGCGTCCAAGAACGCCGTCTTCGCCGGGCCGAACAACATCGCCTACTCCGCCACCAAGGCCGACCAGGCCCATCAAGTACGGCTGCTGGCCGCCGAGTTGGGCGAGCACGGCATCCGGGTCAACGGGGTCAACCCGGACGGTGTGGTGCGCGGTTCCGGGATCTTCGCGGGCGGCTGGGGCGCACAGCGGGCCGCGGTCTACGGGGTGCCGGAGGAGAAGCTGGGCGAGTTCTACGCCCAGCGGACCATCCTCAAGCGGGAGGTGCTGCCGGATCACGTCGCGAACGCCGTCTTCGCGCTGACCGGCGGCGATCTCACCCACACCACCGGCCTGCACATCCCCGTGGACGCGGGTGTCGCGGCCGCGTTCCTGCGGTGAGCGGGCTCGTGAAGGCGTACGCCGCGGTCGACCTCGGCGCCTCCAGCGGGCGGGTGATGGTCGGCCGGGTCGGCCCGGACTCGCTGGAGCTGAGCGAGGCGCACCGGTTCCGCAACCGGCCGGTGCGCCTCGCGGAGGGGCTGCGCTGGGACATCCTCGCGCTGTACGGCGGGGTCCTGGACGGGCTGCGGGCGGCGGGCCAGGTGGCTTCCGTCGGCATCGACAGCTGGGCCGTCGACTACGGCCTGCTGGACGGGGACGGCGCCCTGCTGGGCAACCCGGTGCACTATCGCGACGCTCGCACCGAGGGTGTGCCGGAGAAGGTGTGGGCGACCGTGCCGGCCGCCCAGCTGTACGCGGCGACGGGCATCCAGTACGCGCCCTTCAACACCCTGTACCAGCTGACGGCGGCCCGCGAGAGGCGCCAACTGTGCTCTGCGGAACGGCTGTTGCTCGTCCCGGACCTGGTGTCGTACTGGCTGACCGGCGAGCAGGGCACCGAGCTGACCAACGCGTCCACCACCCAGCTCGTCGATCCGCGGACGCGGACGTGGGCACACGGCATCGCCGAGCGGCTCGGTATCGACCTCACCCTGTTCGCGCCGCTGCGGCAGCCCGGTGATCCGGCCGGGCTGCTGCGCCCTGAGGTGCTGGAGGAGACCGGGCTGACCGGTCCCGTGCCGGTGACGGCCGTCGGCTCGCACGACACCGCCTCCGCGGTGGCCGCCGTCCCGGCGACCGGTGAGTCCTTCGCCTACATCTGCACCGGCACCTGGTCCCTGGCGGGACTGGAGCTGACCGCTCCGGTGCTCACCGAGGAGAGCCGGCACGCGAACTTCACCAACGAGCTGGGGCTCGACGGCACGGTCCGGTATCTGCGCAACATCATGGGGCTGTGGCTGCTCCAGGAGTGCCAACGGAACTGGGGCGAGCCGGACTTGGGGCTGCTGTTGCGTGAGGCCGGTACCGTGCCCACGCTGCGCTCGGTGGTGGACGCCGGGGACGAGAGGTTCCTGGCGCCGGGGCGGATGCCGGAGCGGATCGCCGAGGCCTGCCGGGCGTCCGGGCAGCCGGTCCCGCAGACGCGGGCCGAGGTCACCCGGTGCGTCCTGGACTCGCTGGCCCTCGCCCACCGACGGGCCGTCGAGGACGCACAGCGGCTGGCCGACCATCCGGTGGACGTGGTGTACCTCGTCGGGGGCGGCACCCGCAACGCGCTGCTGTGCCAGCTGACCGCCGACGCCTGCGGGCTGCCCGTGGTCGCGGGCGCCACGGAGGCGGCGGCCCTCGGCAACGTCCTGGTCCAGGCGCGCGCCCACGGGCTCGTCGGCGGCCTGCCCGCGATGCGCCGGCTGCTCAGCCGCACACAGCCGCTGACCCGGTACGCGCCCCGTGGCGACGGCGCCCGCTGGCGGGAGGCCGCGGCGCGGCTCGCCACACGGTGAGCGGCGGTCTCCCTTCGGCGGTGTTCGCCGACTACCCTGCACTCGTCCGATGACCGACCCCGAGGAGCCGCGATGCGTGTCGCCCTGTTCCTGACCTGTGTCAACGACACGCTCTATCCGGACACCGGCCGTGCCGTGGTGAAGCTGCTGACCAGACTGGGTGTCGACATCGACTTCCCGAAGGGCCAGAGCTGCTGCGGGCAGGCGCACTACAACACCGGTTACCGGCACGACGCCGAGCCGCTGGCCCGGCACTTCTCCGATGTCTTCCGCGAGTACGACGCGATCGTCACTCCCTCCGGATCCTGCGGGGCGATGGTGCGGGAGCTGTATCCGCGGATGGGCGAGCGGGCGCGCGCCGAGGGCCGCGGGGACTCGCTGGCGCGGACGCTGGCGCCGGTGGTGCCGAAGACGTACGAGCTGACCGAGTTCCTGGTGGACGTGCTGGGGGTGACGGACGTCGGTGCCTACTACCCGCACAAGGTCACCTATCACCCCACCTGCCACGGGCTGCGCGGCCTCGGGCTGGGCGACCGGCCGCACCGGCTGCTGCAGGCCGTCAAGGGCCTGGAGCTGCTGGAGTTGCCGGGTGCCGAGGAGTGCTGCGGTTTCGGTGGCACGTTCGCGCTGAAGAACGCCGAGGTGTCGGCCGCGATGGGCACGGACAAGGTGCGCAACGCCGAGTCGACCGGGGCCGAGGTGCTGTGCGCGGCGGACAACTCGTGTCTGATGCACATCGGCGGCACCATGAGCCGCCTGGAGGTGGGCATGCGGCCGGTGCACATCGCGGAGATCCTGGCGAGCACGGAGGAGGAACCGGCGGCATGAGCGGAACGTTCGTCGGCATGCCGGCCTTTCCGAAGGCGGCTCACGACGCCCTGGACAACACGACCCTGCGGGGCAATCTGCGGCACGCGACCCACACCATCCGCGCCAAACGGGCCCGTGCGGTGGCCGAGTTGGACGACTGGGCGGAGCTGCGCGAGGCGGGCCGCCGGATCAAGGACCACACGCTGCGCCATCTCGACCGCTACCTGGAGCGGTTGGAGGAGTCGGTGACCGCGGCGGGCGGTACCGTCCACTGGGCCGCGGACGCCGACGAGGCCAACCGCATCGTGGCCGACCTGGTCAAGGCGACCGGCGAGTCGGAGGTCGTCAAGGTCAAGTCGATGGCCACACAGGAGATCGGGCTCAACGAAGCCCTGGAGAAGGAGAGCATCCGGGCCTACGAGACCGATCTCGCCGAGCTCATCGTGCAGCTGGGCAAGGACCGGCCCTCGCACATCCTGGTGCCGGCCATCCACCGCAACCGGGGTGAGATCCGGGACATCTTCCGCTCCGAGATGGCCGCGTGGGGCCGCCCCGCCCCCGAGGACCTGACCGACACTCCGGCCGAACTCGCCGAGGCCGCGCGGCTGCACCTGCGGGAGAAGTTCCTGCGCGCCAAGGTCGGCATCTCCGGCGCCAACTTCATGGTCGCCGAGACCGGCACCCTCGTCGTCGTGGAGTCCGAGGGCAACGGCCGGATGTGCCTGACCCTGCCGGAGACGCTCATCTCGGTCGTCGGCATCGAGAAGATCGTCCCCACCTGGCGGGACCTGGAGGTCTTCCTGCAGACCCTCCCCCGCTCCTCCACCGCCGAGCGCATGAACCCCTACACGTCGATGTGGACCGGCACCACGGACGGCGACGGCCCCCGGACCTTCCACCTCGTCCTGCTCGACAACGGCCGCACCGACACCCTCGCCGACCGGGTCGGCCGCCAGGCCCTGCGCTGCATCCGCTGCTCCGCCTGCCTGAATGTGTGCCCGGTGTACGAGCGGGCGGGCGGACACGCCTACGGCTCGGTCTATCCCGGTCCGATCGGCGCGATCCTCAGCCCCCAACTCCGGGGCACCGCGAGCGAGATCGACGCCTCGCTGCCGTACGCCTCGTCGCTGTGCGGCGCCTGCTACGAGGTCTGCCCGGTCGCCATCGACATCCCCGAGGTGCTGGTGCACCTGCGGGAGCGGGTGGTGGAGGGCGGTCCGGCGGTCCGGCAGGGCAACAGGGTGCTGCTGAAACCGGCCAAGGGGCACGCCGCCGAGCGGGCGGCCATGCGCGCGGCACGCTGGGCGTTCACCCACCCCGGCGCCCTGCGCACCGGCCAGCGCCTCGCCTCCCGCACCCGCCGGCTTCACCCCCGTACCCTGCCGGGCCCGGGCAAGGCGTGGAGCGCCACCCGGGACCTGCCCGCCGTACCGGCGGAACCGTTCCGGGACTGGTGGCAGCGCACCCGTGGTGGAAAGGACGGCGCCAAGTGAGCAGCAGGGAACGGATCCTGGGCCGGGTACGGCGCGCGCTCGCCGATGTGGCGCCGGACGAGCGGCCGTACGAGGAGGCCGTGGGCCGGGACTATCTGCGGGAGCACGGCGGCCGTACGACCGGGCAGACGGTGGAGCTGCTGGCGGAGAACCTGGCGGACTACCGGGCGATCGTGCACCGCGCCACCGACGAGGAGATGCCGCATCTCGTCATGCGGCTGCTGGCCCGGCGTGGCTCGCAGGAGGTGCTGGTACCGCCGGGGCTGCCACCGGCGTGGCTGGCCGCCGCCGACCCGGTGCGGATCCATGACCGGGCGGTGAGCACAGCGCAGCGGCTGGACCGGGTCGGCAGTGTGGTGACGGGGTGTGCCGTGGCGATCGCCGAGACCGGCACGATCGTCCTGGACGGCTCCCCCGACCAGGGCCGGCGCCGTATCTCGCTCATCCCCGACCACCACATCTGTGTCGTCCGGGTGCCGGACCAGGTGGTCTCCTCGGTCCCGCAGGCCCTCGAACGCCTCGACCCGGCCCGCCCGTTGACCTGGATCTCCGGCCCGTCGGCCACGAGCGACATCGAGCTGGACCGGGTGGAGGGCGTGCACGGTCCGCGCACGCTGGAAGTGATCCTGCTGAGCTGATCCGGCGTCACCTCCGGCACGGCTGGGCAACGAGGCCTCCGGGGTGGTGGAGGCGATCGGACCGGGGGGCGGGAATCGCGGCGGGCAAGGCGGTCAACGTCGTACCGAACTTCCCCCACAACGACCACGGCGTGTACCGCGTAGGGGCGACGGTGGAGATCGGCGGCATGCGGGCCGCGGACGTGGCGGGTGTGACCGCGGCCTCCAGCGCAGGATCCAGCGGCGGGTGCTCAGACAGGCACCGCAGATCCATGCGTTGTGCGCGAGGCAGTCGTCCGGGGGCTCTCGCGCCCACGCTTCGGCAGCCGCCCATCCGGACACAGCCGGCGCCCCTCCGGGGCGCTGCTAGTGCACCCCCGCCGCATCCAGCAGCGCCGTCGCCGTGGCCGTCGCCAGTCCGTCGTCCAGGCGTTCCACCCCGGCACCGGCCCGCGCGCTGGCGCCGTCGAAGATCAGGAGGAGCTGGCGGGCGAGCAGCTCGGGGTCACGGGCGCCGCCGCGCTCCGCCTCGGCGCGAAGGGTCCCGGCCAGCCGCTCCTTGACGCGCCGGGCGACCTCGGTCGCCGGATGCCCTGGGTCCTTCAGCTCCACCAGGACGGCCAGATAGGGGCAGCCGTGGTAGTCGGCGGCCACGGAGGCCTGCTCAAGACGTTCGAAGACGTACAGGATGCGCTCGCGCGGGGTGGCGGCCTCCGGGTCGGGATGTGCGAGCTGGGCGTCGTACCAGGGGATGCGGCGTTCCAGGCCCGCGGCCAGCATCGCGTCCTTGCTCGGGAAGAACTGGTACATCGAACGCTTGGAGACGCCCGCCTCGCGGCACAGCGCCTCGATGCCGACGGAGACGCCCTCGCGGTAGGAGAGCCGGGCGGCCGCGTCGAGCAGCCGGTCGCGCGGGGACACCTTGTCGGGGGAAGCCATGCAGCGAGGTTAACCGGAGGCGCGGACGAATGGAAACCGATCGGTGTATATCGCTCGGCGGGCCGGCCGTAGCGAGCCGGTCCACGTGACACGGCGACTGAACAAGCGCTTAGATAGGAGTCCGGACCCTGCTACCGACCTGCCGGAGGCCCCGTTGTTCACGTCCGTCGACGACGTCTCCGCCCGCCTCGCCGAGACCGGCTACCTCGCCTCGCCCGCCGTCGCCACGACCGTGTTCCTCGCCGACCGGCTCGGTAAGCCGCTGCTGGTGGAGGGCCCGGCCGGGGTCGGGAAGACCGAGCTGGCCAAGGCGGTCGCCCAGGTGGCCGGAGCCCGGCTGGTCCGGCTGCAGTGCTACGAGGGCGTGGACGAGTCCCGCGCGCTGTACGAGTGGAACCACGCCAAGCAGCTGCTGCGGATCAGCGCGGGCCGCGACGAGAGCTGGGACGAGACCCGCACCGACATCTTCAGCGAGGAGTTCCTGCTCCCCCGCCCGCTGCTCACCGCCATCCGCAGTGCGGAGCCGACGGTGCTGCTGATCGACGAGACCGACAAGGCCGACGTCGAGATGGAGGGACTGCTGCTGGAGGTGCTCAGCGACTTCCAGATCACGGTCCCGGAGCTGGGCACGGTCACCGCGACCCGCCGCCCGTTCGTCGTCCTCACCTCCAACGCCGGCCGGGAGCTGTCCGAGGCCCTGCGCCGCCGCTGCCTGTTCCTGCACATCGGCTTCCCCGAGGAGGAGCTGGAACGGCGGATCGTACGGCTGAAGGTGCCGGGCCTGACCGCGGCGCTGGCCGAGTCGGTGGTCCGGGTGGTCGGGGCGCTGCGCGCGATGGACCTGCGCAAGGTGCCGTCCGTCGCGGAGACCATCGACTGGGCGCGCACCCTGCTGGCGCTGGGCGCCGACACCCTGGACGAGACGGTCGTACGGGACAGCCTCGGGGTGATCCTCAAGCATCAGGACGACATCCAGAAGGCGGCGGCGAAGCTCGACCTGGACGCGCTGTGACCGCGGTCGCAGACCGGATCACCGGGCTGGTCGGGGCGCTGCGCGCGCACGGCGTGCGGATCGGCACCGGCGAGACCGTGGACGCGGCCCGCGCGGTGGAGGCGCTGGGGCTCACGGACCGGGAGCGGCTGCGCGAGGGGCTGGCCGCGACGCTGCTGCACGGGCCCGCTCAGCGCGCGGTGTTCGACCCGGTCTTCGACCTGTACTTCCCGCGCACGGTCGGCGGCCTCCACCGCCCCGGCGGCGCCGGCCGGGACGAGCTGCGCGACCGGCTGGCCGAGGCGCTGGCCACCGACGACCAGGCGCTGATGGCCCAGTTGGCGGCGGAGGCGGTCGACGGCCTGGGTGGCTACGGCAGTTCACCCGGCTCGGACGGCTGGTCGGCCTACCAGACGCTGGACCGACTGCGTCCGCAGACCCTGTTGGCCCGGGTGCGGGCGGATGTACGGGGCCGCGAGGGGACCGGCGCCAGGACCGGGGCCGGTTTCGCGGACCGGCTGCTGGACGACGAGATCCGGCGCCGTATCGAGGAGTTCCGGCGGATGGTCGGGGCGGAGGCGCGGCGCCGGGTCGCCGAGCGGCGCGGGCGGGACGAGATCGCCCGGCGCGGTGTCGTGCCGACCGCGGACCGGGTCGACTTCCTGTCCGCGAACCGGGACCAACTGGCCGAGCTGCGCAGGGCGGTCCAGCCGCTCGCGCGCAAGCTGGCCACCCGGCTCGCCGCACGCCGGCGCCGGGCCGCGCGCGGCACCGTCGACCTGCGCCGCACCCTGCGCTCCTCGCTGTCGACGGGCGGGGTGCCGATGCGTCCGGTGCTGCGCCGGCGCCGCCCGGTCCGCCCCGAACTGGTGCTTCTCTGCGACGTGTCCGGGTCGGTGTCGGGCTTCTCCGACTTCACGATGCTGCTGGTGCAGGCGCTGCACGACCAGTTCAGCAAGGTCCGCGTGTTCGCCTTCGTCAACCGGCTCGACGAGGTGACCGGCCTGCTCGACCACGGCCGCGCCGACCCCGACGGGCTCGGCGCCCGCATCCACGCCGAGGCCACGCTCACCGGCTGGCACGGCAGCAGCGACTACGGCGTGGCCCTCGGCGAGTTCACGGCGCGGTACGGCACCGCGGTGGGCCCGCGCACGACCGTGTTCGTCCTCGGTGACGCCCGGACGAACATGAGCGACCCGAACCTGGCCGCCGTACGGGAGGTCGCAGGGCGGGCGCGGCGCGTGTACTGGCTGAACCCCGAGCCTCGCGACCGGTGGGGCAGCGGCGACTCGGCCGCGCCCGCGTACGCCGAGCTGGTCGAGATGCACGAGTGCCGTACGGCCCGTCAGCTCAGCGCGCTGATCGCCCGGCTGCTGCCGGTGTGATCGACTGGTCGCGAACGACGTCGACCGGCGCCGGATCACCATCCGGTCGGCGCCGGTCCGCATCTGCGCCGCACCTGCTCCGCACCGAGGGGCGTACGCCGTGAGCCACTCCCTGACCGGTCTGGGCGGCGGCGGAAACAAGATCCGCAAACTGGAGTGGACGGTGGGCGCGGCCCTCGCCGAGGGCGCGGACACGCACGTGACCACGGGCGCCCCGCAGAGCAACCACGCCCGGCTGACCGCCGCCGCGGCCCCCCGGCTGGGCCTGTCCCCCGTCCTCGTCCTCGGGCGCCGACCGCAGACCGGCGTGCCAGAGCGGGCCTCATCCGGGCGATCCGGCTCGACGGCACCCCGGCGATGGCGGGTGCGGAAAAATTGGTCGGCCGTCGCCTGCAACCTCGGCCGGGGCCGGACGTCTGTCGGGATGGAGGCCTCCACTCAGACCAGATGTCCGACCCCGAACGACCGAAGGAACCCATGTCCGCACACCGTGCATCCCGCCCTGGCCGTACCCGCAGGCTGAGGGCCGCCCTGGGGGTTTCCGCCATAGGCGCGGCCCTGGCTGTCGCCGGCACCATGACCGCCCAGGCGGCCCAGGACGGCAACCACGCGACCCCGTCCCCCGTGCCGTCACCAGCACGCACGGCAACCCCGTCCCCGGTACCCTCGCCGGCCCGCACCGCGACCCCGTCCCCCGTACCGTCACCGGCCCGCACCGCGACCCCGTCCCCCGTACCGTCACCGGCCCGCACCGCGACCCCGTCCCCCGTACCGTCACCGGCCCGCACCGCGACCCCGTCCCCCGTACCGTCACCGGCCCGCACCGCGACTCCGAAGCCGGCACCGGCCACTCCGACACCTGTGCCGGCGCCGACGCACGCCGCCCCGAGTCCCGTACCGTCGGCTCCCGCCCACGCCACCCCGAGCCCGGTGCCCGCACCGGCGCGGCCCGGGCACGGTCCGCACCACGGCCTCGCGACGCCGGCGTCCCTTCCCCAGCACCGCTGAGCAGCAGTACCTAGGCAGGGCCGGAAGCGGGCCGGCGCTCGGCGGCGCCCCGCTTCCGGCTCCGGGAGACCCATGACGACAGCCACACCGCCGACGGCGGCCCTGCCCTGGGACCGGGCGCCCGGCATCCCGCGACGCCCCACGCCCTGGCGGAGGTTCACCCAGGCACTGCGCGCCCGTGTCCTCGCCTGCGTCCTCGCCCGCGCCCGTACGGACGCGCCCACCGATCCGGCTCCCGGTACGGGCGCCACCGGCGCGGTCCGAGCGGTCCGCCTCACCGTGGCTCCCGAACAGCCACCCGGCATCGAGGAGTTGTACCACCACCGTCGGCTCGCCCTGGTCCGGCTCGCGGTGCTGCTGGTGGACGATCTGCCCACCGCCGAGGACGTCGTGCAGGACGCCTTCACCGC
The DNA here is from genome assembly GCF_006715785.1 of Streptomyces puniciscabiei. Taxonomy (NCBI): domain Bacteria; kingdom Bacillati; phylum Actinomycetota; class Actinomycetes; order Kitasatosporales; family Streptomycetaceae; genus Streptomyces; species Streptomyces puniciscabiei. The sequence goes on from NZ_VFNX01000009.1 coordinate 10,766, forward strand.
GCTCTTCCGCCGGCACGGCCACCGGCTCGCCTCGCTCGACGACCCGGAGGCGTATCTGAGGACCAGCGTCGTCAACGCGGCCCGGTCGGTGCTGCGCCGGCGCAGGACCGTACGAGCGCACACCCCCGCACCCGAGCGGCACGCACCCGGCGCCGAGGAGGACGTACTGCTGCACGAGGACCACCGCGAGGTGCTCGCGGCGCTGCGCACGCTGACCCGGCGGCAGCGGGAGGTTCTGGTGCTGCGCTACTGGTCGCATCTGAGCGAGGCCGAGATCGCGACGACGCTCGGCCTGTCGCGAGGTGCCGTCAAGTCCACGGCCAGCCGGGCCCTGGACGCCCTCGGCCGACGTCTGGAGGGGCTGCGATGAACGAGTCCGCCACCGGGACGGCCGGGACGCCGGTCGAGGAGCGGCTGCGGGCCGCGCTGGCCGCACGGGCGCACTCCGTCGGGCCCGCCGACCTGCGGCCGCTGCGCCCGCCGACGGCGGTGGTACGGTCCCGCCGGGTGCTGCTGCGCCGGGTCGTGGTCAGTGCGCTGGCGCTGGCCGCCGTCGCCGCGCTTGTGTTCTTCACGGTGCACGGCGGCCGGTCCCGCCCGATCGAGCCGGCCCGCCCTGCGCGTCCGACGACCGGCACGCCGTCCGCGGTCCCGAGTCCGGTCGCCTCGTCCACGGCCGAACCGTCACCGAGCGCACCGCAACCATGAGTTCCGGCCCGTGCACCGCTGCCCCGGCAGGTGCGAACTACGCCCCCCGGTGGGCGAGTTCGATGTCGTGGTGGCCGTCGCCACGACGTTGCCCGTGACCTCCAGCAGGGCCACCCGGGCGTCGCCGACCGGTCCGCCCGGGCGCCGGGCCGCAGTTCGGCCGCTACCCGGGTGACGGCGGCACCGCCGATCTCCACGGGCAGGGCGAGCGGCCCGTGCCAGGCTGAGCTGACGGCGAGGGTGATCGTGCCCGGTACCGGACCGGTGAGGCTGAACTCGCCCAGTCCGTCGGTCCGTACTGTCGCCGGCACCTCACCACGCACACCGGCGGCGACCACCACCGCCCCGGTGACCGGCTCCCCGCCGTCCGCGGCCCGCACCACGTCGGCCGGCCCGGCGGTGCCGCCGAGCAACAGGTCGCTCGAGACCGGATGCGCGCCGACGACGACGGTGGCGGCCCGCGGGTGGCGGCCCGCGACGGAGGCGACGAGGACGTACGTCCCCTCCCCCGGCGCGTCGACGGTGTAGCCGCCTCGGCATGCGGCACCCGAATGTAAATCAGTTGATTGGCTCAACCAGGAAAACGCGTGTTTCCGCACTCACCGGTACGACGCCCGCCCCGCTAAGTTGGGCGCCATGAGCAATCTTGACCGCGCGCCCGTGCCCAGTGTCTGCGGCGGCCGCGGATTCGTCGTGGCCGAGCCCGTCCGCGAACTGCTGAGCCCCCGTCGTGTCCGGCTGGGCGAGTCGACCGAGGTGCGCCGGCTGCTGCCGAACCTCGGCCGTCGCATGATCGGCGCGTGGGCCTTCGTGGACCACTACGGGCCGGACGACATCGCCGACGAGCCCGGCATGCAGGTCCCGCCGCATCCGCACATCGGGCTGCAGACGGTCAGCTGGCTGCACGAGGGTGAGGTGCTGCACCGCGACTCGACGGGCAGCCTGCAGACGATCAGGCCCAGGCAGCTGGGCCTGATGACCTCGGGCCGCGGGATCAGCCACTCCGAGGAGAGCCCGCGCCCGCACGCCCGTTTCCTGCACGGCGCGCAACTGTGGGTCGCACTGCCCGACGAGCACCGCCACACCGCCCCGCACTTCGAGTACCACCCGGACCTGCCCACGCTCAGCGCGCCCGGCCTGACCGCCACGGTGCTCCTGGGCAGCCTCGACGGCACTCCCTCCCCCGGTACGACGTACACCCCGATCGCCGGCGCCGACCTCACCCTCACCCGGGGTGCCGACGTACGGCTGCCCCTGGAGCCCGACTTCGAGTACGGCGTCCTTGCCATGTCCGGCGAGGTGCACGTGGACGGCGTACCGGTGCTGCCCGGTTCCCTGCTCTACCTCGGCTGCGGCCGCTCCGAACTCCCGCTGCGCGCCGAGTCGGACGCCGGAGTCATGCTGCTGGGCGGCGAGCCGTTCGCGGAGGAGCTGATCATGTGGTGGAACTTCGTCGCCCGCTCCCAGGAGGAGATCGTACAGGCTCGCGAGGAGTGGATGAAGGGGGTCCGATTCGGCGAGGTGAAGGGCTACGACGGAGCTCCACTGCCAGCACCCGAGCTGCCGCCGGTGCCGTTGAAACCACGCGGAAGGGCGCGCTGACCTGGGAGTATCCGGTCTTCCGGTCAGGTAGGTTCGAGACGATCTCGGCGCCCGCCTCGCAAAGAGTATCTGTGGCGGCTAGGCCATCGGATGCTGCCGCACGGACGCCTCCGAGGGCATCTCGCGTTTCCAACGTGTGGGCATCTGAAGGCCGCTTTGGCCGGACGAATGCTGACCCAATGCTGACTTTACTGACAGGTAGTCAGGGCGGGGTCAAGCTGTGTGGTCGTCGCGTGGAGCCCGGCCTCGCGGATAGGTCGACTGCATGGCGCTGTCAGCCGATGCTGCCCTCGGGAGCCGATTGACCCTGGGGGCTAGTGATCGCATGCCGAACGCCCGGGGCGTTGTGAGAACCCAACAAGTTCAGGTGGAGTGGGAGGAACGTCGCCCCGCAGTCGGCGCGGAGACTACCCTCCACAGCACAGACGACTGGGCTGGCTCGCGACGGACTGACGACATGCATCGAAGATGGTCGCTTGCAACCGTCGACTTCTGCCCCTCCGGGGAACACCGTGTCCTGGCTCACGTCCCCTACAGCGAAGCCGCCGAGCGGTTTCGCATCTGGTTGGCCGAGGCAGCCCCTGCCGTGGCCGCCGCGGCCGGTCCTGACCGCTTGGACGGCCTCCCTGCCCAGTTCCGGCCAGTCATCGCGGACAGCAGCGGCGAGGGGCCTAGCACTGCTCTGAGCGAGCGCCGGGAGACCTGACAGCTGCAGACGCGACACGGTCACCCCGCACGCCCCATTGAAATGCCAAGTCCCCAACGATCAGAAGGGGCGTGCACGTGCGGATCGCTGAGCGATGATGTTCACAGAGTGACCGAGCATTTCGATGGGCACTTCGGTGGAATCCGGTATCGCCGCCAACGTCACCGCGATGTGAAGCACCACCCCAGCTGCAGCACTCGCTGGTGCGGTACCTGTCCGTTCTTCCCGATGGAGCACCGCCTCGCCCGTCGGCCTCGAGTCTGTCGCTGTCGGAAACCACCGCCGCACGGAAGGGGCGGCCCGCCAGAACCGAGATGAGCCACCACGCTGCGGTGTGAGCGTCGATGTCGTCCCGCACGTCGCCGGCCGCCTGGCCGCGGCGGTGCAGGTCGGCGAGCGTGTCGGCGAAATGCTGGTGGACCTGGCGCAGGGACGCGCCGAGTTCCAGGTCGTGGGCCCGCGCGGTCGCGTCGGCGAAGAGGAAGCCGTGTGCGCCGGGCTGGTGGAAACGGTCCATGTGGGCCGGGTCGAGGAAGGACGCGAGCACTTCGGGCACCGGGCGGCCCGCGTCCGCGGCCTGGTGCAGGAGCGCGGAGACCGCGTGGGTAGCGTGGTCCAGGGCCTCGCGGTAGAGGGCGGACTTGGAGCCGTCGACCAGCCGGACGCCTCCTACGACACGGTCGTCACCAGCCTGATGCTCCATCACCTGCCGGAAGACCTCCGGCCCACCGCCCTGCGCCAGATACACCGCGTCCTGCGGCCCGGCGGACGGCTGTTGGTGGTGGAGTTCCGCCCGCCGAAGAGCGTGATCGGCCGCCGTCTGGTGCACGGCGGAGCCGGGCACGCCATGGCCCACCACCGGGTGGATCTCCTGGATGGCCTCATCGTGGACGCGGGATTCGAGGTGAGCGGCCACGGCGACGTACGCCCCTGGCTGTACTACGGACTACGTACAGGCATGGCGCACGGGGCAGTGAGCAGCGCACACGGCAGCGACCGGGCGCCGACCACGTCGGGCCGGCGGGGAGGGCGACGTCCTGAGTGATCCATGCCGGGCATCGGCGATGGCCCAGCCGACTGTGTTGGTCGCTTCGGGGCGATGGCCACGGCGGGCACGAATGGTCACATCCGGTTAGCCTTCCCATACGAAGGGTGGTGAGTGACTCATGGTTACGCGGGGATTCACAGGCCGTCCTCGACGCACGGAAGGCGCGGTCCCTCCGGGGCAGTACGTCACCGACGACTTCCCCGTGCTCACGGCGGGGCCGACCCAGCATGTACCGAACCGGGCGTGGGAGCTGGTGGTCACTGACGGGACCACGGAGCGGACCTACGCATGGGAATCGCTTCGCGGTCTCGGCGTAGTGGACCTGACGACTGACATCCACTGTGTCACGCACTGGTCCAAACTGAGGACGACCTGGCAGGGCGTTCCGGTGGCGGCCGTGCTGGAGGACGCGGGGGTGGCCGACGAGCCCTACGCGCTGGTGTCCTCCTACGGCGGCTACACCACGAATCTCCTGGTGGAGGATCTGGTGGACCGCGACGCGATCGTCGCGGTGGGCTTCGAGGGCGGTCCCATCCCCGCCGAGCACGGCGGGCCGGTCCGGCTGCTGGTGCCGCACCTGTATCTGTGGAAGTCCGCCAAGTGGCTGCGCGGGATCCGTGTGATGCCCGAAGACGAGCTGGGATTCTGGGAAACCGCCGGCTACCACCACCGCGGTGACCCGTTCCTCGAGCAGCGTTACTACGGGAGCTGACCGATCAGCCATGCCACCGCGATTGCGACCTGTCCAAGGCTGGCGAACCGTCACCGTCGCCGGTACAACGCGTGAAACCGCCTCCGCGCGCAGCATCCGGTTCACCGTCGCCGACTGGCCGGGCCATGTGGCCGGCCAGCACGTCGATGTCCGGCTCACCGCCGAGGACGGGTACCAGGCCACCCGCAGTTACTCACTGTCCTCCGCGCCTGACGAGGCGCCGCAGATCACCGTGGAACGCGTGGACGACGGCGAGGTGTCCCCGTACCTGGTCGACATCGCCAGTGACGGTGATGTCCTGGAGGTCATGGGACCGGTAGGGGGCTACTTCGTGTGGGAGCCCGACGACGACGCACCGCTGCTTCTGGTGGCCGGCGGCTCCGGCATCGCGCCGATGCGCGCGATCTGGCGTGCCGCCCGCGCTCACGGCACCCCCGTGCGACTGGTGTACTCCGCGCGTACGGCCGATCGGGTCATCTTCGGCGACGAGCTGAGCAGTCCCGGCGGGCCGGAGACCACCGTTCGGCTCACCCGGGAACGGGCGCCGGGATTCGAGTACGGCCGGCTGAGAGCCGCTCAGCTGAGTGCGCTGCTTGGCTCCGGTGGCGTTCGCGAGCCGCGGCTGCGGGTTTACGTGTGCGGCCCGACCACATTCGTGGAGGACACTGCACGCGCACTGACCGACGCCGGCGCGGACACTGATCTGTTGAGGACAGAGAGGTTCGGATAGGAGCCCCGACGTGAACACAGAGGAAGACCCCCTCTCGGTGCATCCAGAGGACGGCCACGTGGACGGCAACGCCGTCGCCGGAGCGTTGTCGCTGGTCCTGGGCCGGGAGGCAAGCACCATCGTCCTGGAGTGCGCCGCGTGCGGCGATCGGCACCGCGTCGCCGAGACCCGGGTCTACCTGCGCTGTCCCGGCATGGTGGTGCGCTGCCCAGCGTGCTCGGAGTGCGAGGCGCTGCTCGTCGACCGACCCCGCGGGCTACAGCTCACGCTGATGTCGATCCGTACCTTGCAGCTGCCGTGACCCCCTGCCCCGCTGCATGGCGACCGAGAGGCCATACCAGGCGAACGTGCCGGTTGTGGTCGCGGGATGGGCGTGCTTCCCGGCAGTATCCGGCCCGCGCATCTCAACCGATGACCTCCCCCGTGGCAAGCTCTTCGTCGCACTCACTGCTGACAGCACCGGCGGGCCCTTTCAAACTCTTCGACGACTGAGGTCACACTCGGGGGATGAGAGAGCTCAAGGGTGTTGATGCCGGGACGCCGCATGCGCAATTTCTGGCGACCGAGCACTGGAGTTTGCTGGCGACGCGGAACATGACGTGGCAGGAGATCTTCAGCCGCACCGGGACGTATCTGACGGTGCTGTCGGCCGCGGTGGTGGCGCTCTCGCTGGTGGCCAACGCGACCCAGTTCGGGTCCGCATTCACGACGTTCGCGTTGCTGGTGCTGCCAGTTGTCCTGCTCGTCGGGTTCGGGACGTACTTCCGCCTGATCGAGGCGGACATCGAGGACACCTGGCTGATCATCGGCATGAACCGGCTGCGGCACGCATACGTCGAGCTCGCACCGGAGCTTGAGCCGTACTTCATCGCGAGCCACCACGACGACCCGCCAGGGATCTGGACGACCTACAGCTTCCGCCGCCGGCTCGGGGTGACGCAGTGGCTGTCCGGCTCACCTGTGGTCGTCTGCGTCATCAACTCCGTCGTCACCGGCGTGCTGGCCGCGGTCGTCTGCGAGGCCGCCGGCGCCGGGGACACCCTGCGGAACCTGGTCGCCTCCGCCATCGCCATCCTGACCGCGGTCGTCCTCGGGTTCCTTGGCCTCCGCAAGGTGCACGAGGTCTCCCGCAGCTATCGGCCACGCTTCCCCAGTGACGAAGCACGACGGTCGGCGGGTTGAGGCGGCCTGAGCCCTGGTAGTCGGCCGCATCGTCGGCGTCCCGCAGATCGAAGCGCCGACCGTACGGGGGCGGTCAGGGACGTGACCAGCGGCTCGAGGTGCTGGTCGGCCGCCAAGGCGCGCGAGGCGGTGGTGGAGACCACGCTGCTCGGTCACGGTCCAGGAACGGGCCCCGGCAAGCCGCTCGACCTTCCTCGCCCATGCCTCGGCCACAGCCCGCGGCACCCGCGGCGGCCGCCGCCTCCACCTGCGCATCTTCGCTACCTGGGCCTGGCGGCACGATCTGATCTGCGCTTTCGCCCGCCTCATGGTCACCCGCGCGTCGGATCCCTAGCGCGGTGAGGGGGCCGGCTGAAGCCGAAGGGGTCGTGCCGCAGTCTGTCGACGCGTCTATTTCGGCACTGCCACGAGAAATCTTCTCGTCGCCGAGGAGCGCGCGGGGGTGCGACACCACGTACTGCTGTCGATTGTCGGAATCGACCGGGTCACAGGCGGTACGGCCCACTACTCGGGCTGTGAGGATGATGGCGTGTCGTTTCGGCCGCGGCCTGACTCGTACTCTGGCTGGCTGCTTGTGCCTTGTGTTTGATCTGTCGGCCCGGCCGGAGCGACGCGTACGGCCACCGGGCCGGCTGAGTGTGTCCCGATAGGGGCCTTGGCCTGGGAGGCACCGTCACAGTCCTGACCGCTCCACCGACCGGCTCCGGCCATCGGTACCGCGTCGTCGAACAAGAGCACCGTGACCACCCTCAACATGCCCCCTTCCTTCCGTGCCGTCCAAGCTGCCGAGGCTCCGGCCACGCCGCCTTCGGTGGTGCCCGGCGTAGACACCCACAAGGACGTGCACGTCGCCGCCGTCCTTGACCACCTGGTGGGCTGCTGAGCACGGGGGAGTTCCCAGCCACCCTGGCCGGGGGCAGGCGGGGTGTCAGGTGGCGGTGGTCTACGGCGTCTCCTGATCGCGCTGGTAGGCGGCGAGGAGGAAGAGCCAGATCTCGCTGACGGTGGGGAAGGGGGCGATCGCGTGCCTGAGCCGTTTGAGCGGGATCTCGCCGGCGACCGCGATGGTTGCCGAGTGCAGGAGCTCGCTGACGCCGGGGCCGACGAAGGTCACTCCGAGGAGGACTTCCCGGTCGAGGTCGACGACCAGCCGGGCGTGGCCCTGGTAGCCGTCGGCGTAGAGGTTGGCGCCCTGGGCGGCGTTGAAGTCGCGGTCGACGGTCTTGATGCGGTATCCGGCGCGCTCCGCCTGTTCGGCGCTCAGGCCCACCGCGGCCGCCTCGGGGTCGCTGAAGAAGACCTGGGCTACGGCGTGCTGGTCGGCGGTGGTGGCGTGGTCGCCCCACGGCGTGTCGTCCAGCGGGCGGCCGGCAGCGCGGGCGCCGATGGCGTCGCCCGCGGTCCGAGCTTGGTATTTGCCCTGGTGGGTGAGCAGGGCACGATGGTTGACGTCGCCGAGGGCGTACAGCCAGTCGCCGTCGACCCCCTGTACCAGGCAGGTGGTGTCCACCTCCAGCCAGGAGCCGGGGGTGAGGCCGACCGTGTCCAGGCCGATGTCGTCGGTGGCGGGGGTGCGGCCGGTGGCGACCAGGACCTCGTCGGCCTGAAGCTCGCCGCCGTCGTCGAGGGTGAGGGTGACCGGGCCCTGCGGGTCCGGGCGGCGCAGGGCGGTTACCTGGACGTCGATCCGCACGTCCGCGCCCGCCTCGCCCAGTCCCTGGGCGACCAGTTCGCCGGCGAAGGGTTCCATGCGGGGGATCAATCGGCGGCGGGCGAGCAGGGTGACCTGGGCGCCGAGGCCCTGCCAGAGAGTGGCCATCTCGATGGCGACTCCGCCGCCGCCGATGATGGCGAGGCGGGCGGGCACGGTGCTGGAGTCGGTGCCGTGCCGGTTCGTCCAGGGACGGGCCTCGGCGATGCCTGGGATGCCGGGCAACGCCGGTCGGCTGCCGGTGGCGATGGCCACCGCGTGCCGGGCCGTGAGGGTCTGTCGGGCGCCGTCGTCACGGGTGACGCTGACGCGTCGGGGCCCGTCGAGACGGCCGTGGCCACGGAAGAGGTCGGCTCCGATGGACTTGAGGAACAGAGCCTGTCGTGAGTCGTCTCAGTCGGAGACATAGCGGTTGCGGCGGGCGAAGACGCCCCCGGTGTCGATCCGGCCGGTGACGGCCTGCCGGGCGCCGTCCACGCGGCGTGCGTCGGCGACCGCGAGGACCGGCCGCAGCAGCGCCTTGCTGGGCACGCACGCCCAGTACGCGCATTCACCGCCGACCAGCTCCCGTTCCACGACCGCTACGGAGAGACCGGCGGCACGGGCGCGGTCGGCGACGTTCGCACCGACCGGGCCCGCGCCCAGCACGACCACGTCGTAAGGGACGTCTGTGGGAGTTTCGTGCGGTTCGCTCATGTTCTTCCTCACAATCCTGGAAGTGCCTGACGACGGTCGAGGCGGTGCTGACGCCGCCCCTCGGCTCTGGTCGCGGATGCCGGGGGGCTCGTCGGCCAGGCCGGGGCGCGCCGGTCAGCCGTGGGTGTGCGGGCTGACGACCGGCCATTCGTTGTCGGTATCGGCGAGCACGTTGAAGTGGTTCGTGGGGATGTTCAACGCCGGATTGCCCACGATCTCGGCGATCTCGGCGTCAGTGACGCCCGCGGCCCGGGCAGCCTTGAGCTGCGTCTCGCCGATGTGGCCGCGGCCGCGGGCGTCGGACAGGGCCGGCAGCGCGGCCCCGTGCGGGCCGGCGGACTCCGCGTGGCGGGCACGCTCCGGATCCTCGGCGTCGACCTCGGCGACATGCGCCCCTATGCAGGTGTGGGCGGAGAGGCAGTAGGTGCAATTGTTGTACTCCGCGGTGGCGATCGCCAGCCGTTCCCGGACCGGGGCCGGGATCAGGTCCCCGGTCCGCCGCGGGGGCAGGGCAGCATGCTCGCGGCGATCACCAAGACCGGCGGCCGGCCCGTCTACCCATGGCCGAGCGGGCTGTCCGCCTCGGAGAACCACAGGTCACACTGGGCCGGCTCGCCCGGCCGATACGTCGTCGGGGACACCGGGACCACCGGCAAACACGCCGGCCCGAGCTCACACACAACACGTTCCTTGAGGAACCGTCCTCCCCCGCTGCCAGCCGATCCGCTCCACAATCACCGTCGCCGGCATCGTCGGCGTCTCCCGCAAAAGCTTGCGGATCTGCACCCTGACCGCGTCCGCCGCCGAGCCCTTCGGCGGACGCTCGTACTCCGGCGGCCGGCCGGCGCAGACCACGGTCTGCGGCCGGCCATGCGGGACAGGTGGTCCGATGTCGCATCAAAGGTATGTCACACCGTAGTTGGCGGCCCACTCATGCTTCAGGTCATCCTCGTTCGCGTGCCCGAACGTGTACGCGGGAGAGTCCACCCGCAGCACCCGGTCCACCCTGATCAGTACGGCCTCGTGGCACGGGTAGATGGGATCGCCGTGGGTGTTCAGCACCCACTGGCGGGACCAGTCGTACACCGGGTCGCCTTCCCCGCGGATCTCGGCCGTTCCCTTGAAGCGGTAACCCCGCCGGAGCAGGAAGTCGATCACGTTGACCTCAACCAGCGGATTGTGCCGCAGGTTCTCCACCGTATTGGGCGAGGCCATGTTCATGAATACCAGGTGATCGTCGTCGTAGACGCGCACGGACCCCTTCGGGGAGAGGTTCGGAGAGCCGTCCTCGCAGACCGTCGCAACGAACGCCAGCTTGGCGCTGGTGACGATCTGCCGCATGTCCTCAGTGATTATTCCCATCGCTCCTCCAACCTTTCCTGCCACGTCTGCGTGCCCCACCCTCCTGGGCCGTCACGACGCAGCCCTTTTCGAGTGCGCCCACAACAGGCCGATGGCCTGGTCCGCCGAAGCCCCGGCGCTCGCTCCGCGCTGTTGCGCGCCCTCCCCGGTCGCGTTGGGCGCCCGTGTCCGCCGACACCCCGGTCAGTCATCACATCCGCGCGGACGGCCGTTTCGGGGACCGTGTCCCGGAGCCCGACCGGCGGTCGGCCTCCACGGTGCCACCGTGAGCCGGACCGACCGCCTGATGCGCGCCGGGCCTGGTGGGTACGGCCGCGCACGCGGCCGTACCGTGTCCGGCGGGTGCCATGAGTCGGTGTCAGGACCGGGCGACACCCCGCGCTGGACGTGCTCAGGTCAGCACGAGCTTCTTGCCACCGGCCTGCCCGGCGGACACCCGGGCGAAAGCGGCCGGCCCCTCATTCAACGGGAGCGCTTCCACGTTCTGCTTCAGCTTTCCCTCCACGACCGCCTCCGCCAGATGGGCAAGCTGAGCGGCATCAGGCCGGACGTAGAGATCCGTACTGGTGATACCACGCTCCCCCGCCGGCGCGTCCGAGGTCAGCGACACCAGACGCCCACCGTCCCGCACCAGCGACAGCGCGGCCCGAGCCGTACCGCCAGCAGCGATCAGCACACCATCGAACCCACCACGAACCCGACCCGCCCAATCCGGGTCGTGGTAGTCGACGACCGCCAACGCACCCAGACCACGCAGGCGCTCAGCAGCCGAAGCGGACGCCGTCACCGTCACCTCGATCCCTCGAGCAGCAGCAATCTGCAACGCCAGCACACCGGTCGCCCCACCACCATTGGTGATCAGAAGCCGCTCCCCCCGGCTCAGCCCCAGCACCTCCAGTGACTGGTACGCCGTGAGCCCGGCAACCGGCAGCGCCCCCGCCTGCACCGGATCCAGCCCCGCCGGGCAAATCGCAGCACTGGCCGCAGTGATCAGCACCCGCTCAGCCCAGAAGCCACTGCCACCGGGCAACGGGGCCTCATGCGCAAGCACCCGGTCACCGACAGCAAAGCCCTCGACATCAGGACCCACAGCCACAACCCGGCCCACGCCCTCCACACCCAGCGCCGCCGGCGGACGCAGCCCCACATCCCAGCCCGCACCGTTCAGCAACCGATCCCACGGACCGACACCGGCCGCCTCCACCTCCAGCAGAAGCTGACCAGCACCAGGAGCCGACGGCTCAGGCACCTCCAGGAGGACGACGTCCGCATCGGGTCCCGACACTCCGCTTGCCTTCATGGTTTTCCCTTCACTCGGTCCGGCCGACGGTAGGTACAGGTCGGTCGCGATATCTTCAGTCGGGGGTTTCGGCGTCAGCTGGACATACCGACCGAGCTGGCGGAGGGGATGTCGATGTCGGTCTGGTTGACGTTGTTGAGAAAATTGGTCAGCAGGGCCTGCACTGCGACCGTGACGATCGCCAGGATCTGCGGGTCGGTGTAGCCGGCGCCGCGCACAGCCGCGAGGTCTGCGTCGCTGACTCGCCCGCGGCTCTCGACCACCCGCTGAGCGAAGCGAGCGGCTGCGGCGCGCTTGGGGTCCACCGAGCTCCCGGCGCGAGCCAGGTCGATGTCGTCGCTCGACATGCCGCTGAGTTCGGATGACACGTACGTGTGAATCGCCAGGCAGTAAGCGCAGCCGTTGACCTCCGAGACCGCGAGCGCGATGGTGTGCCGCGTCTTCGCGTCCAGAACGCGACTCATGGTGCTCTGCAGCGTCACGACGGCGTCAAGAACGGTCGGGTTCGACGCGATGGTCTTGAACATGTTCGGGACGAAGCCGAGCTGTCCGCCAATGTTGCCGAGGATGCCTTGCGCACCCGCGGGGACATCGTCGGAAGAGGGAACGTTCAGTCGTGCCATAGCAAATCAACCTCCGGTAGGCGTGCGAGCAGTCGCCGAGCCCAGGTCGGGTCGAACATTTTTTGGGCTAGGCAGCCCACTTCTCGGAGCTAACACAACCCATCACTGGGCTGTCAAGCCCACTCTGCGGTATGGTGCGACGCATGGAAGCCACGACACGAGCTCGGGTGCCTCGCAAGCTCACGGACAAGGGCCAGGCGACGCGTACCCGGATCCTGGAGCATGCCGCGGAACTCATCTACACGAACGGAGTCCACGCGACGAACAACGAGCAGCTCCGTCGCGCAGCCGGCGTCAGTGGGTCACAGCTCAACCACTACTTCCCGACCAAGGAGAGTCTCGTCCTGGCAGTCATCGCATGGCAGGCCGATCGCGTCCTCGCATTCCATCGCGATGAGCGATTCTCCTCCTTCGAGGATTTCGACGCATTTCGGGAGTGGGCGGATTTCTACGCCGGCTACGAGCGCGCCTACCAGGAAGGCTGCAGCCTCGGCTCCCTCGCGAGCGAGATCATCAAGACCGACCTTGACGTCCACGATGAGCTCGCGAGTGCGTTCGATCAGTGGCGGGACATCTTCCGCGACGGGCTCCAGCACATGCAGCAACTCGGCCGCATCAGCACTGACGCGGATCCGACGCAGCTGGCCAATCTGCTTCTCTCCGCATTCCAGGGCGGCAGCCTCCTCGCTCAGGTCGCTCGGGACATCACACCGCTGAGGGACGCGTTGCAGGCAGCCATCGATTACGTGCAGACCTTCGTGAGGTCTCCCGAAGTCGACGTACTGCAGGTTCGCTAGCCGGCGACGGTCTGAGAGGGCCCATCGAAAATCCGAGTAGACCCGCAATCGACCACCGTCGACCCCGTCTTGACGCCGACTCCGGCAGACCATTGCGTCCCGCACCGTCCTGACAACGTGCGGGGGAATAGCTATCACCGCTGCTCTCGCCTGATGCAGGACCTCGACGATGGGAGACCGTGCCGACGGGCAGCGTGTACCAGACCAACGGTCCGCTCCCGCGCCCTTGTGCCCGGCAGGTGCGCAGGACACGGGGATCGAACTCGCGGAGGACATCGGAGGAAGCCCCCCCAAGCGGAACACGACGCGTTCACGGCAAGGAAGCCTCCGACCGCCTCGCCGAAGTGATCTACCTCCCCTCGCTGGGCGACCTCGACCCGGTGAAGAAGGCCGCCAACCGCTACAGCGAACTGTTTGCCCTCGCCGAGCTCACGCCTGCCGCAGATGCCCACTGCGTGACCGCAAACGAGATTGACGAAGTCGTGGCGCTGCACGGGCACCCCATCGATCTGCTCCGCAAGTGGATGGACGACAGCCAGCGGCTCCAACAGGGCGCCAACGAGTTCATTCCCCAGATGCGCAGCTGGCTGGACGGTAAGCACCTGGAGGTCAAGGTCAAATTGCGCCTACGGACGATGCACAAGAAGAAGACGTGAGTGCCCAGTGCCCTGGGGCCCTGTCCAGCGGGTCGTGCCACAGACGCGGGGCTTGGGCCGCACATCTGCGCCAATGGCTCACCGCTGCTTTCCTGTGACGCGATCCGCCGAACAGGCCCCTAGCCACCGGTACGCGGCCCTCGGCACTCTCGGCAGAGAGCGGCCAAAGGGCACGGTCATGTTCGTGACTGGATGGCTGGCCACGGTATAAGACACCGCTAGAAGCCGCAGGTCACGGCAGCGTGACAAGACACGGAAGCGGAGTCTCTACACCGAACCAGTTGGGTCTTACGGCTGATGTCGTCATCGCACGAGCCGTGTCGTACCGATGCCATATACGACATCGCCGTGAGACTAGCGCGTGGGTGGGTGCTGCCGCCCTGGGTGTGTGGTGCTCGTCGAGCCCGGTTGGACTCGACGCGTTTCAGTGGTCCATCCGTCTGTGGTGACGGATCTTGTTGCCGTTCCACTGTGGGCTAATCAGCCCACTCCATGGCTTGGGCGGCGCACAGAGCCGGCGAGCACGAGATATACGGAGGCGCCAGTGAAGGCAATCGTCGCGACGGATCCTGCCGCGGAAGCAGCCGGGATCACACTCGCGGAGCGGCCTGAGCCGACGCCGGCGATCAACGACGTCGTCGTTGAAGTCCATGCGTCGGGCTTCGTCCCCGCGGAGTGGGAGTGGCCCTCGACGTGGGTCGATCGCGCCGGTCGCGATCGGGCCCAGGCGATCATCGGCCACGAGTTCGCCGGAGTGGTCACCTCCCTCGGCTACGGCACGACAGGGCTCTCGGCGGGACAGCGGGTGTTCGGGATCACGGACTGGCACCGCGATGGAACCCTGGCCGAGTACGCGGCCGTGGAGGCACGCAACCTGGCGCCGCTGCCGGGGAACGTCGACTTCACGGTGGGTGCGAGCCTGCCGATCTCCGGCCTGACCGCATGGCAAGGTCTGTTCCAGCACGGTCGTCTTCAGGCGGGGCAGAGCGTCCTCGCACACGGCGCCGCCGGCGCAGTCGGGTCTGTGGTTACCCAGCTCGCCCGGGAGTTCGGCGCCTACGTCATCGGTACCGGGCGGGCGGCGGACCGCCAGGCGGCGCTCGACTTCGGCGCGAACGAGTTCCTCGACCTCGCCACCGAGGATCTCGACGACATCGGCGGGGTCGACGTGGTCTTCGATGTCATCGGCGCTGACATCCAAAGGCGCTCGGCGAGAATCATCCGGCCTGGCGGGACGCTGGTGTCGGTGGTCGGGCCTGTTGAGGCTCGCCCTGTCGACGGCTTGGCGGTCGACTTCGTCGTCGAGTCCGTTCCGAGTCAGCTGGTGGAGATCGTCGACCGGGTGCGGGACGGGCGCCTTCGCACGCACATCGGAACCGTCGCGACCCTCGACGACGCCGTCCCTGCGCTCAACCCGACCGAGCGGCGCAAGGGCAAGACCGTCATTCGCGTGCGCCCCTGAGCGCCATGGAATGGGTCAACAGCGGCGGTGGGGTGGACGACCGGCCGACCTGCCCGGTGTCGGACGAGGAAATGCCACGGACTTGAGACTGATCATGGTGACACGGCCGTGAGACAACCAAGAAAGCCCAGGTAAAAGATCGACATGTCGTACGCGGCGAGATCCTACAAGAGTGAAGCCAGTCGCTCTGCCATCCAATCGAGCACCAGAACAGCCAGCGTGGACCCCACTCAAACCTGGCTGGTATCAGCGCAGGGACGACCTGACTTCGACGACGGGGTCTGTCAAACGAAGGGTGTAACCAGGGTGGTTGGGTTACTGGCGGGCTGCTGAGAGTCGGCCGTCGAAGGTGATGTCGAAGGCGTTCAGCGCCGTCTTCCAGCGCATGGTCCAGCGGGCCTGGCCCTTGCCGGTGGGATCGAGCGACACGATAGCCATGTAGACAGGCCCGCGGACACTTCCCGAACGAGCAGGCCGCCCTGAAGTGCCGAGTCCAGAGGGCGGCTCTGCCATTCGGCCATGCCCTCGAGGACCTTGTCGGTGATGGTGGAGATGGTCTGCCGGGAGACCTCGGCGCCATAGACCTCCGCAAGGTGGGCCTGGACCTCACCGGTGGTCAGGCCCTTCGCAGCCAGCGAGATCACCATCTCGTCGACGCCGGGCAGGCGCTTCTGCCGCTTTCTGACGATCTTCGGCTCGAAGGAGCCGTCCCGATCGCGGGGCACGGCTATCTCCACCGGCCCCACGTCGGTCAGGACGGTCTTGGAGCGTTTGCCGTTGCGGGAGTTGCCACCGTCCTTGCCCGCCGGATCGTGCTTGTCATAGCCGAGGTGGTCGGTGATCTCGCCTTCGAGACCGGACTCCAGGAGCCGCTTGGTCAGCTGCAGCCCCTCTGCCTGAGCCCGGCTCACCAGCTCGTCGATCAGCTCGTCGTCCACGGCCTTGGCCGACACAGCCGCCGCCGACTCGCCGGCCTCGTGCTCGGCCACGTTCTCACTGGTCATCGATGCATCTTCCATGATCGGGAGTTGCACCGAACGATTTACAGTCCCTGCCCGGCCGGTCTGCCCGGCCCACGTCACCCGCACAGGGCACGGACAAGTTGCACCCTGTGCCGTCGGGCCGTTGCCGGACTTACGGATAGCTCACCAGGTACGCCACGTTGCTGCTGGGGGTTACCTGGTTGCCGGTGTTGTCGATGACGTGGTTGATGGTGCCGTCTCCACCCAGGACCGTGGTGACCATGCTGTGGAACTTCACCGCTGACGTGGTAGGCACCTCGATGGCGTGGCCGAGGACGACGGAGGGGTTGTCGCGGAGGTAGGCGTAGACACCCACACCCCACGCCTCGTGGGAGGTGACCGAGTTGGCGACCTTGTAGGAGGCGTAGCCGAGGTCCCCTCCGCTGGTGGTCCAGCCGGCCTGATCAGGCACGTCGTAGGGGGTCTCGCTCTGGTAGAAGTACGTGCGGCCGCCGTTGCCGTTCCAGGTGGTCTGGTACTTCTGGTAGTGCTCGACCGCCAGGCCGTACATGGTGACGTTGTTGCCGTTGACGATCAGTCCGCCTGCGGCCGGGTTGGTCGTCCAGCCGACGCCGTTGGTGTGGTCCGCGCGCCACAGCCAGAGGTCGTCGCCGATGACGTCGTTGCTGTTGATCACCAGTGACTGGGTGGCCTTGCCGGCGATGTCGCCGCCGATGCGGAAGAACACGTCGTGCAGCACGATCGGGTCGGCGGTGTGACGGGCGGTCGAGCCGGTCGGGCCGACCTGCATGAGGGTGTTGGAGTTGGTGGTGTTCGCGCTGATCAGCAGGCCGGCGATGTCGATGCCGTCGGCATCGGCGGTGGTGATCGCGGTGACGCCGTTGTCCGGGACGAGGGTGGCCAGGCCCAGGCCGAGGACGACGGTGTCGGGGCGGGTGATGTCGAGCGGGGCGGACAGGTGGTAGACGCCCGGGGTGACGATCAGGTTCTTGCCGGCGGCGAGCGCGTTGTTGATCGTCGTGGCGGTGTCACCGGGCATGACGATGTAGAACTGGCTGATCGGCAGCGAGGTGCCCGGGGCGTTGCCGTTCGTCCAGTCGGGGCCCTGGACATTCGTGCCCACCGAGGGGACGAACACCTGCCAGTTGCCCGAGCTGTCGACGTAGATGAACGGCTTCTCGCGCATCACGGGGCTCTGGGCGACGGTGGTGTACTGCGGATTGGGGAAGCTGGTCGCCGGTGCGCCGGTGTCGCCGACGAAGACCATGTTCCAGTTGTGCCCGGTCCAGCCGCCGTTCATGGCGGTGTCCTGGGTGAGGAACTGCTGCTGGGTCCCGGAGTTGATCTGGCCGGAGACCCGCGAGTCGCCGATGTAGCCGCCGCTGGACCAGTTGGTGCTGGTGCCGTGGGTGTCGTCCCACAGCTTCATGCTGCCGTGCACGTCCATGCGCCGGAACGGGTCGGCCTGCGAGACGGCCCACATGGTGCTGCCCGAGCCGGGGCTCACCGACATGTTCTCGGCGTCGCGCCAGAAGTTCTGGGTGGCGTTGCCGTCGCTGGTGTGACCCTCGACGTGCACGCCTCCGCCGGTGATGGACACCTGGTCCGGTGACAGGCCGAGTCCGGCGACCTGGGTGTAGTAGCCGACGGGTATGTCGACGTTGTAGGTGCCGGGGGTGAACAGCAGGGCGTTGCGCTGGGTGCCGAACTCGTTGTTCTGCTGGGTGCTGTAGACCTGGTTGATCTTCGACTGGATGGTGGACGTCGGCATCGACGGGTCGAACACCGTGACGTTGGGGCCGAAGTCCGGGGTGCCGGCCGGCGGGGTGATGCCGGCGGAGAGCGAGAAGGACTGGGCGGCGGTGCCGTTGCAGGTGTATTGCTGCAGCTGGACGCTGTCGGCGGTGGACGCGGACGGCACGTCGAGGCACTTGCCGCTGTTGCGGTTGACGAAGTGGTACGTGCCGGAGGCCTCCGCGACCGGCTGCCACTGCTGGTTGGCGCCGCCGCCGTAGAGCCACAGCTGGGTCGGCGCGCCGTCGGCGGTGGAGACGCCGGTCTCGTCCCAGACCTGGTCCGGCGCTGAGGCCACGCCGATCCGGTAGTAGCCGCCGTCGGTCGGGGTGAACTGCCAGGACTGCGCTCCGGTGCCGTTGCAGGCGTACTGCTGCACGGCTGTGCCGTTGCCGGTGGCACCGCCGCTCGCGTCGACGCACTTGCCGCTGCCTGCGTTGACGACGGCGGTGGGAGCGGTGGGGATGCTCGCGGCGGCGGCACTCGGGGCGGTAGCCAGCGCGATACCGGCGGCGGCCGGCAGCAGGAAGGCTGTCGTGAGGGCGGCCGTGCGTCTGCGCCGGCGGGGTGCGCGGTCGCGCGCGGCGGGGACGGCGGCGGGAACGTCGGTCACACGTTTCTCCTTGGTCGCGATGTGGGGGCGCGATGCGGATCGGACGCTAGGGGCAGCCCGCCCCGCCGTCAATACATCAAAATATAAGGCGTGAATTATCTTGGTCATCGGCGGGTTCGGTGAGGGCCCCCAGGGAGGTGTGGTCCGCCGCGTCCCGTGGCTGGGCCGACCAGGGACAGTGTCGGATCGGCCCTCTTGGGGCGAGGCGCAGAACCGGGGATCGTCGTGCCCGGGTACATCGAGGCGCGACGGAGTCCTTCGCGGACACCCCGGCCGCTGCCCGCACCCTCGGCACCCTGCTCGACGCGGGCCTCAGCCATGCGGCCCCTTGGACGTAGCGGCGAGCCGGGAACACCTGGCCGGGTTCCGCGACACGCTCGCCCGTCACGGCCGCCCGTACGTCCCACTCGCCGAGGGCGGCTTGACCCTCGACAGCGGTATCGCGGCCATGTCGGACTGCTGGACCGCCACCCGGACACGGACGGCGTGTTCGCGGCCAACGACCTCATGGCCCACGGCGCCTGCCAAGTGCGGCGCCGGCGCAGCCGCCGGGTGCCCGAGGACGTGGCCGTCGTCGGCTTCGACGACTCGGTATCGCCGTCACCTCCCGTCCTCGACTGACCACGTCCGCCGGCCGGTTGAGGAGAGGGCGGCGGAGCTGACCCGCTTGCTCGACGAGCACACCCAACGGCGCACTCACAGACGCGACGCCGGTCGTCTCCGAGCCCTGACTTGTGGGTCGCGAGTCGGCATGACGGCGCGGTCAGGTCCGTACCGGATGCGTCAAGGGATGTAAGCAGAGCCCGGCTTGGGCTGATCGCGCGGCCGGAAGCCGAATGCGCCGGACGCACCACACGCGACACCTGTGGCGAGATCAGTGCCGTGTCGTCGACAGAGCCGCAAACCCGACTGATTTCGGCTTCAGTTGTTGACGGCTGACACCGGTAGGACTACAACCCGAGAGAGCGCTCTCATGTCTGCTGTTGCTCCATCCCCACGCATGCCGGACCGGCTTGAGGAGACCCCACATGCAGAGTTCCGCCGGCGCACCCACCCGCAGACCGCCGGTCGGCGCCGCACGCCCACGCGCGGCCCTCGGCCTGGTCGTCGTCCTGATCGCCGCCTGCTTCGCAGTCCTGGCACCGACGCCCGCGCGCGCCGCCGACCAGTTGCTGTCCCAGGGCAGGCCCGCCACCGCCTCCTCGACCGAGAACGGCTCCTTTCCCGCAAGCGCTGCGGTCGACGGCAACACAGGCACCCGCTGGTCCTCTGCCTTCTCCGACCCGCAATGGCTGCGGGTCGACCTCGGATCCGTCCAGCAGCTCAGCCGTGTCACCCTGAACTGGGAGGCCGCCTACGCGACCGCCTTCCAGATCCAGACGTCCACCGACGCCAGCACCTGGACCACCGTCTACTCCACCACCACCACCACCACCGGCGGAACGCAGGACATCGCCATCTCCGGCAGTGGCCGCTACGTCCGCCTCTACGGCACCGCGCGGGGCACCCCGTACGGCTACTCCCTGTGGGAGTTCCAGGTCTACGGCCCCGGCGGCACCACCCCGCCGGACGACTTCTGGGGCAGCACCAGCGACATCCCCCCGGCGAGCAACGCCGTCGAGGTGAAGATCCTCAACCGCACCAACGGCAAGTACCCCGACAGCCAGGTGTACTGGAGCTTCAACGGGCAGGTGCACTCCATCGCCGAGCAGCCCTACCTCGACATGCCGGCCAACTCCGCGGGCCGCATGTACTTCTACCTCGGTTCGCCCAACAGCCCGTACTACGACTTCATCGAGTTCACCGTCGGCAACAACGTCTTCAACGGCAACACCACCCGGGTCGACGCCTTCGGCCTCAAGCTGGCCATGCGCCTGCACAGCAAGGACGGTTACGACGCCGAGGTCGGCGAGAACCGGCAGACCTTCGCCGAGGACCGCGCCACCACCTTCCAGCGCTTCACCGACGCCGTTCCGGACCAGTTCAAGGTCCTGGCCCAGACCCAGGCCCCGTACCGGATCATCGCGCCCGGCAGCGACCCCAGTTTCCGCGCGGGCGGCGCCAACGCGAACTACTTCGCCGCCTACGCCCAGTCAGTGGGCGTGAACGCGGCCACCTCCGACATCTTCGGCTGCGCCGCCTCGCTGGCGGGCAACCCCGACATGTGTGCCGCCCTCAACCGCCACGTCGCCACCCTGCCGGCCTCCCAGCAGTCCGACCCGGCCCAGTTCTACAAGGCGGCACCAGCCAACTACTACGCCAAGTTCTGGCACGACAACGCCATCAACCACCTCGCCTACGGTTTCCCCTACGACGACGTGGCGGGCCAGTCCTCCTTCATCTCCCACGCCGATCCGCAATGGCTCCTGGTCGCCGTCGGCTGGTAGCCGATCCGGTGGCACGGACAGCGAACGCATACTGATCCCCTGACTGGCGGGTCCGGCGGGGTCGTACGACCCCGCCGGACCCGACGGCCCGAGTCGCAGAGGCCTCCGCGCTCTCGGCGCCACCGTCGGCGCGACCGCGGCTCTTGGCCGTCCTCCCGCCAACCACCTTTCCACTATGCTTACTTCACTACTTGACGAAAGTCGCCGCCCCCTTTAGGTTCTCGGGTCAGCCATGCGCTGTACGACGCCTCCCTCCGTTCATGAGGTGAGGCGTCGGCCGCCACCCCCCATGTGAAAGGCCACCCCCCTCTCATGGCCCGATCCCTTTCCACAGCCGCCCTCACCGCCGCACTGGGGCTCACCGCGTGCCTGCTCACCGCAGGCCCCGCCCAGGCCGACACCGGAGCCATCACCGGACTCGCCGGCAAGTGCCTCGACGTCGCCGGGGCCAACTCCGCCGACGGCACGCCCGTCCAGCTCTACGACTGCAACGGCACCAACGCCCAGCAGTGGACGGTCGGCAGCGACGGCACGATCCGCGCCCTCGGCAAGTGCCTCGACGTGACCGGCAATTCGACCGCCGACGGCGCCAAGGTGCAGCTGTGGTCCTGTACCGGCGGCGCGAACCAGAAGTGGACCGTCACCGCCGCCCACGACATCGTCAACCCCCAGGCGAACAAGTGCCTGGACGTCACCGACAACAACTCCGCCAACGGCACCCGGACACAGATCTGGAGCTGCAGCGGCGGCGCCAACCAGAAGTGGAACGCACCCGCGAGCGGCGGCGACGGCACCCCGTCCGGCTTCGTGGTGAGCGAGGCGCAGTTCAACCAGATGTTCCCGAACCGGAACTCCTTCTACACCTACAGCGGACTCACCGCGGCCCTCAGCGCCTACCCCGGCTTCGCGAACACCGGCAGCGACACGGTCAGGAAGCAGGAGGCCGCCGCCTTCCTCGCCAACGTCAGCCACGAGACCGGCGGACTGGTCTATGTCGTCGAGCAGAACACCGCCAACTACCCCACCTACTGCGACTGGAGCCAGCCGTACGGCTGCCCCGCCGGACAGGCCGCCTACTACGGCCGCGGACCGCTCCAGCTCAGCTGGAACTTCAACTACAAGGCGGCGGGTGACGCGCTCGGCATCGACCTGCTCAACAACCCCTGGCAGGTGGAGAACAACGCCTCCGTCGCCTGGAAGACCGGCCTGTGGTATTGGAACACCCAATCGGGACCAGGCAGCATGACCCCGCACAACGCCATGGTCAACAGCGCCGGATTCGGCCAGACCATCCGCAGCATCAACGGCTCCCTCGAATGTGACGGCAAGAACCCGGCCCAGGTGCAGAGCCGCGTGGACGCCTACCAGCGCTTCACACAGATCCTCGGGGTCTCACCGGGCAGCAACCTGTACTGCTGACGCGAGCTGCCCGACAAGGAGCCGTAATGCCCAACGTGAAGTCCTTTGCCAAGGCCCTGCTCGCAGCACTGGGCGCCATGACACTCGTCGTGGCCGTTCCGGCGAGCGCCCACGCGAACGTCCTGCAGTTGCTGCCGCAGAACGCCGACGGCCTGGAACAGACCTTCTCCCCCGCCTACGACTACGACGGCGACGGCTGCTACGCCACCGCCGCCATCGGCGCCGACGGCACCATCAACCCCGGCCTGAAACTCGGCGGAGACGTCAACGGGCACTGCCACGACTACGCCCAACTCGCCAACGCCAACACCTACTCACGCGAGAAGTGCAACAACGGCTGGTGTGCCGTCATGTACGCCAGCTACTTCGAGAAGGACCAGGCGACCTACGGCCCGGCCGCCATCGGGCACACCCACGACTGGGAGCACGTCGTGGTGTGGATCAACAACAACGAGGTCCAGTACGTCTCGGTGTCCCAGCACACCAGCTACCAGGTGGCCGCCCGCTACTCGGTCCGCTTCGACGGCACCCACCCGAAGATCGTCTACCACAAGGACGGCCTCTCCACCCACGACTTCCGCTTCGCCAACAGCAACGACGAGCCTCCGGAGAACGTGACCGGCGGCTGGTTCTACCCCCGCCTGGTGGGCTGGAACGGCTACCCGGCCGGTTTCCGGGACAAGCTGATGAGCGCCGACTTCGGCGCGGCCACCATCAAGATCAAGGACGGCGACTTCGCCTACGCGCTGGCACACTCCATGCCCTCGGGCATCCCCTTCGATCCCAACGCCTGAGCTGCGGAACAGGGGGCCGGCCGTCACGATCCGGTCGCGCGATTCAAGGAGTCGGGTCTTCAGCGCCGGGAGGTCCACGTCCACCAGCGCGCCGTCGCGTTTGACCAGCGGCCGGCGACGAGATCGGTGTCCACCAGGCCGGGATGGCCGGCGGAGAAGGAACGGCTGTCCACGCTGCCGCAGCTGGAGAAGGCGTCACGGGTGCTCGCGCGAGCGGCGAAGGTGCTGTTCGAGGAGCTGGAGCTGGTCGAGGCGCAGGAAGCGGACCTGGACGTGGCCGCGCTGTGGGCGGCGGTGGAGGAGGTCGCCCCGCGCGCCGCCGTGATGACCGCGGCGGCCACGGAGGTTTCGCTGGTCCCCGAGGACGAGAACTCGGCCGAGGTCGCCATGCGGGCCGCGCTCGCGAACCGGTACGCCACCGTGCGCCCGTTCCTCGCGTTGCTGGACGAGTCGAAGGCGCTGGACGCGGCGAACGCGAGCAAGCGGGTCCTGGCCGGGGTACGCGGCCTGCCGGCGCTGGCGAGGCGGAAGGTGGGCGTCAAGCCGCTGCTGCCGCGCGAGGTGGACGACAAGCTCGTGCCGCCCGCGTGGCGCAAGACGGTGTACGCCAACCCGGACCTGCCGCAGGGCGCGGTGGACCGGGACGCGTACGTGGTGTGCGTACGGGAACAGCTGCACCGTGCCCTGAACAACCGCGACGTCTTCGCCTCCCCATCTCACCGCCGGTCCAACCCGCGCGCCCACCTGCGGGACGGGTCCGACTGGGACGCGGTCGAGGAGGACGTCCTGGCGGCGCTGAGCCTGGACATGCCCGTGGAGGAGCACCTGGCGGAGCTGGTGCGGGGCCTGGACGCCGGATGGAAGCAGCTCGGACATCGCCCGCCTGTCCCCGCTCAAGCACCGCAACCTGAACCTGCTCGGCCGCTACAGCTTCACCGCCGGCGTCCCGGCCGCCGGCGTTCTGCGCCCGCTGCGCGACCCGGACACGCCGGAGCTGGACGAGGACGACGAGGGCGAGCCGGACTAGGCCGTTTCGCTTGGACCGGTGGGCCGTCGGGCCGGGTGTGCCGTTGATTGACGCGCAATGGGCGCGGAAATGGGCACCATCTGGTGGGCCCGTGGTCGCGGCCGACGTTGAGGTGGTGACGGCGCTGTGGGTCTGTCCGCGGTCATCGCCGCGAAGGACCTGGGCGCACAGAAGATCATCGCCATGTCCCGCCGCAAGACCTGGCACAAGCTGACTGCCTGGTTCGGCGCCACCGACACCACTACCTCGCTCCTGCTCGGTGCGTCGTGGCCGATCCGTGCCGGAGCGAGGTGGCGCTCCTGTGGCGTCACTTACCGCTGAAGACGGGAAAGGCGCTGTGGTCGCCGTAGTCCACATCGCGCAGGCCCCGCAGCGCGTCCATGTCCGCGTCCGAGATCTCGAAGTCGACCTGGGCGTTGGAGCGCATGTGCTCGGGGTTTGCCGTCTTGGGCAGCGACACCGTGCCCAGCTGGAGGGTGTAGCGGATGCAGAGCTGGGGGACGGACACGCCGTACTTCTCGGACATCACCTGGACTTCGGCGTTCTTCAGGATCGCGCCGTGAGCGATCGGCGAGTACGCCTCGACGAGGATCCGCCGGCTCTCGCAGTAGGCCAGCAGCTCGGCGGGGGTGTTCCCGGCGTGTACGAGCAGCTGGTTCACGTGCGGGACGACGGTCGCGTCCTCAAGGACGTTCTCCAGGTCGTGCTGCTGGAAGTTGGAGACGCCGATCGCCCGGATCTTTCCGGCCTGGTGGGCCTCCTCCAGGGCACGCCAGGCGGCGCGGTTGCCCTGGGCGTAGTCGCCGCCGCGGAAGTCGTCCCACGGCTGCGGGCTGTGGATCAGCATCAGGTCGATACGGTCCAGGCCCAGCTTCTCCAGAGAGCCGTCGATCGCGGCCAGCGCCTGGTCGTAGTCCTTGATTTCCGCGGCGAGCTTGGTCGAGACGAACAGCTCCTCGCGCGGCACGCCGGAGGTGCGCACGCCCTCGCCGACGCCGCGCTCGTTGCCGTAGGCCTGGGCGGTGTCGATGTTGCGGTAGCCGATCTGCACGGCCGCGCGGACCGCGTCGGCCGCCTTGTCGTCGTCGATGAACCAGGTGCCGAGCCCCAGCTTGGGGATCTCGACGCCGTTCGACAGCGTGTAGGTCTCCTTCAGGACGGTCATGCGTTCGCTCCGTTCTTCGGCAGCTTGCCGTACACCTCGTCGGTGACGGGCTCGAGCCATTCGTTGCTGACACCTTCGCCCGGGGTGATGAAGGCGAGGTGGGAGAACCACGCGTCGGCCTTCGCGCCGTGCCAGTGCTTTGTGCCGGCGGGGACGCGGATCACCGTGCCCGGCTCCATGCTGATGGGGTCCTCGCCCTCGGCCTGGTACCAGCCGCTGCCCGCCGTGCACAGCAGGATCTGGTCGCCGCCGCCGTTCGTGCCGTGGTGGATGTGCCAGTTGTTGCGGCAGCTCGGCTCGAAGGAGACGTTCATGACGGGAACGCTGCCCGAGGTGAGCGGAGCCAGGTAGCTCTGGCCGATGAAGTACTGCGCGAAGGCGTCGTTCTTCTTGCCGAGCGGGAAGATCTGGTCGAATCCGTTGCCAGCCATCTTGTTCCTCTTCCTTGGTCAACTACGCCCCGCTGATCGTGCGGAGCCGGGTCGCTGCTCGCGCCGGGGATCAGGCGGAGCGCTCGTCCGCGATCTTCTTCAGCAGGGTGATCGCGGTCATGGCGTTGGGCCATCCGGCGTAGAACGCCAGGTGCGTGATCGCCTCGGACAGTTCCTCGATCGTGAGCCCGTTGTCCAGGGCCACACCCAGGTGGTACGGCAGCTGCTCGCTGCGGTAGAGGGCGGCCAGCACACTGACCGTGACCAGGCTGCGGTCCCGCGGGGAGAGCCCGGGGCGTTCCCACACGTCCTCAAACAGGACCTCGTTGGTGAGCTCGACCAGCTTCGGCGCGATACCGGCCAGCTCCTGGGGCGCGGACTGCGTTGCCATGATGTGACTCCTTGTGATGGCGCGGACCCGAGGATGCGCCGTAGGCCACTGTCGGCCACCCGGGGCCGGTAGGCATCCCGCGAGGGGGCTGCCCTCCTTCCCGGCCCGGGGCCGCATCTGCTGACAACATCGAGGAAACCGCAGCTCACAGGCGTGTGGAAGGCTCTGCCGTTCCAGGTACTGGCAGAACCTCCCAGCCGCGCCCCGCTCCTCCTAACCTGGACAACATGGACACCAGCCGCGAGATCCGAGAGTTCCTCGCCACCCGCCGCGCCAAGATCACCCCAGAGCAGGCCGGCCTGCCCGCCTTCGGGAACGGCAAGCGCAGGGTCCCCGGACTGCGCCGCGAGGAAGTCGCCCTGCTCGCCGGTGTCAGCATCGATTACTACGTCCGCCTGGAGCGCGGCCAGCTCGCCGGCGCCTCCGAAGAAGTCCTCGACGCCCTCTGCCGCGCCCTCCAGCTCGACGACGCCGAACGCTCCCACCTGCACGACCTGGCCGCCGCCCAGCGCCGGCGCCCGGCCCACCGCACCCCTCGCCGGGCCAAGGACACCGTTCCCGCCAGCCTCAAGCGAGTCCTGGAGTCCATGACCGGCTCACCGGCCTTCATCCGCAACGGCGGCCTCGACATCCTCGCCGTCAACGACCTCGGTCGCGCCCTGTACGCACCCCTGTTCACCGCCGCGGCTCCCACCCCGGTGAACATCGCCCGCTTCCAGTTCCTCGACCCCACCAGCCGCGGCTTCTTCCCCGACTGGAACGCCTCGGTCAACACCACCGTGTCCCTGCTGCGCACCGAAGCCGGCCGAGCCCCGGGCGATACCGAACTGACCGGGCTGATCGGCGAGCTCGTCACCCGCAGCGACGAGTTCCGTGCGGCCTGGGCCAAGCACAACGTGCGCCTGCACCGCACCGGCCGCAAGGCGTTCCGCCACCCGGCCATCGGCGAGATCGCGCTCGACTTCGACGCCATGGAACTGCCTGCCCACCCCGGCCTCACGCTGACCGCCTACAGCGCCGAACCAGGCACCCCCGACCACGACGCCCTCATGCTGCTCGCCTCCTGGGCCGCAACCAGCTCGGACGAAGCCCACCAGGACGCATTCCGCCCCTGAGCCAGCCCCTCGCCGAATGTGTTTCGCTCAGGTCGTTTCGTTTGAATATGGTGATTGCTGACAGGGTTTGACGACAGGTGGGGTCCGATCCTCCGTACGGAAGGGGCCTTCGGTGGCGAACCTGGTCTACAAGCGGGTCTCGACGGACCAGCAGTCCACCGCCCGGCAGGACCTCGTCCTGGAGGAGGCCGGGATCGAGGACCCGGTCTTCTTCGAGGAGGACCCGGGCACCTCCAGCCGCCTCCATCCGCTCCAGCGGCCGAAGTTCCGCGAACTGCTCACCCGTGCGCGGCCGGGCGACACCGTGCACATCTCCGAGATGTTCCGCCTCGTGCGCGGCAACCAGCACATCCTCGACGTGCTCGACGTGCTCCACCGCGACCGTCTCGCCCTGCGCATCCACGACGGCGCGTTCTCCGCTATGGACCTCACCGCCCGCCACCCGCGCACCGGCGAACTGCTGTCCACCGTGAAGTTCATGGTGCAGACCCTCGCCACCGTCGGCGAACTCCAACGCGACCTCCAGCGCGAGCTGACGTACGAGGGACTGCGCGCCGCCGAGGCCAAGGGCGCGAAGGGCGGGCGCCGCCCCGCCGTGGCGGCCACGAAGACCGACGACGTGCGCACCGCGTACCTGGAAGGCCGCTCCATCGCCGCCCTCGCCCGCGACCACCGTGTCAGCCGCGGCGCGATCCGCACCGCCGTCGCCGACCTCCTCCCCGACCACACCGCCAGCGAGGAGGATGCCCCCGCCCCAGAGCTGCCGGTCACCCTCGACATGCCCGGCAAGGTCACCGACCACCTCCGCACCACCGAACTGGAGCCCGCCGAGCGCGCCGCGCTCGACCAGGGGGCGACCGTACGGCGTGGCCAGGGCTACACCCTGCGCGTCACCGCCGTCCTCGCGGTGCACCACCAGCTCCTCGCCCGCTGCCCACCACTCGACGGCGCCCAGGGAGTCCCTGCGGTCCGGCCCAGCGCAAGGCCCGCCGCGAGTACGAGAACCGGGTCAGCGCCCTCACACCCTGACCATGATCGTTCTCAGCGTCAACCGCTGTACCGGTGTTCACCGAGGCCGGGCGCGTCCCCGACCACGGTCAGTGAGCCGGTGAAGCCCGTCTCGCGCAGTGCCTCAGCGGCCCGCAACCCGGCCAGCGACGCGCCGACGATGACGATGGGGCCCTCCCGAAGGTCACCGGGCCCGGGCACCGGCGGTCACCGCCTCACCCACGAGGATCGCCTGGACCGGGCACGCTGCAGCGGCCTGGCGCACGCGCTCCAGCTGCTCGTCCGGGACTTCCTGGCGGTACAGCAGCGCTTCCTCGCCATGCACCGCAGGTACACGATCGCACAGAGCTCTACCATCACGTCAGTGCTGCTGCCGTAACTACACCGTGTCAACTGCTCAGCCCAGGATCAGATACAGCTTCTTTGCGGGTCGAGGCAGACATCGTGGGCATGGGCGTCGGGGTTGGCATATCCATCGCGGCCCATCCCAAAGTCATCCGATCGCGAGCTGTCCGCCGCGTGCCTCGAGAACCGCGCCGGTGATGTAGCTGGCGCGGGACGAAACAAGGAACAGAACCGCTTCCGCGATTTCTTCAGGGTATGCGACCCGCCCCAGTACGGTGGTTCGCCCGATCGCCTGGAGGGTTTCACCTCCCATCTCTTCCGTCCCGGGGGTATGGACAGGGCCCGGAGCCACGGCGTTCACGCGGACGCCCTGGGCGCCGAACTCGTCAGCCCATACTCGTGTGAGAAGTTCGAGTGCAGCTTTGGAGGCCCCGTAAGCGCCCGCTTCCCGCACCGGCGTGGTAGCCGACGCTGTACTCACATTCACGATGACGCCACGCCCCCGCTCAGCCAGTGGTACCCGATGCGCCGGGACCACTGGCTTCTCGGCCCAACCATGTGCATGGTTGTGGCGTGGCGGTGCGGTCAGAGCCGACCTGCCACGAAGTCGGCCACCTGGGCGCCGAGTTGCTGGCCCGCGTGGTTGTCGAGGGAGGTGTGCTGGCCGGCCCAGATCCGGCTGAGCCACGCTTCGGTGGCGGCGTCCTGGAAGCCGGTGAAGGTTCGAGTGACGCCCTTCGAGGTCACCGCGAAATGATGCCGCGCCCCGTAGAGTCCGGCGAGCGTCGTTGCCGCAGCCTGGCTGAGAGCGCCGTGAGCGCCGGGATAGGACGGATCCGGTGCGGTCGGCAGCAGAGGGGTCCAGTGAGGATCCCCGACGATGCTCGGGTTGTAGTGCGTACCGCCGAGCCGGATGGCGGTCACGGGCCGCCAGACGTGGTAGACGTACTTGGCGTCGTACATCGCGATCGCGGTGTCGGCGAGGGACAGGTCGAGCCGGGCGAAGACCTTCACCGCCTTCTCCAGGTTCGCGTTCTGGGAGGTGACGAGGTTCTGCGTGATCTGGTTCCAGACGTTCCATACGGGTGCCGCCGCCCAGAACTTCGCGGCTGCCGTCTGACCGGGAGTGCGGGTGGTGCTGGTCTTGCTTCCCAGGCTCTTGACCTCGGTCAAGGCGGTGGCGTACGCGGCGCTGCTCACGGCCGGCGGCGGTGCCGGGCGGAACTGCCGTCCGTCGGCCAGTACGAACGGCTTGACCGAGCCCCAGTCGGTGAACACCGGTGTCGGGAAATTGGGAGGGGTGGGCCGGTAGTCCCCGGCCTTGTCGCCGGGGCGGAACCGCGGCGGCTTGGCTGAGGATCCGTCGTTGGACCGCAGGGTGATCAGCCGACGGGCGACCTCCGCTCCCACACCAATGCCCGCCTGCTTGCCCGGGCCGCCGGAAATCGCGGACAATTGGCTGCTCAGCCGCTGGTTCAAGCCTGCGCGCCTGGCCGGGTAGAGGGCGACCAGCACATCGTGGGCCGCCTGGTCCGCCGCGGCGTCCGCACGAGCACCTCTTGGCGCCGTCACCGAGAACACGTAGGCGGGGCCGGCCCGGGTGATCGATGCCACCGCGTCGTACTCGGCAGCCTGCAGAAGCGCGAAGCTGCGCGTGGGTTGGACGGTGGACGGCTGCGCCTTCGGATTGCTGAGGATGGTGACGAGCTCGCGGTTCCACTCCACGACCGACATCCCCGACCCCGTCGCGGCGGTGCGCAGGGCCGGCGAGTGAGCCGGGGTGGACCCGAAGGCCGGGCCGGCGAGTCCGGCTGCCAGCGCGGCTCCGGCGAGTATGGCGAGTGTCTTCTGCTTTCCACCCATGTTCTGTAGCTCCTTGTCGCTGGTGGCGGGCTGTGACAACTGGCGGTCATGTGCGTGGCTCATCCGTGTCGGCCACGCGAGCGTGATGGTGTCGGGGTGGTGCGGGCCGGCAGCCAGGTCGAGCTGGCGGCGGTCGTGGAGGACGAGTTGCTCGGCGGGTTCCGCGGCCGCTGCGACAGGGCCCGGGTCGCCAGGACCCTCCCCATGAGGGCCTTCCGGCGTAGCAGCCAGGCGCGTTCGGCTCCGGGGGCCAGCACTTGGTGCATCTCGCGGCGCAGATCTGGCGCGTGCGTACATGCCTCGTGCGGGGGCGGGGCGTCGATGCCCTTGCCGCTGTTCGGTGTGACGTCCACGCTCACGCCTCCGCCGGTACGCAGGGGCCGGCGCCGCAGCGTTGACACAGCACTGTGTCGTGGTGGGGGCCGCCTCGGTCGAGTGCCGATGGGCGGGCCGCGGACCGTATGGGCACCTGGGCCGGGCCGGGCAGCCGTCGATGGGACACGGCTTGTGGGTCGCGAAGGACCACTCGGCGGGGGTGTCGGGTGGCCTTTCGCCGCGGCCGCCCCCGGTGGCCGGCTGTGCTGCGGTGCCGGCCCCGGCAGGGGGTCGCAGCTCGTGCGGAGCGTCCGGCCCGGTCATGGCGAGCACCTCAGGCAGGCGCGGACTTCGCGGCCGCTGCGTGTCTGGCGAATCTCGGTCGACTGGGCAAGGAACTGGACGATGCCGGTGCCACGGCCGTGTTCGTCGGAGGCGATGCCGGGGCGATGACGCTCCACGGCCGCGCCGGAGTCGGTGACCAGGATGTGCAGAGTTTCGTGGTCGAGGGCGAGCAGCAGGGTCATGCGCTCATGGCCGTACTGGGCAGCACTGGCGGCGAGTTCGTCGACGATGAGAGTGGCGGAGTCCCGCTCACCCGCGGGCACACTCCAGGTCTCCAGCAGATCGGCTGCGAAGTGACGAGCGGCGGAGACGTGCGCCTCCTGCGCCGGCAGGGTGAGCAGTGCATGGCGGCGGCAGGGCCGGCCGAGC
Source organism: Streptomyces puniciscabiei (assembly GCF_006715785.1). Lineage (NCBI taxonomy): Bacteria > Bacillati > Actinomycetota > Actinomycetes > Kitasatosporales > Streptomycetaceae > Streptomyces > Streptomyces puniciscabiei. The sequence continues at coordinate 42,425 of NZ_VFNX01000009.1, forward strand.
AGTGAAGTCGGGCTGGGGGAATCGGTCACGAACATGGTCTTCTGGCTCTTCTGTCGATGTGCGGAGACCGGAAAAGGGGTGACCGCAAGCACTTCGGGGGTGGTCGGTAGGCCGGATCCTGATCCTGCGTGGGCGCGCTCAATCAGTTCCACGGACGACACATGCCGGACGGTTCGAGCTATTTGCCTTTTTTGTCCCGATTCTTGCGAGTCATGTCAATGTCGGCGCCTGTCTGGGCTCAGCCGCCTCTGTCCGGAGCACGCTGTTGCGCGCCCGGACGTCCGTGCCTGCATTTCGGCTGGATCGCGGGCCTCCGCGTGCAGACGTGATGGATCCTTCTCCGGGTTGTACGGACTTCGGGAAAAAGAAGAGTCGTGCGCGCCCCGTCGGCCCGCTCATGCATGAAGTCAGCTGCGGACTGGGCCGGTTCGACGGAGCGGGGGCGGAGTGACCAGGGCCCGGAAACCGTCGTCGCGTCGCGGGAAGGGCCGGGGTGTCGGTTTTCGCCTCCTCCGCCGGAAGCGGAGATGTATGCCGCCGCACCCCTTTCGCACAGCCGTGCCTGCCCGTGTACACGGCCGGCACCCGCGGGGCCCGGCGCGGGATGGCCGACCGGCCCCTGCGGAGGTCGCGTGACGGAAGCAGGCCAGAGCCCCACGATCGAGCTCCAGACCTGCCCCGGTACCGACACAGCCGCCCGAGACAGGTCGTGCAGGGGAAGCAGCCGCCGCAGCTGACCGGCCCCGCGATGTGTGGCACCACCGCGGACAGATCGATCGGATGGCTGCTTCAACCCACGCCTCGACCCTCGACCCTCGACCTGCTGGTCGCGTACCCGGATGGCCTTCACCTTGATCAACCCGGCGGGGGTGATCATTCCCGGCCTGCGGCGGCCGACTCGACCATCCGCCGCCTCCGCGCGCCGGCTGCCGCTCAGCCCCTCGGCCATACAGGTGCCGGTGTCGGCCTCCGAGGCCACCACATTCATCGGCCGCGAGCCCTTGTCGGACGGTCCCGCCGATCCCGGAGCCACGCGGTGCGGCGGGATCGAGGGGCTACGGTGATCATGAGCGTGCCCGTCCAGCCGGTGTCACGGGCAGAAACCTCTTCCATGACCATAAGCTGGACGTCCTGTGCGCGCCCCACAAGCTCGGTCCACCGGTCTTGAGGCGGCCCAGTGCTTGTCCGCCCTCACCGGTCAGCCCTCTGCCTGGGTCCAGCTCACCAACTCGTCGTGAGGGCCGCTGACGGCGGCGCAGTTGCGGGTCTCGGGCAGGCGGACGAGGGCGTGGCCGATCTCGGGGAGATCGGCGGGCGGGACTCTGGCCCAGAGGGTGGCCGCGACGGGCCGGCCGCCGAGGGGGCGAAGTCGCAGCGGAACCGCAGCAGGCCGCGTCGGGTGAGCTGTCCGGTGCGGCGTTTTGCGGTGTTGAGGCTGACGCCGAGGTCACTCGCCAGGGCCCGGTAGGGCGCGCGGCCGTCGTGGGCGATCCGGGTGATGAGGGCGCGGTCGAAGGGCGTGATCTCGCCCGGGTCGACAGGGGTCCGGGCCGGGGGCGGGCCGGTCAGCTGAGCACGCTGGGCGGGGTCCAGGGCGGCGATGCGCCACCGGCCGCCCTCGGTGAACATGTGGGTGACCATCCGGACTTCCACGGCGGTGATGCAGGGAAGGTGCGGGAGCAGGTCGAGGGTGTAGCGGGAGAGGGCCGGCAGGTCGCGGGTGGCGGCGATGGCGAGGATGTCGTGGCCGGCGGCCGCGCGCTCGATATGAGCATGTGAGGGTGGGCGCTCAGTGCCTGGGCGACCCCGGTGGTGGCGCCGGGAGCGCAGTCGATCACGACGAAGGCCACGCAGATCTGCTCGAACAGGGGTGGGCCGGGTGAGAATCCCACGCAGGCGGCGCCCTGCTCGGACAGGCGGCCGAAGCGGCGGGCGACGGTGACCGGGTCGGCCTCCAGGGCACGTCCGAGCCCTTGCAGTGACTACGCACCTCCCAGGTGCGTCATCATGCAGCCTTGTTTACGCTCTGCGGGTATGCGACCTCGCCGCGCAGTCATCGGGGGGGTCGCCGCATGGCCCCCCGGCAGGGACCTGCCCGGGCGATCTCCGGCAGCCGCCTCGAATCGGAGGAGCCTCATGAGGAATCGTGTTCTCGCCCGCATCCTGCTCCTGGCGGCCACGTCCGGCCTGCTGGCCACCGGTGCGATCATGACCGCGGCGGACAACACGCAACAGGCCGCCCGGAGCAGCTCCCGAATAGCCGTCGGGCCTCAATACGACTCGACACACGTGTACGTCGAGCCCGGTAAGGTGCCCGCGTTCACCGCCAGCTGGAAGGCCACCTTCGGTGGGACGAACACGGCCGTGTCGGTCACGGACGTCACCCCTACCCCCAGCCGGACCAAGTCCGAACTCGTCCTCTCGCCCGTCGGCACTCTGTCGGTCTTCGACTTCCAAACGCCCATACCGTATCCGTTCGGAGCAGAGCGCACCGGCTGGCTGATGACGAACTTGGACGCCGGCATACGGCAGGCACGGGCCAGCGGCGCCCATGTGCTGGTGTCCCCCTTCCCCGACCCCATCGGCCGGGATGCGGTCATCCAGTTTCCTGGCGGAATCAACACCCAGCTGTACTGGCACACCACGGCACCCGTGTACAAGCCGCTCACGACGATTCCGGAGAACCGCGTGTACGTGCCGGCCGACGCGGTGAGCGCATTCCTGCGTTCCTATATGCAGTTCACCAGCGGGTCTGTCGTGTCGGACAGCCCGAAGACGGACGCGGGCGAGATCGGGCTGCCTGGGAAGACGTACCGCAAGATCCGCCTTACCTCCCCCTTCGGCAAGACCGTCGTCATGGTGTCCGGCGGACACCTGCCCTACCCGTTCGGGCGAGAGGTCACCGGGTACCAGGTCGCGAACCTGACGCAGACGCTGACCAAGGCCGAAGCCGCCGGTGCGACGGTGCTGTGGGGACCTCACCTCTCGGCGGGCCGGCATAGCGCCATCGTGAGGTTTCCCGGTGGTTACATCGCCGAGATCCATGACGTCACGTCCCGCTGACCGGGCGCCGCCGCTTCGACGGCTGGCGCACTCAGGGCATCGTGCACAACGGAGAACATCAGCCCGTTCAGTTCTTCACCGCGGGAGGTCCCTGTGCGTGTCCTGATCGGCGTCGTCGGTGCGCTGATCGTCCTGGGTACGTTCTCGTCGGTGCTGCGCACACTGCTGATCCCCCGGCCGACCCGGTCCGCCTTCACACGAGTGCTGCACAGGATGGTGCACGTCCCGTTCCAGTTCATGGCGGACCGCTTCCCCAGTTTCGAGAAGAAGGATCGTGTACTGGCTCCGGAGGCCGCCGTCTCCGTCCTGTTCCACCTGGTCGGATGGCTGGCGGCGGCCTGGCTGGGCTATTCGATGCTGCAGATGGCCATCAGCGGATTCGGCGCGGTGGGCGCCCTGTGGGAGACAGGAGTAGCGCTTTTCACGCTCGGCTTCGCCAGCAGCCGTACCGTGGAGCTGACGGCGCTCGACCTCTGCGCGGCTGCGACCGGGCCCATCATCATCGGCCTCCAGATCGGCTACCTTCCGGCTCTGTACGGCGCCTACTCCCGCCGCGAAGCCGAAGTGACCATGCTGCAGGCACGGGCCGGCAGTCCGCCTTGGGGACCGGAGATCCTGGCGCGGTATGCACAGATCGGGCTGACCGACAGCCTCACGGACTTGTTCCGCAGCTGGGAGCGCTGGTCGGCCGAGGTCAGTGAAAGCCACACCAGCTACGTGGTGCTCAGCCGCTTCCGCTCGCCGAGAGCCGGCGACCACTGGCTGGTCTCCCTGCTGGCCGTCATGGACGCCGCGGCCATGCAACTCGCCCTCAGTCCCAGCTGCCCGCAGGCCGATGCCCGGCTGGCGTTGCGGGGCGGCTACGTCTGCTTACGCAACATCGCCGAGGTCTGGCGCCTGCCGTTCGAACCGGACCCTTCCCCCGACTCGCCCATCCAGCTCACGTACGAGGAGTTCGCCGAGGCCGTCGCTCATGTGACAGCGCACGGCTACACGGTCGAACGCACCCCGGAGCAGGCATGGCCGGACTTCCGCGGCTGGCGCGTCAACTATGAAGACCTCGCCTACCGCTTCGCTTACCTCCTGGATGCCGTCCCTGCCCCCTGGTCCGGTGCGCGGCGCACGTGCAAGGAGAAGATCGCGCCGGTCACCCCCGTCGACCGCAAGCCGAATGTCTCGCCTTGACGGCGGTGCACCACGGGCAGTGAAAGCCCGGATCCCGGCGGCTACGTGCCTTTGTCGGGAAGGGGCCTCAAAACAAGAACGGTGGCCGCCACGGTGATGGCACTGATCAGCAGCGGCCAGCCCAGATCATGGTGCAGGACGAGCCAGCCTCCCAGCAGCGCGCCTGCGAGCATCACCACCACCGCGGCGACGCGCCGTAGGGCACGTGGATTGGTGCCGCCGGCGAGGGAGGAATCGAAGGCGAGACCGGTGACCGTCAAGGTCAGGACCGTGGTTGTCATATCCGGAACGGCCAGCTTGCGCACCGTACCGTTGCGCATCCCCATAGCGAGCGCGGTCAAGGCGATCACGGAATACCTGACCCCGGACGGGAGGGCAAAAGCCACAGCACTGGCCACCCCCAGCAGCCCTGCCTCCACCGCAAGGCAGGCTCGCAGCCAGTGGTGGCGCGGACGACGGCGCAGCGCCAGTTCCATGCGGCCTGCCGCCACGGCTCCGACGAAGAACGCGGCCAGGGAGATCACCGATGCAGGCAACGAGAAGCCCGGTGCGCCCACCAGCGCGAATGCGATGATCACCACATTGCCGGTCATGTTCGCAGTGAAGACATGCCCGAGGCCCAGATAGCTGATGGCGTCCACGAGCCCGGTCACCATCGTCAGAACAGTGAGCACTCCCAGCAGCCGGGGCGGGTGGGCAGGATCGCGTTCCGTGCCGGGACCATGTGGGTTCATACCGTTCACAGCGAGCCACCTTCGAGGCCTGGTCCTCCAGTTGCCTACCCTCCCCGCGGCGGTCGGGTCGCAACACTTGAGCAGACGGTTAAAGATTCATGTGGGAACCTCAGACCCGCGGTTGGCAGCGGAGCTGGACCGTGAGGCCGTTCCTGGCGCACCTGGGCACTATCCTCTCAGCTCGAGCAGTTCATCGACGCTCTCTGCCGCCTGCGGGAACGGGGCAAGTTCGTCAACAAGGTCTACAGCCGCTTGGCCTCAGGCGCCACCGCTCACGGCGGCCATGAGTAGACGCTCCTCGCTCTCCATAACTCCATCCACCACTCCGGCGGCAGCACTGTCTCTCCCGGTTACACCGACCCGGTGAACCCGGGGGTGACGAGACCTGCGCCGCCGCCCGTCACCAGGCGGAGCACGAGCACGCGGTTGCCCGCACGGCGGAGATGGCAGCCCGAGATGCCCGCGCAATTGAATGCAGCTAACCTCCTGAATGGGACATAACGTCGCCTTTTAGGCTTTTTGATGCCAGTCCTGGGAGTTCCGCGGCCGGCGCCTACACGTTCAGATGTAGGCCCAGCGATGAAGGAGGTCCCCAGGCCCAAAGCTGTGCGGCAGCCGCCTCTCCGGCAAGCCGGGCCTGCAGGCTCCTGAGTGCACTGTCCGGCACTGCCCGATGCCGGCTCCCGCACATCCGGCGTCTTTACGTCATCCGGCGGTACCGGCGTGACCGATGCTGCAGCCACGTGCGTCAGGGAGCATCTACATGATCAACACAATGTCCGTAGACGGCATCGCCGTTGACCCCAACGCACAAGAGCCGGCCGAACTGATCATCCGTAACGGGCGTATTCACACAGGTGATGCAGCCCGGCCCGGGGCTGCTGCTCTGGCCGTACGCGGCGGCCGTATCACCGCCATCGGTGACGATGCGACCATAGTCCCGTTCGTGGGGCCGGACACGCGCATCATCGACGCGCTCAACCGACGCGTCATCCCGGGGCTCAATGACTCCCACCTGCACGTGATCCGTGGTGGTCTGAACTACCTTCTGGAGTTGCGCTGGGACGGCGTCCCTTCCCTGCGCACCGCCTTGTGGATGCTGCGCGAGCAGGCGGCGCGCACGCCCCGGGGTCAGTGGGTGCGCGTCGTGGGCGGGTGGACGGGAGAACAGTTCGCCGAGCAACGCCTGCCGACGGTATCGGAGTTGAACGCTGCGGCGCCTGACACTCCTGTCTTCGTGCTGCATCTCTATCAGTCCGCGATTCTCAATCGGGCCGCGTTGCGAGCAGTCGGGTTCACCAAGGACAGCGTCGCTCCGCCAGGCGGCCAGATCGTACGGGACCACTCGGGAGAACCCACCGGTCTTCTGCTCGCGACTCCCGCGGCCGGCCTGCTCTACGCCACTCTGGCCAAGGGCCCCAAACTGTCGGATGCGGAACAGATCGGTTCCACCAGGCACTTCCTGCATGAGCTCAACCGGCTCGGCCTGACCAGCGCGATCGATGCCGGTGGCGGCTTCCAGAACTTCCCCGAGAACTACGGGGCGGTGTTGAGACTCGCCGAACAGGGCCTGCTGACGATGCGTATCGCCTACCACCTGTTCCCGCAGACCGCCGGGCAGGAACTGGACGATCTACGACGCTGGATCGGCATGGTACGGCCCGGCGACGGCGACGAGTGGCTCAGGTTGAACGGGGCGGGCGAAAACCTGGCCTGGTCCCCCGCCGACTACGAGAACTTCACCGAGCCAAGGCCCCTGCGGCCGGAGCGTGCGGACAGCGAACTCGAATCAGCAGTACGCCTGCTCCTCGACAACGGCTGGGGGTTCCGCCTGCACGCCACCTACGGGGAGACCATCGCCGCCAACCTTGACGTGTTCGACAAGGTGGCGGCGGACACCGGCTTCCCGCGCGGTGTCCCCTGGTTCTTCGACCACGCCGAAACGGTGTCCGAGGCGAGCCTGAGCCGCATCGCGGCCATGGGGGGCGCCCTGTCCATCCAGAACCGGATGATGTTCCAGGGCAGCGCATTCCGCGACCGGTACGGAGCCGCTCGAGCATCCGATGCCCCGCCGATCCGCAAGATGCTCGACCAAGGCCTCACAGTCGCCGCCGGCACGGACGCCACCAGAGTCTCCAGCTACAACCCCTGGCTGTCCCTGGAATGGCTTGTGCGAGGGCGCTCCATCGGCGGCCAGGTTCTGGCTTCCCCCGAAAACATGGTCGACAGGGACACCGCCCTGCGTATGTACACCGCCGCCGGCGCCCAACTGTCCGGCGAGAGCGACGTCAAGGGAATCCTCAAGGAGGGCTACTACGCCGACGTGGCGGTCCTGTCGGCGGACTACTTCACCGTTCCGGATGAGGACATCTCCCACATCGAGTCGCTGCTGACCGTTGTCGGCGGACGCGTCGTCTACGCGGCCGGGGAGTTCGAGGGGCTCGCCCCCGCCCTGCCCGACGCATCGCCGTCCTGGAGCCCGGTCACCTACTACGGCGGCTACCACCACACGATGTTCCCGACCCCGCCCTCCGGAGTGCGGCAGGCCCAAGCGCTGATCGAGGCCGCAGCCGAATCGGAAGAGCACCGCCAGTGGCGCATCGTCCAGGGATTCGCTCCCGACGATGCCGCAGCATCCGAAATCTTCGACGCCTGTTTCGTTCTGTGACCGGCCGTACGGCAGGCGAGGCAACGATCCGTCGGTACCAGGGCATCCACAACAGCTGAAGGGCAGAAGGACCATGGTCAACATCCAGAATGTGACGGACGCCCCCGCCGCACAGCTTCTCACCGCGCAGGACAGCGTCGTGGTGCTGGTGGATCACCAGCCTCAGATGTTCTTCGGCACCACCAGCGCCGACCGCGGTGACATCATCAACGCAACCGTGGCTCTCGCGAAGTCCGCGAAAGTCTTCGACGTACCGGTGGTGTTGACCACCGTCGCCTCCAAGTCGTTCTCCGGCCCCCTGCTGGCCCCGCTGGCGGAGCAGTTCCCCGGTACTGAGCCCATCGACCGAACCACCATGAACTGCTGGGAGGACCAGCGGGTGGTCGACGCCGTCAAGGCCACCGGACGACCCAAGATCGTGCTGGCCGGCCTGTGGACCGAGGTGTGCATTTCGTTCGCCGCCCTGTCCGCCACCGACCAGGGCTACCAGGTGTACGTTCCCACCGACGCCTGCGGCGGCGTCTCGCCGGTTGCTCACAACAACGCCGTCACACGCATGACACAGCGTGGCATCGTCCCCACGACCTGGCTCACCACCCTCCTCGAATGGCAGCGCGACTGGGGTCGCACCGACACGTACGAGCCGGTCATGGACATCGTCACGCAGCACGCCGGTGCCTACGGCATAGGAGTCACCTACGCCCGCGCCATGTTCGGCAGCCACACGGGCTGAACCTCATCCATGCACTGGCCGGCTCCCGTCATGGTTCTCGATCCATCGGCATCGACAGGACCAGTTCTCGTCACGGTCGAGTACCGCGTTCCAGCCGACCACGCCGATGCTTTCACCGACGCGATGGAGGCTGTGGGCCGCTCCCGTCTGCGCACCGGTGCACTGCGCTGGGATCTGTTCCGTGACGGCTCCCAACCGGACACATACCTGGAGGTCTTCGCGGTGGCCCCGTGGGAGGAGCATGAACGGCAGCACAGCGGCCGGCTCACCGGATATGACCGGTCAGCCGAGGAGAAGGCCAGATCGCTGTTGGATCCCGGGCACCCGTTCAAGGTCTCTCACTATCTTCCAGCGCGCCGAAACAGCGGCTGAGCCGACGGCACCAGAGCCACGTTCGAGGTCACCCCGGCGACGTCCCGATGCCTGTCGCCGGTCCACTCTTCCCGTTCCCGAGGACCGCCATGCCAGAGACTCCCGCGCCCTCCAGCGACCCGCGGCCGGCCGGGCGAACCGGCAGCGCCCCTCCGCGGCCGGCGACGATCGCGGGTCACAGCGCCCTGGAGTGCTACCTCGCATTTGTGCTGCTGTTCGGCGTCACCACGATCGTCCGATGGGTGATGGGCCCATCCTTCATCTCCGACGGAGTCGATCGGATTCATCTGCAATTGTTGATCGTCGGGGCAGCTGTCGGACTACTGATCGCCGCTCTCATCGTCAGCCGGCCAGGCAGGACGAGCGGCGGACACATCAATCCAGCAATCTCTCTCGCGATGTGGCGGTTCGGCGTCTTCCCCGGCGTTTCCGTTGTCCCCTACGTCCTGGCACAGCTCACCGGCTCCGTTCTGGGAGTACTCCTGGCCGGCGCCGTATGGGGCCCGGCGGCCAAAGACCCCCCGGTCGCCTACGCCGTATTGCAGCCCGGCGCAGGCTGGACGGCAGCTGAGCTGTTCGGCGCCGAGGCCGCCAGCATGGGTGTCATCGTGTACCTCGTCGGCTCCTTCCTGCAGGCCCCTCGCCTGGCACGCCTGGTCCCCTGGCTGGTCGGCTTCCTGATCGGCGGAGCGATTGCCCTGCTGGGAACGACCACAGGAGGCTCGGTCAACCCGGCACGCCAGTTCGGACCGGCCCTGGCGTCCGGGCAGTCGTCCTTCTTGTGGGTGTACCTGCTCGCCCCCATGGTGGGGGCTCTCATCGCGGCCTTCGTCCTCTACCGGGTGAACAAGCACTGCACGGTCCTGACCCACCGGCTGTGCGGCACCGAGGAAGACGGCGCGCCCCTGAAAGAACGTGAACGTGGGTAGTGGCCCGGGCCACCGCCGGATGGTGCGGCCGGCACCGGTGACGGGGCAGCCGGTATCCCGACACCGCGCGTCGACACCCCGTCCGGAACCGAGCCCTGGCGACCGCTGCACGAAGCCGAGCTGGGCGACACACACCACCGATGTAGTTTATTGTTCAACTACATTTCCTGGCGTAGGTTCGACCCAGTGCCCGCAGTCACGACACAGGACAGCACTCGCGGACATTGAGAGATGGGCTTCCAGAAGGAAAGACGATGAACACGATAGTCCGGCGTGTCGCCATAGCCACTGCTTCTCTCGCCGTAGCCGGAGGTGCTCTCCTCGCCACGGTCAGCTCCGCTTCCGCTGCAAGCCTTACGGCCGCGAGAGACGCCTCCACGCATCCCGTCGCGACCGTCGAGACCAAGGCCGCCGACCGAGGTAACCGAAATCGCGACATCAGGTCCGCCCATGAATCCCGTCGCCGCCCTGAGGCCCCTGGCGCAGACCGGCACCGCGGACACATCCACAGCGACAAAGACGCACGTGTAGATCACCAGGGCGACGCCTGGATTTACAATCAGTTGATAATGTTCGGACTTGTCGAAGAAAAAGTGTGAAGCGGCCGGCCGAGGCAAGCCGCTCTCAGGGATTGGTCCGCTTGGCAAGCCAGGGATAGCGGGCGGTGTCCTTGCCGGCATAGTCGGGATCCAGGTAGACGAAACAACGCTGGATCTTCCAGTCGCGGATCTCGAATACGTCACACCATCGTCCGGCGCCCCATTCGGGCACTCCGGCGCGCCACGGACCGTCACGGTGCTCACCATGGCTGGTCCCCTCACACACCACCACATCGCTGCCGGAAAAGATCCAGTTGAAGTCAGCGTAGTGATGCTTGATCGCCTTGATCGTGGTGCCGACTTCGGCGAAGAGCGTGCCGATCTCCTCCTTGCCGGTAGCCAGTCCCCACTTCGGGAAGTACACCTGAGCGTCATCGGCGAACAGGTCCACCATGTTGCCGCTGCTGGAAGTCACACCGCCGTGGTCAAAGGCCTTGAGGTATTCCAGAACGACCGATTTACGCTGCTCATCGGTCATCGTCTGCTGGGTCAGGGCCATGGCGGTTGTTCCTTTCAATACCGTGATGCCGCTCGCTGTGGACGGACGTAGTTCGCTCTTCGTCCTGGTCGTCGGTTCTTTCTGTCCGTTCTACCCTTCATGCGAGCCAAGCTGTGATCGACGCGAGCGCATAGCTTGCGCAGGCCGCCGAGTATCTGAACATGTCGATCACGTGGGTGTACCGAGATGCACCCAAGCTCGGCTGAGTTCGCCCACGCTCGATGCCTGAGCTTCGGAGCGGCCAGGAATCCTCGATATGTCAGGCCGCGAGCGCCATGTCCGGAACCTGCGCCGCCTTGCTGATCGATCCCGGCAGAAGGTGCCGGTAGATCTTGAACGTGACGTCGACGCTCTTGTGTCCCATCCACTTGGCGACGTCCGTGATCGGTATGGCGTTGCTCAGGCAGTTCGACGCGTAGAAGCGGCGGTTGCCGTAGAGGACCATCCCTTCCGGGATGTCCACCTCGCCCGCTGCCCTGATCCGCTTCCACGACCAGCATGAAGGCGTCGTCACCCGCGGTCCGTATCGCTCGCGGCTGTTCGAGGGACGGGATCACCGCCCGAGCCGGGTCGTACTGCGGCGGCTTGACGCCATCAAACGGGTTGTCGGAGAAGATGCCGAGCCGATGCGCATCGAGGAACACCGCGCGCAGCTTGTCGTAAGGATCGAAGGAGTTCATCCGCCGACTGCAGAGCGCCGGGTGGAGGTGGTGCTCCAGCAGCGAGGCGAGGTGCCGCAGCGACGAGACAGCCAGGTGCCGCTGGCCGGCCTTCCACTCCTCGGCATACTCCTCCAAGCGCATCCTCCCGTACTTCTGGATCCGCTCCGCCTTCGACTGCGACCGAGGCATCGCCTTCTTCTGGTTGCAGACCTCCATCAAACGCGCGATCGCTTTGATATGTGGTGGAACTTCGTCGACCGGTCCCAGGAAGAGATCGAAGAGGCCCGGCAGGACTGGATGAAGGGACTCCTTTTCGGTGAGGTCAAGGGGTACGACGGGGCACCGCTGCCCGCGCCGGAACTGCCTGGAGTACCGCTGAAGCCGCGAGGAAGGGTGCGCTGACCCGCAAGGACCGACCTCGCCCTGCCCGGGCCGGCAGGCGCGCGTGCGCCCGGCTCCGACACGCCCAGGGCGCCGATCACCTTGCGCCGGTTGCCTGCCACAGCCCGTAGGGCCCCACGCGACGACAGGACCCGCCCCGAGCACGACGACTCCGTCGGCGGGGGCGAGCCTTGCCGCCGGTCATGACGTCAGGGGTGCCTGCGGCGGCCCCGGCGGGCGAGCCTCACGGCTCCTGCGCCCACGGTGACGAGGGTCGCTCCCGCCGACAGGACGTACGGGGTCAGACCGGTGCCGCCGGTCTTGGCCAGGTCGCTGGCCTCGGAGCGGCTGACCAGCTGCGGACGGGGCGCCGAACGCCCCGGCGCCACCGGGGCGTTCGCCCGAGGGGACCGGCAGGTGGCCTCCGCCAGGGTCACCGTTCCCTCCACCTTCGCGACGCCCAGGTGCAGCGGATCCACGGACACCTGCAGCTGGACCGAGGTGGCGGCGGCCGTGCTGCTGGTCGTTTCCTTGTGGGAGAACGCGAGGCGCACCCTGCCCACGCCGGGAACCTCCACGGTCGTACCGTCGCCCGTGCTCGGCAACGGCTTGCCCAGGGCCGTGAGGGGGCCAAGGACCTGGGACTCGGCGGTCGGCTTCTGTCCGGCGACGCAGGTCGCCGTGGCCGTCACCTCCTCCACCTCCAGCACGGGCAGCACCGGGAGGCCGGGCACATGGACTCGCGCCCGCACGAGGTGGGTGGTGCCCTGCGCCCGGCCCCGCGCGACATCACCCCTGGCCATGGCGACGTCGGCCTGCAGAAGATTGACCGGCCGGTCGCCGTCGACCTTGTCGAGGGCGACGTCCAGGGTCTTCTTCTCGGCGGTCGCCGGAGCCTGAACCGCGTTGAGCGAGGCGTGCACGGGCACCGTTCCGGTCGGCCCGGAGACGTCCAGCGCGGCGCGGAACGCCGTCGCGGTGGCGCCGCCCTTCGACGCGTCGGCCGCCTCAGCGGCGGAAGCCTCTCCCGTGACGGCCGGGCCGGCCACGAGGAAGCCCGAGACCGCGACGGCAGCCAGGCGGCGGACAGAGGGGGTCAGGGCTGAGATTCTGGTCAACGTGCGTGATCCTTATGCGAGATGAGAGTCCCCAGAGATCCGTTGCTGCACCGGCCGGTCATCGACGGGCAGACAACGGGGCCCCATCCTGCAGAGCCACGGCGCGTCCGCCCGGATGCCACACGGCACGTTCACCGCAAGGAGGAGGTTTGCGGACTCCTGTTTGATTCAGGGCGTCGACCGGGCTGGGGGCGCGTGTACCAGTCGTGCTGTCGTGCTGCGCTCGCGGCCCGGGCGGACGGGGGGCCAGTGTGTACGTGTGCGGCTCGGGGAAGGTTCCTTCCCCGCGGAGTCAGGGAGGGGCGGGCGGCATGGAGCCATTGACGCCGGACGATCCTCGCGAGGTCGGCCGCTATCGGGTGCTTGCCCGCTTGGGCAGTGGGGGTATGGGGCGGGTCTATCTGGCCCGGTCGCCGGAGAACCAACAGGTCGCGTTGAAGGTCATTCGGCCCGATCTCGCGGAGGATCCGCTCTTTCGCAGGCGGTTCGCCCGGGAGGTCGCCGCCTCCCGGTCGGTGTCCGGGCCCTGCACCGCGGGAGTCGTCGACGCCGAGCCCGACGGCAAACCGCCCTGGCTGGCCACCACCTACATCCCCGGCCCCTCGCTGCAGGATGCGGTCCTGGCCGGGGGGCCGCTGCCGGAGTCTTCCGTACGCGAGCTGGGTCTCGGACTGGTCCAGGCGCTCACCGCCGTTCACGCGGCCGGGGTGGTGCACCGCGACCTGAAGCCGGGCAACGTGCTGCTGGCGGCCGACGGTCCCAGGGTCATCGACTTCGGTATCTCCCGGGTCGTCGAAGCGAGCGCGCTGACCGGCACGGGGACCATGATGGGCTCACCCGGATACATGGCGCCGGAGCAGATCCGCGGCAAGGGCGTCGGCACCGCCGTGGACGTCTTCGCGCTGGGCGCGGTCCTCGTCTTCGCGTCCACCGGGATGGGGCCGTTCGGTGAGGGCACGGCCCACCTGTTGCTGTACCGCATCATGCACGAGGAGCCGTATCTCGGCGCGGTACCGGAGCCGTTGCGCGGGATCGCCGCCGGCTGCCTGGACAAGGACGCTGCGCGGCGCCCCGGGCTGCCCGAGGTCGGGGCGGTGCTGGGCCGGGGCCGGTCCGCGACGGCCCTGTTCGAACCGGGCTGGCTGCCCCGCCCGTTGGCGGCCACGCCCAGCACGGACCCGAGGCACATCCTCGTGCGCGCGCCGGACGGCCGCGGCGACACCGGTGACTGCCCGCCGACGACCGGATCGGGTCCGCGCGAGGTCCCCGCTGCGGCGGACGCGGCGTCCGGCCGGCGGCGCGTCCTGCTGGCCGCCGCCGGTGTTGCCGCCTCCGCCGCCCTGGCCTTCACCGGCCGGCGGCTGCTGGACGGCGACCCCCCGAAGGCCGGTACCCGCCTGTGGCGCTTCCCTCTCACCGGCGTCCTGGTCAACCGCCCCACGGTCGCGGGTGATCTGGTGTACGCGGCGAGCAACGACGGCACGCTGTACACGGTCGACGCCGCCAGAGGCGAGCGGCGCTGGTCATACACCACCCAAGCGGCGCTGGGCTCAGCCCCCTATCTCGTGGGCGGAGTGGTCTACCTGGGCAGCGACGACGGCAAGCTGTACGCGCTCGACGCGAGGACGGGCGCAAAACGGTGGACGTTCAGCACCGGCGGGATCGTGCACTCGCCGGTGGTGACCGGGGGAGTCGCCTACGTCGGCAGTTCCGACGGATACCTGTACGCCG